>CAZDDM010000039.1:0-10298 GCA_964504235.1 uncultured Gammaproteobacteria bacterium
TTCAATAATATCGGTATATAGTTTTATACTGGTAAGAGGGGTTTTGAGTTCATGGGACGCCATATTTACAAAATCATCTTTCCGGAGTTCAATTTTCTTCTGATCAGTAATGTCAGAGATAATGGAAGCTGCTGCAATAATTTCCTCATTCCGATTGCGGATCGGGGAAGCACTGACCTGAATATATCGGGTGTCTCCGTTTTTCTGAAAGACGAACTCTCTGTTAGAAACGGATTTTCCTGTTTTGATAGCCTGAGTGATGGGAGAATCGGAAAATGTTATTTTTTCGCGGCCATTTGTTGATTCAAGTAAAATTTCAGAATCCATTTTAAACCCGAGAGGTATGCTTATCCCCAGGATATCGAACAGCCTGTTATTTGACTGAATAATAGACAAATTTTTGTCAGAGACCAATACTCCGACCTGAAGCTGCTGAAAAATTGTCTCGAGCCTCTTTTTCCCGTTTGCTTCGCGCTCGATAAGCCGGTCAATTTCCTCTTTTAGCCACCCGATCACCCAGGCCAAAAAGAAGTATACGATACTGAGAAAAATGGTAGTCTCGATTGATGCTGAAAGGCGCTCTCCCTCATATCCGCGTGAATAAATAATATATATGTAGTAACTGATCGTTCCGATTACCGCGATAAATCCTCCTTTTCTCCCGTCATGGAAAGAAAAATATATGATTAAGAACAAAAACACAAAGATAGCAGTAGAACCGACTGCTTCAGGATCCTGCAAAAGTACCACCGCGTACAGTTCATTTAAAACGGCTGCAACAGCCAGTGTCACTAACGGAAAAACAAAAGAATACTCACGTATGCCTAAGCGTTTCATTGGGTTTATGTAGGAAAGAAGGTGCATCATAACAGCTATGATAACCCTATCATGCTTGAATTGAGTGAAGGTTATGTAAGAATTGAGTTCAGAAGAAATCAATATCCGTTGATTATCTTTTCAAGTTTTTTCCAGCGGTCCTTCTTGACACCGTGAGGTACATTGTCCGTCATTACTTTTGTAGCTGCTGTCATAGGCCGTTCTGAGTACATCGCAAGATATGCTTTTTCAAATCCGACTTTTTCAGCCAGTTTGACGGTATTTGCAAACTCTTCATCCGTTTCTCCGCAGAATCCGACGATTATATCGGTTGTGAATTTGATCTCAGGAACTTTCCTGCGAAGCTTTTCAATAATGTTGAGATAGTCATCTGCCGTGTACCATCGGTTCATGCGCTTGAGCACATTATCATCTCCTGACTGGACGGGCAGATGAATAGTTCTTGTAATATTCGGGTACTTCGCGATCATGTCTATGAGTTCATCGGAAAAATCCCACGGATTGGAAGAGACGAAATCAACGGTCTCGAAATCCATTCTCGCAATGTCTTCAAGAAGATAGGGGAAGAGGGTGGGAATTCTCATTTTGCCGAGATGTTTCACGTATACAGGCTCTACATTACGGCCGTTGTAAGTGAATTTGGCACGAATAGTTGAAAGAGTGGTGTTTATTTTATCTAGTGTGTCATTATAATTACGATCATTTTTCTCAAAGTAGGTTTTATTGATATCACGCATAACCTGAACATTTTCTTTTCCGAGAATAAGATCCGCACCGTATGAGTTGACATTTTGACCGAGAAGGGTGACTTTCTTATATCCTCGGGCTTTCAGATGAAGACACTCTTCAATGATGTCTTCATACGGACGGCTTATCTCACGGCCTCTGGTAAAAGGTACGATACAAAAAGTACAGAAGTTATTGCATCCGTTGGAGATCGGGACCCATGCCTGATGGTGATCCTGACGGACAGGCTCGCTGTCGAATCCAACCTCTTCAATCGGCATAAATTCATCTGCGTTGGGCATTGCTTTTCTGATCTTTGAAAGGAATTTTCCGGTTTTATCTCGGAATGCAATGCCGACCATACAGCCGGTCACAATAATCTTAAAAAGCTCATTATTTTTTGATTTTTGTGTTTTAATTATACCCAGATTATTTACCAGTCCGTAAACACGGTTTTCCGCTGATTCGCGGACCATGCAGGTATTGATGATGACGTAATTGGCATCTTCATAGTCGCGGGCTTCGGTAAATCCCCGGGCGGCAAAAGCCTGGGCGATACGTTCAGAGTCAGCAACGTTCTGCTGACAGCCGAATGTCTTAACAAAATATTTCATGGGACTTATATTATACCTTGTCACCTGCAAAGATAGCTTTCAAGTTCGTTTGTTGTGGTATTATTACCCTGTTACTATTCAAAAAAAATATGTACTCACTTTCACTTACAGAAGACGAATTGCTTTTTATTCTTGTTCTTTACGGCGTTACGGACGATGAAAAGTTTAGAGATTATGGGTTATCCCCGACGGACACCACGGCTGAACGGCTGAAAAAGGGCGAAGAAAGTCTGCGCTCACGTGAGATTGTCACAGGAGAAGAAGGAGTCCCGTATCTCAATGATGAAGCGACTGCATTGGTGGGCACAACAATTGTTAATGATGCCCGGGAACATGTTTATACTGACGACGAAACCGGTTTATCGGTACGCTTCACTCACGAAGAAGGTATGTATCTTTTCAAAGGAACGCTCGAGGAATAAATCAAGTCTTTATACGTGCTTGTAACCAAAAATTTGTTCAGAAGTGAACTCGCCTATTCCTGTCAGCTCGAACATCCACTTCATTCACAAATTTTGATTTCTGCGCACGAAAGGAAAAATTTGTTCAGTGCTGCTTTTAGCCTTATTACAGAAGTTGTTTCAGCAGTTCCTCGGCGATGTGGATCTTACTCGCTTTTTCCAGTTTTGTAATCTGCATGTCAGGAGTGACCACATAGACTTCATTTTCATTTGATTCAAAACCGATATCACGACGGCTGACATCGTTGACGATTACGGCGTCCGCCTGCGCATTCTCAAACAGTTTTGCGGACTGTTTTTTTATTTCTTCTTCACTGCTTGACGTAATTGCTTTAAAACCGATAAGCGTGATTTTCGGATTCCACTTTTTGACCTTATTTATGATTTTCGGAGTAGGCTTCAGTTCGACATTAATATCTTCGGTGCTTTCTATTTTCCCTTTGTATTTCTCGGCCGTAAAATCGGAAACTGCTGCAGTATGGAACATGATATCAGCATCCTTGACTTCTTTTTCAATGATCTCTGCAAGTTCCTGAGTGCTGTGGAATACTATTGATCTGATGGGGAGATGGGATCTTACTGATTGTTCTGATTGTATAAAGGTCACAGCGGCGCCATATCGGTAGCAAATTTCAGCGAGTGCTTTCCCCATCTTGCCGGATCCGCGGTTTGTGATGACCCGGACATCATCAATCGGTTCGATTGTTCCTCCTCCAGTGACAAGGACTTTTTTACCCCTTAGTTTCTGTGTACGACTGAGGACAAGACCAATCTCATGAGCAATATCTTTTGGTTCCTGTAATCTGCCTATTCCGTCAGTGCCGCAAGCCAGTGAACCTGTCGCGGGAGAAAAGATTTCGTAACCGAATGATTCCAGTATTCTCAGATTGTGTTGAGTTGCGGGATGATACCACATCACATCATTCATCGAAGGACAAATCAGGACAGGTGAATGTGTTGCAAGGAGTGAAGTTGTCAAGAAATCATCAGCGATACCGCTTGCCATTTTGGCTATGATATTGGCAGTTGCCGGTGCTATGACAAAAACATCTGCCTGTTTTGCAAGTTCAATATGATCGACCTTACGGCTTTTCAGTACCCGTTCATACGAAAAATTATCTTCGAAAAGATTGATGTAGACCTGTCTCCCCGTCTTTTCCTCGATTTTTCCGGGAGAGATCATGTAAGATGCTTTCTGTGTCATCATGACATCAACCGTATGATTCTTTTTCAAAAGAATCTCAATCAAATCTACGATTTTGTATGCGGCAATTCCGGAAGAAATACCGACAACGATTTTACTCATAGCTATTTATATTGTGCATTCAACTTTTTCATACGGTCAATAACAATGATAAAAACGACAAGGACAATTCCGACCGTTATAAACGCAATGAATTTTTCGATTCCCGACAGAAAAAGACTGGTAATGCCGAGAATAAGCGAAATAGTCCAATAAAAGACCGCGATACGGCGCTTTCCCCAGCCGATTTCAATAAGGCGATGGTGAAAATGTCCCCAATCGGCCCTGAAGGGAGATTTTTTGTGACGCAACCGTCTGATAATAGTGTAAACAGCATCAATCATCGGAATGGCAAGTACCAGAATAGCGGTTCCCACTTTCCCGAACGAAAGAATAGAAAGTACTCCCAACAAAAATCCTGCCATGGAACCGCCGCCGTACCCGGGCATGATTCGTTGCGGGAAGAAGTTAAACGGCAAAAAGCCGAGATATGCACCTGATACGATGAATGAAAGGATCATGACCGTTTCGGCTCTTATGTCATGACCGACGAATCTCTGGGACAAAATTCCCAGAAAAAGTGCCGTTATTGCGACAAATCCGGGAAGCTGACCGTCAACTCCTTTGCTCCAGTTGACCATATTCATCATCCATGAAAGCCAGACTACCGCAAGAATATCCGCCAAAATAAGAATATTCCGAACGCCGAAAAAATCAAACGTCAGTTTCCATGTGTTGAGCTGGATGACGTCCCCGAAAGGATTGGAGATGAAAGGAATACCCAGTCCGAAGCCGACTACCATGGTAGATATTGTCAGATTCATAATAAACCTCAGATATGGAGAGACATCGTATTTGTCATCGAGCAATCCGAGGATCAGCAGGAACGCGTTGGCAATCAATATTCCGGAAACGATTTTATTCATCGGCAAAAAAATAAGACTGCACACGAGAAGGGAGATGAAAATAGGAATTCCGCCTCCGCGGGGAATAATGCCGGTATGAGTATGAGCCGGATGGTTGCGGGTCGAGACGTCGGTCATCAATTTGTATTTTTTTGCCACTCGAATGGCAAACGGTGTCGTAAGGTACGATATAAGTGCAGATGCGCCGATAATAATAACTGCGGTGGTAAACATCAGGTGATGAGAAACAGGATCTTCAAAAAGACTCCCGTAAAACTAAGGATAAAAAATGTATTGGCTGCATTCATGAGTTTTTTGAGTTGAGGAGCATCAGCAAAGAACTTGTTTGATACGGCAGAATTCAGGAAAAAGATACCGTGCATTAGAACGGGCAACAGAAATATATACCATTTATCGGCGATTTGTGCTTCTCCCCAGGGTTTGGAGTAGAAAATCGGAAGTTGTTCCGGGAGATTTCGATACACCCATGCAAATACCGCTGCCATGACAACATCTGCGGCAATCAGTAGCTTAATCATGAGTATATTATACAAGGTATCAGGCACAACCTGCTGGGTTCTTTACGGTATATCAAACCCCACGGCCATCTTTTCTACCTCTTTTCTCAGCTTCTTAAGTTCAGAATGCGTATGGATATCTTCCCGGAAAGTCTTCAGATACGGGAGTCTCTGTTCTTTTGTATCAGGTAACCGGTATTTTTTGATAATCTCGAGGACTTTCAGCATTATGCTTCCGATAAACTCCATATCTGTTTCTTTCATACCCCTTGTTGTTGCAGCGGGTGTACCCATCCTAATTCCTGACGGATAAAAAGGTGAGCTTTGTTCACCGGGCACGGTGTTTTTGTTCATGGTCAAACCTACAGCATCCAGAGCATATTCGGCAAAATATCCTGCTCCGGCGCCGTGTGTTTTTGTCAGGTCAGCGAGAATAAGATGATTCTCCGATCCATTTCCGACAAGATTGATCCCGCCGGATTTCAATGTTTCTGCAAGAGCATGGGAATTTTTGACGATCTGCGCCACATACTTTTTAAAATCAGGTTGAGATGCTTCATACAAAGCGACCGCAATTGCTGCGGTTTGATTGTCATGAGGACCTCCCTGAAGACCCGGAAACACCGCTTTATTGATCTTCTGGGGCAGTTCAGGATCTTTTTCAAGCCCTTTTTTTGTCACCATAATGATGCCTCCGCGGGGTCCGCGAAGTGTTTTGTGCGTGGTTGTTGTGACGATGTGGACGTACTGAACGGGGCTGGGATGCTGGCTGCCTGCCACCAGGCCGGCGATATGTGCAATATCAGCCGCAAGATAAGCCCCTACTTCGTCGGCGATTTCGGCAAACCGTTCAAAGGGGATCTGCAGCGGATAAGCTGAAGCTCCGACCCAGATCAGTTTCGGTTTGTGCTCAAGTGCCAGTTTTCGGATAGCAGCGAAATCAAAAAGTCCGTCTTTCTCACGTTTCTCTTGCAGAACACCGTACTGGACGCTGTTAAAATAAGTGGCACTGAAAGATACGTGTGCGCCGTGTGTAAGGTGCCCGCCCGTCACAAGAGCCTGTCCCATGATTGTGTCACCCGGCTGACAAGTAGCCATGTAGACTGCGAAGTTGGCCGGTGATCCTGAATACGGTTGAACGTTGGCATATTCCACACCGAATAATTTTTTTGCCCGTTCCTGAGCAATAAGCTCTACTTCGTCGACGTTTTCATTGCCGCCGTAGTATCTTTTTTTCGGATAGCCTTCTGAATATTTATTGACGAACGATGACGCAAGAGGTTTGCGGACATGTTCTGACGCATAGTTTTCAGACGGAATGAGTTCGATACCCGTTTTCTGACGGTGATTTTCTTTTTCGATAAGGTCGTAAATCTGTTTGTCTTGGTGTGCCATAGGAGTAAAAATGAACTGTCAATAATGAAGGTTGATTGTATGAAGATGTGTTACACCATGGGTTGTTGAATAATTTCGGAAATATTCTGAATAAAGAGTATCAAAACTGTTCAAATAATACAACTTGATTTTTCGGCATTTATCTTATAGTATTGGGTTCACAGCCAATATTTCGGCTGTTTTTTTTGCCTAAGGGAACATTATCAATGTAAAACGCATATATGAAAAAGTTGACTATCCATATTCTTAAACATGAACAGATTGGCAGTGTGGAGCACAATATTAGTAAAGCCGCAAAAAGAAGGGGCCACTCTGTAAAGATTGTTGATCCGCTCAAGATTTTATACGGGAAAAAACAAACAAAAAAAGAGACCCCTGATATTATTCTGGCTCGGCCAGAACTGTCTTCACTGACTGAACCTGTTTTTGCCGCGTATGTGACATATCTGACCGAGTATAAAAACAAGAATGTCCCCGTTTTGAACGGATTGCATTTCATCATCACCGGACAGGACAAATATCTCACTCATATTGAGGTAGACCGGTATTTTAGAGAACACAATCTTGTCACAAATATCAATCCGGAAACCTATGTCTCATTTGACAAAAGCATGGCAGAAATCCAGGCAATGAAATTGATTCAGAGAGACGGAAGCTGTGTCATTAAGAAGCCGGATTCCGGACGCGGTGAGGGAGTATTTCATGTCACAAATGAGCGCGAACTCCGACTTCTTCTCCATTCATTTGATAAACATGAACCAATTATGATGCAAAAAACCATTGAGAAGGAAAAGAAATTGAAAAACAGATATAGAGATATCCGTATTATTGTCTCCCGGGATGCAAAAACCATGAAACCGATCATTGAAAAGGCGTACTATAGAAACGGACCGCAAAATTCATTCCTCACGAACCTGAGTCGAGGAGGAAAAATTACCAAATATGAATCAATAGACAAAAAGCTTTGCGAATTTGCGTCGCATGTTCTGGAAGCAGTGCAAGGTGATTTTGCCGGTATAGATTTTGTACGGGATGTACACGGCAGTTATTACTTTGAGGAAGTTAATGTTTCCTTTGAAATCTCTGAACAATCTGAGAAAATTGTTGGTAAAGAAATCTGGAAAAATGTCGTAGACCTTCTCGAAGCTAAAGCAATGTAAGTTACCTTTATAGGAAATGAAATTTCGAACACTCGCGGAAGCACAGGATTATCTCTTTTCGTTCAGAAAGTCAAACTCTGAGCAGAAGTCGGCTGACTTCAGTTTTCAGAGAGTCGTTCAGCTGGCAAAACTTATGGGTGATCCTCAAAACAAGATTAGAGTCATCCATGTTGCTGGCACTTCAGGAAAGGGTTCAACAGTCGCAATCATCAGCCGTTTGTTGCAGGGACACGGGATGAAAGTTGGCGTCAGTATCTCTCCTCATCTGTATGATATCCGCGAGCGTGCATCGATCAACCAACAATTACTTCCCGAAAAGAGATTTCTTCAATACATAAATGAAATAATTCCGGCCATACATCAAATGGCAGATACTGAATACGGTAATCCGTCATTTTTTGAAATTATGATTGTACTTGCCTACTACATTTTTTTCAAAGAAGGAGTAGATTATGCGGTCATGGAAACGGGTGCAGGCGGTCGAGTAGATGCCACAAATGTTGCAAATAGTAAAAATAAAGTTGCCGTCATCAGTAAAATCGGTCTGGATCATATTGATATTCTGGGGAAAACACTGAAAGCGATTGCAGGTCAGAAAGCAGATATTATTCATAAAGGAAATATTGCCGTGAGTATCAAACAGCGGCCGACAGCACAGAAAGTTGTGGAAGAGCGGGTACGAAATATGGATGCTCAGTTCAGTACGGTGATACCTGGGGAGACATTCAGAAACATTAAGACCAAGAACGGCCAACTTATGTTTGATTATCACTATAAGACCGTTCACTGGAAGAACATTGCTCTTTCACTAAACGGATTATTTCAGGTAGAGAATGCAAGCCTGGCGTTATCTGCCGTACATGAGACTTCAGTACGTGACGGATTTGCACTTGATGAGCGGATTGTTCTTGAAGTCCTCAACACAGTGCGTACTCCCGGCCGTTTTGATGAGATAATCATTGAGGGAAAGAGAATCATCATTGACGGAGCGCATAATCCCCAGAAAATGTCCGCATTTATCCGCAGTCTGAAAAAGAAACACCCCAACACTAAATTCGATTTTCTGATTGCTTTCAAGCACGGGAAAGACTATCTTTCGATGCTGAAATACATTGTTCCTTTGATAGACACTGTCTATGTGACGAGATTTGATTTCAGTGAGCAAGTCCTGCCGATGGAAGGGGAGCCTGCGGAAAATATCGAACTTATGCTTTCAAGAAAATATCATGTCGGAAACATTCAGAAAATAGTTCCTGTGATTGATGCATTTCATCAGGCACGAAAAAAACCAAATACCATGTTGGTCATTACGGGTTCACTCTATTTGATAGCGGAACTGTATCGGCAAATTCACACGCTTATTGAACAAAATGAAGAAAACATACAGAAGACTGTATGACTTCGTGATATAATCGCTTTTATGTTCAACATTCAAAAAATGGATCTTCTGGTTGGAGTATACATTTTCGGGATTATCGTTTCGGAACTGATGGGTGCCAAAACATTTCCGCTTGTGACTTTCGGGACGTATACTTTGAATGCCAGTGTTGCAATATTCCTTCTTCCGTTGTTGTTTACCATCAATGACGTCGTTATTGAAGTATACGGAGCGGAGCGCGCACGAAGTATTGTCCGAACGGGTCTCACGATGATCGTTCTGTTGATGCTCTTTATCGTTCTTTCGATCTCTCTTCCCCCTTCCGGCAGATTTGCTGAGAGTGAAGCGGCCTATGATTCTGTTTTCGGAAAATCATTACGTATTACTATCGCAAGTCTGACTGCGTTTGCAGTTGCCGACTTTCTGGATATTGCGATTTTCAGTAAAATCAGAAAGAGAATGGGAAAAAGTAAGTTATGGCTGAGGAACAATGCTTCGAACTTTATTGCACAGTTTATTGATACTGCGCTCTTTATGACCTTGGCATTTTATTCTCTGGATCGCGGATTTGATGAGAATGTATCATTTTTGTTCAGTCTGATTCTGCCGTACTGGTTGCTGAAATGTTCGATGTCCGTCATTGAAACACCTCTTGTGTATATCGGTGTGAACTGGCTGAAAAAGGATGCAAAAAAATCGAAGGTGATTGTGAACTAAGGGAGAAGTTAATGTTTATAATCCGCTTGAAATTCTTTACAGGTGCATTGTCATCCCAGGCTTGACCTGGGATCCAGCACAATAATGGGAACATATTTTGTATACATATTGGCAAGTCAACGCAACGGAACACTTTATATTGGAGTTACTTCTGATCTGATTAAACGTACTTGGGAACATAGAAATAAAATAGTGAAAGGATTTACTGCTCAGTATAACGTACATATTCTCGTTTATTATGAGGTATTTAATGATGTAAATCGAGCTTTAAAACGTGAAAAACAGTTAAAAGCTTGGAAAAGAGCCTGGAAATTAGAGTTAATCGAGTCGAAGAATCCTTTATG
>CAZDDM010000040.1:0-9551 GCA_964504235.1 uncultured Gammaproteobacteria bacterium
GGTCCTTCATACCAAATTCAACGAAGGGTACGGCACAACAGCACATGACAGCAGTTCTCTGGGAAATGACGGAACACTTGGTACAGGATCATCGGCTCCAAGCTGGAGCAATGACGGCAAATTCGGGAAAGCACTTTCTTTTGACGGGAATGATTACGTGGATTTCGGAGATAATGATGATTTGAAGCTGACATTTCCGTTTACGATCTCTGCGTGGGTAAATATCAATGAGTTACCGGCTGATGAATATAGCATTATTTCCAAATGGTATTCATTCACAAACGATAGAGAATATGCATTCCAGATTGTAGGGGATAATCGTTTACGGTTCGGTTTTTCTAGCACCGGTTCTGACTCAGAATTTGCATACGCTGATACCGCTTTTTCATCTGCAGATTTTGATCAGTGGGTTCATGTGGTACTGACCGCTGATGTAGACAGGAATTATACCTTTTATCGAAATGGAGAGGAAGACGGAAGCGGAACATTTGCTCTTACATCAATCGCAAATGACACGGCATCAGCTATGATCGGAGCGGTTCATTACAGTAATTCACTGCCAAGCCGGTTTTTCAAAGGGAAAATCGATGAAGTGAAGCTCTATCCCTTTGATTTGAATTCCGAACAGGTCAAGACAGAATATAACGGCGGGAAAACCATGATACTGGGGGCAAAATCGACCGGAGTCGGAGGCACTTCTCCTTCAAATTCTGCCGGTCGTGAATATTGTGTGCCGGGAGACACCAGTACCTGTAATGCCCCGGTTGCCGAATGGCTTTTTAATGAGGGAATCGGAAATACTGCCAATGACACAAGCGGAAACGGTAATTCGGGATCTATGAGCGGTCCCGACTGGACATCAGGTAAGCGAGGTAAAGCCTTAAACTTTGACGGAGTAGGAGATCAGATAACCGTTACAGACTCCAATTCATTGGATACAGGCACGAATACCACCTGGTCGTTATGGTTCAAGATGGATACACTCCCTTCGGTAGCAGGTTATTCATATAGGCTTCTTGATAAATGGGTAGGCACCGGAAATCAGAGATCATTCCAACTGTATGTTGCTACGACAAACAAAATCCATATGGACGTGGATCCTGACGGAACTGATGTACTGGATGTTGACATCGCCGGAAATGATACTTTAAGTACGAATACCTGGTACCATGTTTCGGTTGTTGTAAACGGATCCCAGGGATATATGTTTGTGAATGGAGTGAAACAAAGTGATATTGAAAATGTGAGTGGCGTTTATAGCGGCACTGCAAATTTATTTATTGGTTCAGATACAAGTGCTAATTATTTTGATGGCGTAATTGATGACATCCGTATCTATAATTACGCCCGAACTCCTGCCCAGATTGCCTGGGAATACAATCGGGGCGCACCCGTTGCACAGTACAAGTTTGATGAGTGTCAGGGAATAACTGTTTACAATTCCGCATTAAACGGGGACGGGAAAGCTGCAGGGAATAACGGTACAATAACGATCGGCGGCTCAGGCACAACAAGTGTCGGGAATTGTTCGACAAGCAACACTGCATGGGGGAATGGAGAAAGCGGGAAAATAAACTCAAGTCTTGATTTTGACGGAACAGATGATTATACATCCGTAACGGATGCTCCTCAATTAAGTTTCGGTAACGGTACAACTGATAAGCCGTTTTCAGTCACTGCCTGGATAAAAATGGATGATGCTACGGATTTTCAGTTTGTAAGCAAGCTGCCGGCAAGCGGAGTTTTGTCCAATCTGGAGTGGGCGTTAGGAGTCGGAGTTACGGATAGGTTAGGACTGCGTCTTTATGATAATAGTGCGCTTGTGTATATCGGTAAATATTCTGATGCGACTCTCACCCAGTATGAAGGCCAATGGGTGCACGTTGCTTTCACGTATGACGGATCCGAAAGCGGAAACGGTATCAGCCTATTTGTTAACGGAGCTGAAGTTGCAGGAACCTCAGAATCAGCGGGTTCATATGCTGGGATGGAAGATACTGCCAGCGATCTGAGGATAGGAGCAATTTTCCCCAGTGATGCGACATACAAAAAATTTGCGAACGGAAAAATAGATGATTTGAGAATTTATAACTATGAACTGACTGATACCCAGATAAGGGATAGTATGAACAACGGGGCGATTACGTTCAGATAGCTACAAACTGAATGATGCATACGGGATCTTTGAAAGCCATTCTGCTACAAACACAATTATTGAAAGCAGAGGATAGACACTCCATGATGCCACAAATCCCATCTGCCAGTTGATAAGTCCGAGAGGAATGATGATGATTCCGAGGATCATGATAGGCGCGATAAGCCATGCTATAAGTATATTCGCGACTGGTGCGACAAGAGAGATTTGGCGGAAATAATAGAAAATTAGCGGAACTGTGAAAACCTGTGCAGAGAGTGATATCCTTAATTCTTCAAGGATATAAGAAAAGAGAGGGAGACTTCTATTTTTCATCTGATTATTCATGTCATCATTTTTGACAGGTGATCCGAATAATATAATACCCAAAGTGGCAGTAAATGAAAGCTGAAACGAGATACTTGTCAGCCATTCATTGTTGACGAGTATCATAAGAACGGCAGAGATAAAGAGTGAGTAAAGAGTGAGGGTCTTTCTTCCGAACAGAAGTCCGATCAGAGACAGGATACCCATAATTCCGGCACGTACTACAGGTGCTTCCGGTCCGACAAAAAATATAAAACCTCCGATAATTCCGATAGTCAAAATCATTGCCGGTCTTCGTCCGATAAGCGGTACTATGGCGCGTAAGATTATCGAAGACAGAAGAGTGATATTCATGCCGGACAAGACGACGATATGTATAAGTCCAACTGCTTTCAATTGGTTGTAGAACGTATCTGTCACGAAAAGCGGTCTCCCGAGTAGTATTCCGTTCATGAGTGATGCATGAGGTTCCGGTAAATAGGAATTGAAAAGACTTGTTATTGTATCCATTTAGAGTGATATATTGTCTTTGATTTTCTCGTATGTAGACTGATTGACTACTTTTTTGTTCAATAAATCTTCAATTGCAATATACGGGCGATTTTCAATAATTTTCTGTACTGTTACAGAGCCTACTCCGGGTAATGTGTCCAATTCTTCCGCAGTCGCTTCATTAATCGAGACTGTCAGGCCTTCCTTTGTGTGTTCTGAATTGACGGATACGTTTTGCGAAGATATCTCACCGGTTTCTCCTAATGGTTGCAGATACTCAAGCACGCGTTTACGTTCGGTGAAGGTGCCGAGCGCAATGTCGAACATGTACGGGATATATATTTTGTCCTGATCACCGACAAAACGTGCCATATTGAAGTTGCGTGCTACGAAATATCGGTCTGCTTCATAGGAAATTCCGCCCGCCATCTCAACAAGATCTCCGATACGTGCCCCTGCTGAAGCTTCATATACTCCCGGATTATAAACCGCTCCCGAGACGTCTACTGATAGGGACTGTTTAGATTCAGGAGTCGGTGTGGGAGGTTTTGATTCCGATTGGACTGCAGCTTCTGTAGGACTGAAAGATGCCTCTTGCTGAATCAAAGAGATAACAGTGATGACGGCTGCAACTGTAATAAGACAGATCTCAATGACGTATCTGCGAAGGTGGGAAATTGAAGATATTATTTTGTTATACAAAGGTATAATATTATCCATACTATCCATTGTACCATATCATGATTTTCTAATCATTTTTTGATCAGATGGAGAATACGTGGGGCTATCAAAATAAATACAAACACTATCAAAAGATACGCCAAATATCGAAACGGGAAGACATAGTACTGAACTGATACATTTTTCGGTTCCGCATCATTTCCGATCTGTACGTTTGCACTGACTGTATATGATCCGATAAAACTGCCGGGTATGACTGCCGTATGTGTTTCCTGAATGATACTCCCGGTACTTGTTCCTGCCAAAAGGCGCTGAGAATCGGCAAGAATATACTGCTCGGGAATTGGGATGAAGGTTGCCCTGGATGCAAGGTTTGATTGTACCGACAGTGTCCCTGATGCTTGCAGGATCCGTTTTCCCTTATTTGCTACAGTCAGCAAAATGGGAACCGGCTGAAAGCTGTCAAACAATGCCAGTTGGCGATTGCCTAACGAAAGGGTAAATTGCGGCTGTACACTAAACTGAGTTATTTCACCTGAACTTGACAGATTACCGTCTTTGCTTATAGACAGATAGATATTGCTGCCGATCCCGCTTTGAAGACTGATATGACTTGTATCTTCGAAACCTTCAGTGGGTTCAGATTCTACGACGAACGTGAAATAATAATCTCCTTCCTTAAGATGTTCATTGGTGACCACAATTACATCAAATTCAATAGCTTCCTGTGCTGAGATAAGAAATGGTTCACCTATTCGCAGTGCTGCATCGGATGTAGTAAACACAGGAAAATCCGGTACGTCAGAGTAATAGGGAATTAAGTCATATGAGCCCCCTGAATCCTTCACGGACAACAGATATGGCTGCAATTTCACAACGGTCGGATCCCCTGTATTTACCAGTGTATACGGAAGAACGATTGAGGCTCCCGGTTTTGCGATCACATGATTTTGAGCGGGCTTCAGAGAGAATGAAAATTGCTGTGCCTGTACTATAGATATCTGTGAAACAAACAGAGAGAGAACAACGAATACCCCGATGTTATGAGCAGTATTTCGAATGATGTGTTGGATAATCTTCATATTAATAAGGAAGGGCAAATAATGTCACAACCGATGAGTATGTCTCATCATTCAATGCCTCTGTCACAATTTTCCAGTTCAACGTCATACTGCTTCTTTTTGCCGGTTCTCCCTGCTTCAGAAGCGCAATGATGCCGTCCAAAGACGGGGGACGATAAAACGTTTTATCCTGAAAATCAGAAGGAGTATTATTCCCCGAAACTGAATATCCCCAGCCGGGTATCTGTTCATTTTTCCAGGACTGGGCACGCAAGGCGCTGCAGGTACGACGGCTGTCGCAGCGTGTCGGAGGAATAGTGGTATCGTTTTCAGAGGAGAATGCGGTTTTTGCTTCCATTAAAACCTGAAATCCGGAGCTTTCAGCACTTATATGAACAGAAGACTGTTCCTCCTGGACCGGTGCGGTCTCAAAAGAACTGAATGCAATTTGAGTACGATCGATCGAAAAAGAAATGGGTTGGTCTTTGCTCCTGACAGTATATCCCTGTTCTTCAAATCGTTTTCTTTCGGCAGTACTGAATGAACCGAACTTTCCGGAATCTGAAGCTGTCGACAAGTCAAGTTGCTCAAGTTCAAGAATATACTCCTGTCCCTGGGGAAGCGGTGTCGGAGTAGGGGAATTGAGGAGCAAATCAAGGTCAATTTGAGCGTGAACACCGGGTGGTGAAAACAAAAAATACGACGCCAGGCCTATGACGGAGATACAGAGTAAAAATCGGTGCATAGTATCATTTTACGATACTATCAAAAAAAACGTGGAACGTTCCGTGAAGGGAATCATTCCACGTTTTTGGGTTTATCGGTTATTCGGATTGAATCTCAAGTTTGACACTTGGGGTCATCGTTGCGGCAATATATGCCTCTTTGATGTTTTTATATCCGACGGATTCCATAAAAGCTTTTGCATTATCTTCAATCTGAGAAGTCTCAAATGAAAGCTTAGCGACCATTTGGTGGATAATCGGCGCCTTAGCTTCGGCTTTCCATCGAAGAGATCCTTTCTTGAATTTCTCGGCAGTCTTTTCAGGTTCCGTACTTACGGTTCCTGCTTTCGGGTTCGGCATAAGGCCTTTCGGTCCGAGAACGCGTGCAAATTTTGCAATCTTCGGCATCTGAGATGGATGGGCGATCAGCACATCAAACTCAATGGTACCGTTCTCAATATCTTTCAGAATGGCATCGTCAAGAACTGCCACACGCACCGTTCTGCCGGTAGCATGCGGTAAACTGACTTCACCCCGAAGTCCGTCTTTCAGGACATTGATATGAAGCTCGACTGATTCGTCAAATTTTGCGAACGAAACTTTTTTTAGTAATTCAATTGCATCCGTCAGCTTATATGACTGTTTCGGATCAACTTTTTTTCTGGCTTCGGCAAATTTCTTACCGTGTTTTCTTGCAGAAACAGCGGGTGCGGTTTTTTTCTGTTTTTTCTTGGTTTCTTTTTCTGCTTCTTCCGATTCTTCTTCAGGTTCGTCAGCGTGTTCCAGTTTCTTTCGTTCTGCCCGTTCTTTTGCTTCTTTTTTTTGTTGTTCTTCGATTTCATCTATTCCGAGAAATCGTGTACGTACTTTTCCCATTGTGTTATGAACTAATTAATAATTACTCGGTTTCGATACCCATACTTCGGGCAGTACCGCGTACAATTTGTTTTGCTGCATCTATTGAGTCAGCATTGAGATCTTCCATCTTTTTTTCTGCGATCTCTGTAACTTGAGCATCAGAAAGTTTCCCGACTTTCTTTGTATTCGGTTCTCCTGACCCTTTGTCGATTTTCAGGGTTTTTTTAATCATGTCTGCGACCGGCGGAAGCTTGGTTATGAAATCAAAGCTTCTGTCTTCGTAGACAGTTATGATGACAGGAATGATATTCCCGCGCTGATCTGCCGTTCGGGCATTGTATTCCTTGATGAATTCCATGATCGGAATACCGTGTTGTCCCAGAGCCGGTCCCACAGGCGGTGCCGGAGTTGCTTCTCCTGCGCTCAAGTTCAGTTTAAGTTGTGTCTTTACTTTTTTAGCCATTGCAATAAGTGGTAAATAATAATTTCTGAAAGTTTGAACACAAGGAAGAGACCACGAAGGATACGTGAAAAGGTATGTATGATTCGGCGGTCAGCCTCCCTATAAAGTTCAAAGACTTACAGGTAATGGTTATTGTAACAGGGGAAAGAGGAAAAGTAAAGGAGATGGGGGTTATGTTCTGCCCGGGCAGTAAAGCCCGGGCAGAACAAGCAAGAGAGGAGGGAGTAGTGACTAGTTGAATTGATACCGGGCGAGGATGAAGGCTTCTAACTCATCCAGGCTGGGTAGGTGACCACGGCACTGAGCGTAATACCACGTCCCCCAAGCGGGGGGCTGAGGTTCGTTTTCGCTCTGTGGATCGACAGTCACTTCTATTAACTCCACCTTCGGAGTTTGGACTTCGACCCACACGATACCTCGTGGGTCATCCATCACCACCCAGATCTTATTCAGATCTCGGGTGAACTGGACGTATGGCTTGACGCCATCCAAGTGGAAGGTAAGCTCCCAGCCTTCAATGGTGGTGGTTTCGGTGTACACTTCATTCCCGCGGAAGACATTGAGCGCTCCGTTTTGGATGTTCACGGACAGGTAGGGCGGCGGAGCGCCGCCGTAGCCCATATTCACATGGAACTGGACATCCTGATCGTAGAACTTGGCCATATGGGGCACCAGATGCCAGTTGTAATCCTTCCACCACCAGCCGCCTAGGGCAACACCCTCGTTCTCACCCGCGATTGGGCCGGGATAGGCTTCGCCGCCTGTGCATTCCTCGGAAAGGGCGGTGAGCTCACCGACGGGTACTTCCTTGTACTGCAACGGGTTACCGTCCAACCCGCCGCAGGAACGGAACTGAATCATTGCCGGACCGGTACTTTCCCCGCCGCTCATGGCAAGGGGAAGATAGATATTGACACTGTCCTGAGCTCCCGCAGAGGTGGGGAGCAACAGCATCAAAGCTACTAAAGCAAACGCAAACAATTTGTACAAGCGAGACATACTATGCTCCTTTTCTACGGAAGCCTGCGCTCATACGGCATGCATTGCTGCATGATGAGCAATAAAGACCGACCTGCCTTCGATCCTCGTTGCTCATCATGAGCGATTACTCTTCTCCAATCTTGTTAAAGTGCGCATAAACAACCTCATTTTAGCCATGCAAATAGGCTATAGGCTTCATATGCAAGGTTCAGTATAGAAAAAACAGGGGAAAATGTCAATACTATAAGATATATTTATACACATCTGATATGTTACTGCCAAGCGATTATTACAGAATATTAAACATATTATCGGTAATTTACTAAGGTGCTTTCCTTTAAATCAGCACAAATTCATGTATAGTAATAGTATGGACGGAGAACAAGTTCCCGGTATGAATCCGGTCACGGAAAGTCAGCAGCCGGTAAGTACACAGCCTGAAATTGCAGCCTCATCAAATTTTACGCCTTTACCTGAGGGCATTCTTCAAAAAGCCGATCATGCAAAGAACCGTGCTCTGGATGCGTGGCGAAGAGTTGTACGAGGGAGTAGTAAAAAAAAGGGTTCAGAGCTTCAACACAATCAAAAATCAGAAGCAACCCAGGCTCAACAAGCAAAAGTAGATAAAGGTATCACCAGGCGGGGATTTCTAGCAGGATTAGGAGGACTTGGGTTAGGTCTAGCTCTTGGTCAGGGTGTTGCACAGGCTGCACCTGCGCCGAAAGAAGCCCCCGGCAAAGTCGTACATCCGGAAGGACAGCCTCCGGCAGGTGAAGTACATTTGGTGTCTTCCGCGGAATATACTCCTTCCACTCCGAGCCCTGATTATCTGAAAGGTCAGCAGATCGGATATGTTGAGGCTAAAGAAACACTCTTTGACGGCAGCAAATTGTGGCCGCTTGACTGGCAGCTCAAGCCGATTGATCCGAAAGATATGGTTTACAACCTTCCGGGGCAGCGGTCCATTGCCAGTTTCCGTGCGGCGACTCATTATCTTAATCTCGGCCACCCTGACAACGGAAGATATGCCAAGGTAGACAATACAGACGGCAGCGTTACAACCTTTTGCAATGTGGCAGCCAGTGATATGGCTGACATGTTTCAGGTACATCATGTATTTTCACGGTTCGATGAAAACGGGACACCGATTGTAGCAAATTCTATGAATGAGCGGATTTTGAACGAAGCAAGCCGAAAAGATCAGGAACCGGGAGTTGCGCTGATCTCTAGAGAAGAAGCTCAACAGATAGCGGATATGGGTTTTCCTGTTTTTCTTTCAATAAAAAAAGAGCGAAAAACACCGAAAGCAAACTGGACAAGCGGTCACATTGGCCTCATAACACCTCGTTCTCTGCTTGATCGGAAAAATCCTGATCATCGTAAGCAGGGGATATATCTCACCCAGGCTGGGTCAGAAAGCGGCGATGCTATATATTTTGACGAACGTGAAAAATATAATGAAGAAAACGGCTATCTTCAGCCTATATTTGCTATTGACGCGAGGGATCTTCAGGATGCAAAGAAGAAGATTACCGCACCCCGTACCTTAGGTCATTAAAGTTTTTTGACCTGGAGAAAGTCAAGTTCGACTGGTGTTTCCCGATCAAAGATTGAAACAAGCACTCTGATTTTCCCCTTTTCTTCATCAATTTCTTCAACTGATCCCAAGAAATCCGCAAACGGGCCTTCAGTGATTTTGACAGCTTCGCCGATTGAGAATTTTGCCTTGAATTTCGGCTGTTCCTGTTCAACGAACCTCATAATAGCGGAGACTTCTTTATCTGAGATGGGGGTGGGTTTGGTGCCTGCACCGATAAATCCGGTGACGC
>CAZDDM010000041.1:0-9322 GCA_964504235.1 uncultured Gammaproteobacteria bacterium
GATACTCTTCATCACGTCCGGTTCCGATAATTTTCAGTTTGAAATCAGCTTCATTTGCAGCTTTGATCAGAATATCAATATGCTTTGCCCGAGCAAGTCGTGAAGTTGTGATGTAATAACCGTCTTTTTCGGGTACTTTATATTCCGGAGCAGTCTCAGTGATTGTGACAGGAGGATAAATGACATCTGAGTCACGTCGATAGTACTTTTGCACGCGATGTTTTGTTTCTTCGGCATTGGCTATGAAAAAATCTACTCTCTGTGACGATAAATAGTCCCATATCCTTAACCCGTGATTGATAAGATGTCCGTATATACGTATAGGCCAATATTTCTGCCATTCCCGTGCCGTTTCATAATAATAGAGATATCGCGGCTGATGGTGGATATAGCAAATATGTTTTGTTTCGGGTCTGGTGATAATCCCTTTGCACATATAAGAACCGGATGACGAGATCACGAGGTCATATCCGTTGAAGTTAAAAGCTTCCCAGATATACGGTGTCAGGAAACGAAGCGGTGAGTACAACCGGTTAAATAGCGGTACGTTCTGCGCCCATGAGGTGATGATATTCCAGTCTTTGAAGTGTTTGGCATGAATGCCCAGGGATTCAGGATTGTAAAAAGATGTGAACACATCCGCTTCGGGAAAAATCTCTTTCAGTGCAACCAAAACCCGTTCGGCACCGCCGAACTCCTGGAGTTGATCGTGTACTAATGCAATTTTCATCTATGCAGTATATTATACTGTAGAAATCATATTAGATCATTAGTTGAGCTTATGGATGTAATTACGATCATTTTGCTAGGAATTGTTGAAGGGTTGACGGAATTTTTACCGGTATCTTCTACATTTCATCTATTGTGGACATCCCGTATTCTGGGCATACCCGAGACTGAGTTGGTGAAACTTTTTACCGTCTTTATTCAGTCAGGAGCGATTCTTGCCGTCGTGTTGCTTTATTGGAAAGAGGTATTGTCTAGCTGGAAGTTGGTAGTGAAGTTACTTGTTTCCTTTGTACCGACGGCGATTATAGGGTTTCTTATGTACGACATTATCAAAAATATTTTTTTTGAAAGCAGGATAGGGACAACGGTTGTCTTTATAGCGGTCGGAGGAATTTTTCTTTTGATAGAGTATTTGATCAACAAAAAAATTATTGTCACAACGTCCGATATTAAAAAACTGAACTACAAACAGGCGATAGTGATCGGAGCGTTTCAGGCGCTTGCCATTATCCCCGGGGTTTCCCGTGCCGGAGCTGTACTTATCGGGATGATGTTACTTGGTTTTAAAAGAAGTGAGTCTGCAAAGTATTCATTCATGCTTTCCGTTCCGACCATTATGGCCGCATCACTCTTTGATTTTATTGAAATGAGAGAAGTAGTTTTTGCCCAACCGGAAAATATCTGGATACTGGTAGGAGGCTCGATTGTGGCATTTGTCAGCGCTTTAATTGGGGTAAAGTGGCTTATCAAATACCTTCAGAATCACTCCCTTGCACTTTTCGGCTGGTATCGTATTGTGCTTGGTATAATATTGGTGCTTGTTACTGTCTTTTTCTAAAGCACTCGTAGCTTAATGGATAGAGCATCAGATTCCGGATCTGAAGGTTGGTGGTTCGAGTCCACTCGAGTGCACTCACGTTACTGAATGTAGTTTTGTGCGATGTAGTCAAACACTGTGTCAATTTCTTCCTCTGAAATCTCCTGACCTTCAGCATATGATGCCGCAATAGTATGAAGCGTTGTCCCTTTGAGCAACAATCGTTGACGGATCTGAATTTGATTCCCCCCCTGATAATAATTCCCTGCGAGGTTCAGTACGTCATACCCTTCATACTTATCCTGTTGATTTGAAGTCACAACCAGACTTGGAATTGCAGATTTTGCTCCGGCAATCATCGTTGAAAAGTATTCATCTGCTGTAGTTTCCTTGACGGTATTGCGGTCGTAAGCAACGGTCGGAGTATACTCGGTATCTTCGGGCTGTTTCTTGATATATGTATTTTCGTATCCTTCTTTTGTGACTTTTTCCCATCCTTTAGGGAGAACGAGGATTTGTTCGGTTGGTACGGATTCTTCAACAGAGTCAGTATTCTTGTTTCTAAAGACTGATGTGACCGCAATTGAAGTCAGCAAAAGCGCAATGGCGCTCACTGCAATAATCGTCGGATTCAGGAGTGAATATAAAGAAAATGATTCTTCCTGAGGTTTTTGAGCGGTTTTTTTTGTTTTTGCCATGTTAGTTTACTTTTTCAGCGGTAATGATAACGCGGATATCCTGGTTTTGAAGTGCACAGGAAATAAGAGTAAGTGTATTATCATTCACATACCGATCCATTTCGGCATACCCGTTGATGTATTGTTTGTATGTTACTTTATAAACAGAAACGGATCCCTGTTCCTGCACAATAATGCTGTCTCCGTATGACAGATAACCTATTGCACCGAGTGTTTCCGGAGTATTGTGACCGTAATACACATTTTGATAATCTTCAGCTTTTAATATTTCTTTATCACCGACTACGAGCATATCTCCCAGTTTCCCTCCTTCATAAACAGGACGGTTTACTCCGATTGCCGGAATGGTCAGTGTGGTATTCTCAATTTGATTGTTTCCGGAAGGAAGCTTTTCTTCAACTGAATTTTCAGCTCCGGTTTTCGGGAATGTTGAAGTACCGAGTATCTGTCCTCCGAAGGATCTTTTGAGTCCGAGAACGATCGGATTAAAGTTGTCTTCAGCGCTTAGAACCTGCGCAGTACTTGTTCTTGTCACGCCCTGTACGACAGGATTTGCTGTTTCTGGTGCAGGCGTATTGGTAGGTCCGGGGGTATTTGTGGGGCTTGGTCCCGGTGTGTTTGTCGGTCCCGGACCGGGGGTATTCGTGGGTCCTTGAGTAGGCGTATTGGTAGGTGCCGGTGTCTTGGTCGGAGTGGGAGTATTTTCTTCCTCCTCTTCAGGGGTGGGAGTATTTGTTGGTGTCGGACTTGGCTCTTCCTCTTCATCTTTTGTCGGTGTAGGTGTCGGAGTTTCTCTTATCGGAGTCGGTGTATATGTCGGACTCGGTTCAGGCGTATTTGTCGGTGTATTCGAAGGTATCGGTGTGTTTGTCGGAGTGTTGGACGGAATGGGTGTGTCCGTCGGTGTATGGGTTGGAGTCGGTGTCGCGCTCGGACCGCTTAAGCCGTAGGTTCCCTCCAGATGAGAAATACCTTGACAATCAGAGCCACTTCCAATTTTTGTCACAGTTACAGTATTTCCTGAGATATTTACCTGATAACAAGTAGGTGCAGTGTTTGTTGGATATACCTGAATACATCCCTGACCTGCTTTAACAACGATAGATTCAAACGTATACCCGCTCGGAAGTGTCGCAGTAGCATCGTTTTCCGTTTTCCAGCGGTTCTCGGCAGTGACGCACTGATATCCATTAATCTGACCGCCAATTTGTGCCGATGATGCACGTATAGTGTTTACTACAAGGAGGGCGATTATTGTTAAAAAGACCGTTGTGACTTTTTTCATGAGTATTTGTGGATTATTATATAAGCACTAACTTAATAATGCAACTTAACATTATAAGATGTTATGTACATCTCATAACTTTAATAATGCTGAATCAGACTACTAAGAGAAGTCCCGTAAAAAAGTACTATACTGAATATCAGGGAAGGAGGTGAAATATATGGTAAAAGCAGGATTTATTGCCGGTGTTGCTAATTTGCTGCTAGGCTTGGGGGTAAATGTGGTACTACAGATGATACTTCCCGGGCTTGCAGAGGAGTATCAAAACACCGCGATCTTCAGACCGTGGCAGGATCCCTTGATGATGGTGTATTTTGCATATCCGTTTATTCTTGGTATAGTTCTTGCTTATCTGTGGGGTCTTCTTCGTAAGCAGCTCAAAGGAAGTGACCCTCAGAGAGCAATGCAATTTGCAAAGATATACTTTATCATCGCCACAATCCCGGGAATGTTTATTTCTTATACGAGTTTTCAGATATCGTTTCTCATGATTCTGGTATGGATGGTGACGGGGTATCTCCAGGCATACATCGCAGCTCTGATTTACACAAAATATCTGAAGTAAATCATCGGGTGGGAGAGTGTATAATATAAACCAGCTCATTTTGAGCTCTGTTTTTTTTGGTAAGGTTAGAGGGTGGGCCTATAGGTAAGTGGTATACCGGTACATTCGCATTGTACAGTCGCCAGTTCGATTCTGGCTAGGTCCACAGTTGAAGTGTTTTTCAATGTTAACGTATTGCAAAGAATTGAGCCTTTTGCCATACTGTAAGTATGGAAAATGATCCGGCTCGTCAGCAACCTACGACTCCACCCAATATTCCTCCCGTACAGGCAATTGACACACTTGGGCATAGTAACAAAAAATTTATTGCGTTAGTTGTTGTAATAGTAATTCTCCTAATTGTCGCAGTAGGGGAAGCCTATTATTTAGGCACCCGGAAAAACAATAATGCTACGGACAATCAGGCAGTGCCTTCCACCACAATCAATTCACCGTCAGTTTCTTCGGCTCCAACTCAACTACCCGTTACTCAAACAGCTCAAGCTCCCGCACCTGCAGAAGGGTATCAAGAGTATAGAAATGAAGAATTAGGTTACGGATTTTATTACCTTAAGACGGATTCATTGAATGAGTGTCAGGATTCTCCGTGCCTGTCAATTGACAGGATAACTTTGAGAGTACAGACATTGGGTACGTATGAAACGGATATGAGTGATATCAAAACCAGTCTTTTACAGGCTGATCTCTATTGTTCAGCTGACGGACCGACAGGTTCGGTAAGATGTGAAAATAAAAGTGTTGACGAGTTTATAAATCCGCTCGGATTTAAAGGATATAAGATAACGCGCACACGTATTAGTACCGCGTACATAAACGGAGCGAGTGAGGAAACAAGATATGATGATTATGCTTATGTCTACGTGCTTCCCGAAGTCGTGAAAGGTCAAGGTTTAACGGATTATGCTGCGATCATGTTTGCGGTTGATACTCCGCTTCAAGAAAATCTTAAAGAACTTACTGCTATTGCAGAGACATACTTTACATTCTGACTGGGATAGATTTTTAGGTTGTTTTATGAGCGGAGGTAAAGGAAATCCTCAAACTTTTATTAGTACTAGCGTTATAATATAATGTCTTGGTATAATAAGCGTCTGTAGCTCAGTGGTAGTAGCACTACTCTTATAAAGTAGGGGTCGATGGTTCGAATCCATCCAGACGCACTAATCCCAAGCTGAGATAGCCAAGGTGGTCACGGCGGGGGTCTGAAAAACCTCAGATGTCAGTTCGACTCTGACTCTCAGCACAAGAAATAATTAAGCGGTGGTAGTTCAGTTGGTAGAACGTCTCCTTGCCAAGGAGAAGGTCGAGGGTTCGAGTCCCTTCCACCGCTCAGATGTATACTGTCTATATTCTTCAGTCGACGATTACAGGCAAGTACTATATTGGTTCTACTAACGATTTACCACGTAGATTAAACGAGCATAATTCCAATAAGACCAACTCATTAAAAAATAAAGGTCCCTTTATAGTGATCTATACAGAGGAATTTCCAGACAAAGTAACAGCTTATCGTAGAGAGTTGCAAATAAAATCATATAAAGGAGGGAATGGGTTTAAGAGGTTAATAGATAAGAAGCGGTAGAACGCCCCGCCATGGCGGGGAGGTCGAGGGGGAGTTTATCCCGCTGAGGCGGGAAGTCCCTTCCACCGCTCACAAAAAAGGGTTTTTAATATCACTTATCTCACGATACTATGAAAGACGCTCTTGAGACAGGGGTAGTACACGACATCCCGGAAGACCTGCGCAATGCACTTTTATCTTCATCCGAAATCACAGAAGCCTGGAATGATCTCACCCCTCTTGCCCGTAATGAATGGATTTGTTGGGTCACATCAGTCAAAAAAGCGGAAACTCGGGAGGACCACATAAGACGAGTTCGTGAAGATATGCTGAAAGGTAAACGGAGACCGTGCTGTTGGCCCGGATGCATTCATCGTGAGAAAAACGGGAAATAACTCAGATTGTTCCGCCTTCGCGCATATAGCATGTTCCGCACAAAGAATCATAGGTGATCGTATCATCTCCGTCAATTGCCACCTGGTCTCCCGTAAAAGTATACTTTCCGTTGATTTTTCGTGTATTGAACTCTGCTTGAGAGCCGCAAAAACACATGGTTGGAAGTTTTTCGATATTATCCGCAATTTCAAAAAGGCGTTTACTTCCAGGGAACATCTCAGCTCTGAAATCAGCCCGCAAACCGAAGCAGATCACCGAAATGTTATCTTGCTTTGCACACCGGTAGAGTTGACTTATCTGCTTTTCACTTAAAAACTGTGCTTCATCGACCAGCACACAGGCAATATCTTTATACGACCGTATTGCCGCAAGTAGATCGGTATCCTGATCCGCGAGAATGTCGACTTTGCAGGAGTGTCCGCCGCGTGCGACAACAGTATCTTCACTTTTAGTATCAACTTTTGGCTTTATAACAATAATTTTGAGGCCGCGTTCTTTATAATTATAAGCGGTCTTTATAAGAGTATCGCTCTTGCCGCTGTTCATTGCTCCGTATTTGAAATGAAGTTTTGCCATGTGATGACATTAAACAGGATTAATGTAAAAAATTCAATACGATTATGTGTTCATATCCTTAAGGATTTTTGAAAAAGCCTCTTTGTCGGTATTGTAAGTCAGAGTATCCCAGGCTTCATCGGTCTCAACGAATTTAGCATTGGAAACTTCATCATCATGATTACCAGGATCCCCGGAAACATATTCCATGAGAAAGTAATGAACTGTTTTTTTATGCAGATCGGATCCCTGTTTAAAAAAGTATGTGGTATCTATGGGAGTTTCCTTGACAATTCTTGCTTTGATTCCGCCTTCCTCACTGACTTCACGCAGTGCGGCTTCTTCCATCAGCTCATTTTCAACATGATCGCCGATATGCCCTTTCGGGAAACCCCAGTGGAGAGCCTTTCTGTGTTGGACAATAAGCCATAACAAATGATCACCGTTTTTTTTATATACAATACCCCCAGCTGAAGTTTCAGTTATCACCAGTAGTAATTATTGAGCATTAATAACCGGCTCCGACGGTGTAGTAGTTCGCAAAGACGTATGCTGTAATCGCTATTGCTGAGACAATTACAAATATGATTCCTGCCTGGATGACAGGACTATCTTGCGGATGTTGTGTTTTTTTCTTGGTAGCTTTCGCCATGGTAATGTTGTAAATGGTAATATATCTACAGAATACGAAAAATCGATGGCGGATGTCAAGCGGGATTTATAAAGTTAGGAAGCAGAGACGGTAGTTCCTGATCGATGACCTTTAAGTACCTGGTATATCGAACCCTCACTCCTGCCGTCAATGATAACGCTTTCAACTCCCAGTCGGGTCAGTGCAAGCATTTCCTCGACTTTGAGTTTCATTCCGCCGGTGACATCAGTATTCGTGGGTTGATAAAGTACTTGAGACAGTTCAGGCTGCATTGCAGGGGTAATTTTGGGGATAACGTTTTTACTTTGATCAAGAACCCCGGGATAACTGCCTGCATGTATGATCCTGACAGTATGACCTTTTTCTGCAAGAAACGACCCGAGATATTTGAAAATCGTATCGGTAGAGAAGATAGTTGAGCCCTGTTTCTGATCAATTATGACATCCCCGTATACAAAAGGGATATATTCTTTTTCCAGCATTGATTCGACAATACTCATATGTTCAGTGACAACCGTTTTTTCTTTTGCTACATATAAAGCGGAAGGCTGGATTGAAAAAACGGGAAGGTTTTTCTTCAAAAAAGCCTGTACCATGATTCTGTTCAGCTCCATTGCATCAGCATGTACGACACAGGCGCCATATAAACTTTGTTCGTCGATAAAACCGTGCACAGTATCGTATTTGGCAGCTGATTGATGAGCGAAAGAGCCTGCCCCGTTTCCGAGGATCAGGTACTCATTCTTCATTTCACCGTGCGCTTCAGAGATTTCCTTTGCAATGCGTTCAATGCGGTCGGGGAGAGTCGTGTATGGTTTGGCTTTATCAGTAATGAGAGATCCTCCCAGCTTAAGCAGTGTGATATTCATACGATTAGAATAAATGATCTTCAATCTGATGCACTCCGGGTGCCGGTTTGTTAATAATGGTTGCTTGCACAAGAGACAGTTTCTTCAACCGGTCATTTACCTCTTCGGCATCTTTGTATTCGCAAATGACATGTACGTTTGCGCCGGCATCGATGGAAAAATAGGCCTGAATATTGTCTTCTTCACGCCATTTCAATACGTTGTTTATCACTTCCACTGTTCCGGGAGACCAGTAATACAAAGGCGGCCTAGATGTCATCATCACCGCATGCATTGAAATTGTATCCTGTTCGATTGCTTTTCCCAGTTTTTCAATTTTCTTTTCGAGAAGCGCTTTTCTGGCATATTTGATCCGGTCTCTCATCTCTATCAGACGGGTTTCAAAATACGGACTGGTGTTTGCGGTACGATGGCCTTCAGAGGACGGCGTTTTTTTCATACCTGAGTCAATGATTGCGATCACATCCGCCAGATCCCAGTGTTTTTCGTCGGCTATCTGTACCGCATATGAAGCATGGTGTGCGTCTCCTCCGATCAGTTCGACAAACCCTGACATGGCGGAGCGTGCGGCGGATCCTGAACCGCTTTGACGTACCAGCTTTGAAAGTTCCTTTTTGTCCTCAAATTGTGCCTGCAGTCCGTACACAAGAAGTGCTGCTGATGTCAACGCACAAAAACCCGATGCTGATGAGGCGATTCCGGCGCTTGAAGGGAAAGAGTTTATGGATTTGACATGTGCATGATCTGTTTTTCCTGCCAGATTGCGGATTCTTTCGATTTGTTCATAGGCTTTAACACCTTTTATTGATGTCCGTTTCAGCTCCTGAAATTCCCCTTTTTCAGAGGCAATCTCTATTATGTCATATGGTTCATCAACAAGCTCGATTGTCGTCGTGGTTTGACAGGCATCAAGTGTCATGGAAATACTGGAGTTCAGAGGAAGGTTATCTTCCGTGTTCCCCCAATACTTGATAAAGGCAATGTTTGCGGGGGCTTTTACAGTGACTTTTGACATAGTTGTATTGTACAATACGTAAGGGTACAATATAAGTCACCATCGGCGCGGTGGTGAAGTGGAAACACTGGAGTCTGCAAAACTCCCACGCAGGGGTTCGATTCCCCTCCGCGCCTCAAGGATTCCAGGAGAGGTCGCATAGTGGCCTAGTGCGTCGGTCTTGAAAACCGATGAGGTGAA
>CAZDDM010000042.1:0-9318 GCA_964504235.1 uncultured Gammaproteobacteria bacterium
GCTGCCCAGCAGGGATTCGAACCCCGATAAACAGATCCAGAGTCTGTTGTCCTACCGTTAGACGACCGGGCAAGGTAAGCACTATTTTACCACATGTTCATGCGTTTGGAGAAGTCCGAATACGGTCGGAATAGTAAAGGTAGAATGACACAATCAAAGAAAAAAACACAACTACTGACCATGCGTAATAGAGTCTAAGACCCATGGTGATGACAGAATGGACTATCATTTCGTTGTGTTTTATATTATTCGGTTGACGAGATTGCGCCTAGTCG
The DNA here is from genome assembly GCA_964504235.1 of uncultured Gammaproteobacteria bacterium. Classification (GTDB taxonomy): domain Bacteria; phylum Patescibacteriota; class Microgenomatia; order UBA1406; family GWC2-37-13; genus UBA1450. Next base: position 276 of record CAZDDM010000042.1, read on the forward strand.
TTAAACATGGCAAGAAGAAAAACAATTGCCACTAGCGGTAGGCCGATCCACGGAACTACGAAGCAAAGATACAAAAGAAAGCATACTACCGGAATCGAGACAATCACCATCAAGCAAGATGCAGTATCGTAATCCATAGTTCTCTCCTTCCAGTTCATCAACCAAACGATTACAGTCGCAACTCATTCATGTATTAGGCTTACAAACACAGAATAAATTGCGAACCATATGTAAATGTACAACATAATTATAACATATGAAAAGGAGAAATCTTAATTTGGTCCAATAAATGAGTATATTAATGTGGGGACTTCTCTAACTGTGAATGTTCCTCTAAAAATCCAAAGATAACAGGAATCAAGAGCAGGTTTTGCTGCAGTGTCAGCCAATAGTGGTCAAACATACCGGTGAGCAGTATTGCAAAGAGTACTCCCTGTAATTGAGGGTTTGCAAGTTTATCTTTAACGAATTTTATGAACAAATATGATATATAAACAAAAAGAGGAATTCCGACTTCTGCGATAAGCAGTAAAAAGATATTATGAACAGGTTGCAGGAAAACGTATGTATAGGGAATTGGGAAGGCAGCCTGCGCGTAAAGGTAATTCCCCAATCCTACGCCGGACAAAGATTGTGATGCAATTATCTTCATTGCCGATTCTGTCAGCCAAACTCTTTTTTGCAGTGATTCGCTATCTCCCTGAGAGCTGAAAATGAGTAAAGCCAATATACACGGTACTGCAACTCTTGATATGGTACAGATGATACACTTTTGAAAGTGACGTACGGCATAGTAAGCAGAGAGGGCAAGAATACCGAGTATCGCGGTTTTTGAGAATGAAAGAACGATAAGCATCATGCAAACGCCGAGAAAAGCATGTTTCCAAAGACCCTCTGATTTGTTCGAAAAGAGAACAAATGCATACAGAAGCAGATAAAACCCCGCAAGAGAATTGGGGTGAGAAAATGTTCCGTAACCCCGTAGAAACTCAATGCCGTTTATCGCCACTTTTGCGATCCCCGGGGTTGACAGAGAAAATGAACGTTCTCCCAGGAAGTATGCGCCTCCTTGTACAGAGTGTCCCAATATAACATGATAAGTTGCGATACTTACCTGTGTCAGAGCGGCAGCAAGAAAAATCTTCACGAATGTGCCGAATGCAATGTTTGAATTTCGAATAATCAGAAATACAGTATATGCTTCAAGCACTTTTATTATTCGATAAAAGGCAATAAAAGGTTGAAGTGCCGTATCTAACTGCACAATGATACCTATAACTAGAATGAGGAATGTCCATTTCCGGTGTGAAATATCTTGAAGTTGCTTTTGCAGGAGTTTCCGGTTCAAAATGACAAGAAGAATCACTAATATATCAGTAATATAAATGGTCGGCGCTAAGTAATCTATCCGAAGGCCGTTGATATACGAAATCGGGAGAAAGAAAAATGTCCCGAGTTGTGTGGGCAAAAAAAATAGGAAACCGTATAACAGATATCTGTTAATAGTATCTGTGTTTGTATGACGAAATAACATAGATCTCATCTTACTCCAGTTGGCGGCCTTCCTGAGTGATTGTCGAAAGGTAAGGAACGAGATCGTAGTAATATTCAGGGAAGAATACAATATAAAGAGATGCTCTTTGGTAATCCGCAACAGGACGATATCTTTTGATATTTGAAAGCGGTGTATTCGAAATAAGATTACCTACAACTTTGAGAGCTGTAGTACTGCTTGCTGCACCGTAAGCCAGGTCATAATTGTTAGCTATAAAGACACCATTCATCTCGTTTATTGAAGGATTGACATTTATATTCCCTGTAACAATAAATCCCCAAGATCTTCGTGCTTGATTGAAGTTTCCTCCAGGTGCACTTTGGATCGTCAGGTTCCCTTGAACAATCAATACCATATTATCTCGTGACGGATTAATAGTATTGTTTTGAAGCGTTAGATTGCCTTGGAAAATATTAATTTTATTTGACTCGATATCGTTTATATTTGTTATGACCTTTATTTCTTTCCGCGCACGGGCATAGGCCAAAAATGAGCTGAGATTAGAGAGATATCCTTTATTGGCATTGTAATTGATTTTTGCCCAGTTCTTTTGAGATACATTACTTGTATTTGGTCCAAGATCAATACCAAATCCGGCGGTGACGACACCTACTCCATTTGGATCATTTTGACTTATTGTTAAGTATTCTTGATCAGTATCGAAGCCATCATATGGGATTACATTGGGAGGAATGAAGTTGACAAGAGATCCCTGCTTTGTAAAAGATGCTTCCTTTAGTCGATACCAACCGATATACTCCCAATAGAGCCACCAGAGGTCTGTGAATCCTCCGGGAGGAGAGTTGAAGGTAATTGAATTTCCAAGGGTGATAGGGATGTGCGAGCAATCTGGTGCAACTTGATTAAAGCAATATGAGTATCCGACAGAATAATTAACTGCTGGTTGGGTGACAGATACGGTATATGTCGGTCTTGAGTCGATATCACTGAAAAAATAGGGATTAGCTGTTGTAGTCGCAAGAGTGTTTGCCCCGTTTGCAAGGGTTACAGTCTGGCCATCTGTTGATGGGTGTGAATACATGTTCGGCATTTTTAGTTTGAGGCCCCAGATTTGAGTTCGAAGAGGTCTTATGTTTGCGATTATCTGTCTGTCCCAATCTCCAGCTGGATAAGGTACGGTGATTCTGCAACCTGTTCCGGTCCCGTAGTTGTTATTCACGGGATTCCCATATCCGTTACTAATTCCGAGGTAATTCCAATCTACGCACTCATAGTTCGGTGGAGGATTTATTGCGATATCTACAGTCCCGCCACGGCAGCGATAGGTTCTTGAAATAAATGTGTTGATAACATTTCCACCACGTTCAGAACACGTAAAATACACATTTTTGATTCCTGAATATCTCGTGATGCTAACGCCATTGTAAACAGGATCTGCGCATACATGACCTGTCTCAGTCCATTTATTTCCCTCGTCATCATAAATGTAAGTAGGAATTCTTATATGAGATATACGAGAAGAACAATCACTTGTCTGTGCAGCTGTTTCTTGTGGGGAAAACAGAATCAGTAGTCCCACTATGAAAGTAAGAAGCAATGGCAAATATCGTTGCTGACGGGGTTTCATGATATAGTAAATATAACAATAAGCGTACTAGATGCTATTGATATTCAGTATACATAATTCCTGGTAGATTGCGATAGTTATGAGAAAGCATACTTCAACGTTAATATTCTTCATGGTGTTTTTTTTGATATTCATTTTTGAAGGACTTGGAATAAGAGAGGGAAGAACAATATCTCGTTTCATCCTGTATCTCGCTCCAGTGATTTTGTATGGAATCGATTACTGGAATAAGAAGCAGATCGTTTTACCTTTCAAACTTACCGTTCTTTTCATTTTATTTTTGATTGGTATTTCCTTATCAACCTTACATGCAGCCAACATACAGTCGGCCTTTGATCATCAATTGTATTACATCTCCTTGATATTACTTTCTTTTTATGTAATCAATCATAGAAGTGAAATAGAGTACAATATTCCGTATTTTATTGTTGTATGTTCTGTGAGTGTGTTGACGTATGCATTATTTATCAACTTCTTTTTACCTGAAATGTGGTCAGAGCTTCTTCCCGTCACAGGATTTCAGTTTGTGTATGGATCCAAGGAACTATTCAGTCATTATCCGATCGGAGCATTTCTATTAATTCCTTTGACGTATCTTTATATAACGGTTAGACAAAAGCCGACATGGATAGTTACATTACTGGCATTAGGGCTTTTTATAGTTATGATTTTCTCGTTTTTGCGGGCAAGTTACGTGGCTTTTCTATCGGTTATTGTGATTGATACGGTGTTTATATTGCAAAAGAAAAAAAGGATATCTTTTATACATAAAGCAATTATTTTGGGGACAATTTTGACTGTACTCTTTTTTTTCCTGTCAATAACCGCATTTAAGATGCGTATTCCCTTTTTTTCGGAGATAAACAACCGATTGCGTTCAGACATATCGTTGTTATCACATAAAAGTGCGGATAGTTCCAGAGTGGAATTTATTTCACAATCAGTTCGTGCAATCAAAAATGATCCAGTGTTCGGGATGGGATCGTACAATTTTTATTATGCTTCGCAAGCACAGGCATCATCGTACGATGAGATAACAGGTACCAGTCATAATATTTTTATCGATATCTGGGTGGAGAACGGATTCGTTGCCTTTGTTGCCTTCACTTGCGTTATAATCATATTTTTTCTTAATACTACGATTTATTTGCGAAAATATAACCAAAGTGATTACAGACTTTTTTCAATTCTTGTTGCAATGTTAATCCTTTTTCAACTAGGGCATTATCACAAGATGTACTTTATGATATTGCTCTTTTTTACAATCTTCATGCTGCTGTATAAAGAAAAAGATCATCTTGTTGATAGCCATTTTTTACTATTTAAAGGATCAATAGTTGTTGCTGTTATCGGCCTCCTGCTTGCATTATCATATATGTTAAGCAGCAATGGGAACTATCTTCGTGCTTTAACGTTTTATCCTATTGCAATAGAACCGAACCTGCGATTATTATATCAGTATCGTGATGCCTCAGACATTTCACAGGCTGATATTCAAGCAGAAAAGATATCATATCTCTATCCGAAAGAGCCGGATATCCTTGAAATTCTGGGTGATTATTACCGAAGTACAACCAGACATGATACTGCTCTTTCTTATTATTATTCAGCCCTTTCATTGTCTCCTCATGATTTAAGTTTTATTAAAAATACTTACTTGGAAATGGAGGCTACAGCAGGTAAAGAACAGGCAGATCTGTATTTACAAAAGCACTTTTCAAAGTATCAGATACGATATCGTAACCCGCCGTACGAAGGACATGAATGGTTTTACGATTGGTGCCAAGAGAATGATATTCCCTGTGATTAATATTGAGTGGTTTATAATAGAGTACCCTATTCATATGAAAGATACCGTCTACAAACTGAAAAAAGATCTGGTTGTCCAGCAGGTAAATGAAGAAGTATTCATTTTCGACGGGGAGACCTCAATTTTACATACTCTCAATGAAACTGCTGCAGACCTTTTCAAGAAACTGAAAAAGGGAGCTGCGGTTAGTGAACTTGTTGATTATCTGATTGAAGAATATGGAATAACCCGTGATAAAGCTCTAAAAGATAGTGGCGAATTTGTTGAAAAGCTTAAAAAGAAAAAATTAGTAATCGAAAAAAAATCTAAGGAATCTTCCCATGCATAAGATGCCGATTGTTCCGGGCAATCCGAAGATTATTCAGCCTATTATCTCAGCTCATATCAAAAAGGAGTGCTCCGTATGTTTTGAACTGAATATGATCCTTCGTCCCGGTGAGGGGATAGTCCTTGAAGTCCCAGATAAATACCGGTCAAAAATTCTTGATTTGATTACGATCGCGCATCGAAAAGTAAGTCGGCCTGTAAATAGCAAATGGGATCCTGAACCGGCATATTCTCGGGTACTCGTTCTAGATATCAAAACAAAGACATGGAAGTACTGGGGGGCAAAGCAGTTTCCCGCAGTCTCTTTCGGAGACAAACTTGCAGAGCCGCGCGAGGTAGGTAATCCGGAAGTAGAGGCTCTCCACGATTGGGTTGCTTATTCCGGTAAGATTTTCCCGCGGGCAATCTGCATTCTAAACAGCGGTAAAGGAGAACGATCTTCGTCTTTTGTGCATGATCTTACTGTTGATTTTTTTCCCGACGATATTGTCTCAAAACAGACCTTTATCTTTTCCTCCGGTACTGCATTCTCTGATTTGAAAAAAAAGACGAAAGAACAATTTGGTGGTGGCGAGTCCTACAAAGGACAGTACCCGCATGCCGTTACAATAAACTCCAACAAAAAACCTCAATTCCCTGTGTCAGAAAAAGGCAGCAACTATTTCTTAGAGAATAATTGCCTGCATATCATCGTCGATCATGAGTATACCTTTTCCCGAATTGAGGTGGCGATTGGGGATACTAAAGATACGGGAGAATTTAATAAAGACGGTCATTTCGGGGCTCTTGGTGCTGCAAGGCTTACCATAAAACTCGAACGAAAAGGACAAATGTATGTTTTGGCACAAGATCTTAATGTCCCTCCGCAGGGAGTACTGAAAGCGTCTCCCACGCGCATGATGACAGTATCAAAAGGAGATCATTTTATAATTTCAGCAGAACATGATCCCGCCTATGTGATGGGAGTAAGAATACAATAAAGCCTATGCTTTTTCGAAAGGAACCCTTTTTTTCCGTAATCGTTTTGTCTGATACGCAACTGTATGCTTCAGCATATCCCGAGATTTTCTCGTCTCAGATTGATTGGATACTGCAGGAAAAAGAGAAATTAAACATACAATTCGTATCGCATTTAGGGGATATCGTCAATGATAATTCTACAGTTGCAAAACAATGGCACGAAATGACAAATGAGTTGTCGAAGCTTGATGGAATTGTTCCTTATGCCCTGTCACCGGGTAATCATGATGCTGATTTTTCTGATGATGAGCATGTTTCTTTTGAAACGTTTAATCAAGCTTTCCCGGCAGATAAATTCAGAAAATATTCATGGTACGAAGGAGGCTATCTCGGGAATCAGAATAGTTCTCAGCTTATTTCGGTCAATGATACTCAACTCCTGTTCATTCATCTTCAGATTGATCCCCCGGATGATGCTTTAGAATGGGCTGAAAATATTGTAAGACAGCATCGTGATACAATGACAGTAATTGCAACGCATGCATTTGTTTATGATGATCTACCGTTTCGAAGCGAAGTTTCTCATTACGGCGGTCGGGGTAATGCAGGCGAGGATATCTGGCACAAGCTCATCAAGACAAACAGCAACATACGTCTTGTTTTATCCGGTCATTTTCATACCAGAACAGGAGAGAACTATCTGACGAGTACTAACGCATCCGGACAAGAAGTTCATCAGGTAGTACAGAATTTTCAGGATTTGGAAAAAGGAGGAAACGGATTTTTGCGGATTTTCCGATTTGTACCAACCAGGAATGAAATAAAAGTCTCAACGTATTCGTCGTATATCGGGAAATACAAAAGGGGAAGAAAAAGTAATTTTACGATTCACTACTGATGAAACTGCCAAAGCTTACAAGCAAACAAATACAGAGTGTTTTGGAAAAGCGAAAGCTTGAAGATATTTCTGCTTTGAGCCACATTGAGACATTTTTAAAAGAAAGAAGAGGATATATCTTCAGAATGCCAGAAAAAGGGGAAGCAGTCATCCTTACTGTATCCGGAGGGCTCGATTCGACCATACTCTGGGGAATGCTTCTTGAAGAGTATAAATTGCAGGTATATCCTGTATTTTTCCGTCGAGGTCACAAACGTATCAAGCGTGAAGAAGCGGCTGTACATTATTTCTCACAGCGTTTTCAAAAACAGTATCCTCATACCAGTCAGTCAGTACAATTTTTGGATGTTCCCATGCCTCCGAAAGAAATAAGGTGGAAGATCACGGAGCATTCACAGGAAATTGTGAGCAGAGACACAAATCAGAGGAAAGGTCTCCCATTGTATAGTGGGCTTCTGGCGCTTAATGCTGCTGAGTATGCATTTTTTCTCCAGGAAGAAAAGAATATTAAAATCCGCACGCTTTTCTCCGCATTCGTCTCATCTGACGGAGAAAGTCTAAAATACGAGACACTGACCGCGATAAGAAGCGTGATGCAAAACATATGCATATTAACAGGTGACATGAGTTGGCAATACACCTCACTTGCTCTGGAAAAAGAGGTCGGGAACTTTTGGGACAAAGATGTTCTGATAAAGTGGGCAGCGGAGAAAAAGTACCCGCTGGAAATGATGTTCAGTTGTATCAGTCCGATAAATTACAAAATTCACTGCGGAAGATGTTATTTCTGTCAATACAGAAAGCAAAGTTTTACCCGAGCAGGCGTTCCTGACCCGACTGAATATAAATATAATTCTCAGGAACCGCTTTCGTACTCTTAATGCCAGGATGGTAGGAAAAACAGCGGATAAATCAAATACTCTTTGTCCGTGATCTTATACTTACGAATCTGCAGCCCATATTGCCGGCAGAATGATTGAGGAAGTTCTTCAGTTACTAATACTGCGGCGTGGAGTGAATTTGTATCTGTTATTAAACGGACTTTCGGAAACTTCTTTTTGATTTCATCTAATACGGATTGTTTGTGTTTTACGTCTTTGAGCAATTGTTGTGTAAGTTTCGTAAATCCAAGCTGATGTATGCTCATCCACGCCGCAACTGCGGCTACACCGTTTCTCGAACCGAGTAATGTACTGTCACTCACGGATAGATAGGCGACAGATGATTTGATGTAGTCAGACAAATCCTTTCGATATAAAACAAAACCGGCAGGCATAGGGACGCCGAGGACTTTATGAAAGTCCACGACTACGGCACTGATTTCTTTCGGGAAAAAGGATCTATAGTCGCTTTTAAGAAAAGGTATAGTCAAGCCGGAAAGTGCAGCATCAATCCATAAGAAATACTCAATATCCGTTCTTTCCCGTATTTCCCGTAATTCTTGAACAATCTCCTGAATATTATCATTGGTACCTCCGACGGTGTAACCGAGTGTGAGAGGAATAAGGAATTTGGAAATACCTTTTTTCTTCAGACTGCGGATTGTTTGAATAAGTTTATCTGTATCCGTATTCCAGTTATTGATATGTATTGGGATTTTATAAACTGATACTCCGATTATATCTGCAGCTTTCGTGACAGAGTAGTGGGTGAGATCGTTAGCAAGGAGAACAATCGGTGATTTTTTCTGACTTTTTTCAAGATACTTTCTCCCCATCCAAGCTGAAAAAATATTTCCTTCAGTTGCACCGGAAGTAATGTATCCTCCATAAAGCTCAGAGCTGTCAAAATATAAATCAATCATTTTTTCCATAAGATCCAGCTCAATTGCGCCAGTTGTGTGTCTGTGCTGTTCGGGCTCTTCCGTCCAGTTACCAATGTTATTAGGTGAATATTTGACCAGCT
>CAZDDM010000043.1:0-9242 GCA_964504235.1 uncultured Gammaproteobacteria bacterium
GTAACTGCTGGCCAGGCCGGCCTTGAAGATGCCGCCGGCTGCAATCGGCAGGATGGCGATGATCAACAGGGCCTTGATCCAGAGCGACCTTAACCAGCGCGCCTGTGGAACCACACTGGCCACTGCCAGGGGGGCGGCTGAAATGGACAGGATGAACAGAACGGCATTGGCCGAATGATAGTTACGTCAAGATTGTTTTTCTTTGGTTGTGTCGTTGCCATTTTGGAGATGAGCGATATCTTTTAAGGTCTGAATATTCCTGAACGCATCAGGTGGCACATGATCATAGCGGCCGGCGAGAATTGACTCGACGTCGCTGATAGTATCGGCAAGAGGAACATATGTGCTGGTCTCATCTTTCTTGCCCGATGCAGTTACGAATCGTTGTGTCATGTAATTTTTGATAATTTGAGCACGTTTATAAATGGTCTGGTTTTCCTGTGAAAGCTCGGACTCACCGATACGTGAGGCGATTCTTTCAAGGTTGACTGCGTCTTTAAGAAGTCTCTGTGTGGCCAGATACGTACGGTAATGTTTTTCACCGATCAGCTCAGGGTTCAATGCACTTGAATTTGATGAAAGAGTATCAATTGCGGGGAAGCGCCCTTCCTGATAAATCCAGCGTGACAGTACCACACGCGCATCAAGGTAGGGAAGTACTGCCTGTACTCCGGGGTCGGTGATGTCGTCTGCCGGTACATATACCGTCTCAAAAGTAGTCACGACATTTTCCGAGGTAGAGTAGAGGCGTTCGTGCATATCTGCCATATCAGAAGCAAGTGTCGGCGGATATCCGCCTTCTGACGGGATTTGGCTCATAAGCGTACCCAGTTCATATCCTGCCTGTGCGAAACGATACATGTTGTCGACAAAAAAGAGGACATTCTTTTTCTCATCATCTCTAAAATATTCAGCAAGCGCGGCACCTGCAAATCCGGTTCTGAATCTGATCGCAGGATTCCGACTCATTTCTCCGTAAACGAGTGTGACTGACGGAAGTACCCCGGTTTGTTCCAATGACTCAAGAAGTTCCTGGCCTTCACGGCTGCGCTCTCCGATACCTGAAAATACGGAAACGTGTGAGTCTTTTTCACGCGAACCGATATTATGAATAATCTCTGTCAGTAGTACCGTCTTTCCTACACCGGCACCGCCGAACAATCCGATTTTACCACCCCGCAACAGAGGAGTAAAAAAGTCAACGATTTTGATTCCGGTTTCCAGAATCTCCTTCGGGACTGCAACATCACTCACGTCTGTTTCTTTTGCAAAAATCGATGCATTTTTCTCAAAGTTGAAAGCTTCCTTGCCGTCAATAGGTTCACCGAAAACATTCATTGCCCGTCCGAGAACCTGAGTCCCGATAGGGATTGCAAGCGTCTGTTTTGTGTTTATGACCGTTGCTCCTTTATACAGATGTTCCGTCGGCATAAGTGCGAGACAGTACACCGATGACTCCGACGCTGAAGTGTAAACCTCGATGACAGCATTCTCATCATCTTCCATTACGTACAGATCATGCCTTTGGGGCGGTTCATCCAAAAATGCTACTTCTACTATTTGTCCTCGAATACTGAGTATTGTTCCTTTTTGTTTCATATCATTTTCCCCATAAATAAATACCGGATAATCTCTCCTGTTGTTTTTTATTACCAAGATCGCGTTGAATTTTCAGCTTTTCTCTTTTTAAATATCTCATTTCGTCCTCAATGTTACTGAGTAATGCGTCCATAGCTTTGATACGCGAAGCATATCTGGCAAGCTGAGTTTCATATAATGTCTGCCTCATCAATGAAACGGTGACGTTGTCATTCAGAAACTCTGCAATCTCCTCGCCGGAAGGTTCGAACAGATACATTGGTACCGTGCCCTTTTCTTTGGTATTCTGTTCTTCCTTCTCTTCATCCTCCAACAATTTATAGATACTCGGAATTTCAGCGGCAATAACTTCCTGTTCAATAACCGTTTTGAACTGAGCATAGTACACATGGATCGTTTTGTACTGAATCAGTTCATAAAGGATTGGTTTAAGATCATTTACCCTAATGTTATTGTCCGGAATTTCAAAAAACTGATACTCCAGATCGCTGTTGTATTCCTGAATAAAATCTTTTCCGATTCTCCCTACTACAAATATATCACCTTTTATTTCGTTATCTTTGAGGAAGGTATTGAAAATTCTGCGCAAAATATCGCCGTGAAAACGTGAGTTTGCCGTAATGAGTACTTTGGCCGCTTCTTTCGTTTTAATCTGATCTTCGCGCTTTTTGATAATGGGATATGAGAAACGCAGTGAGTCAAAAACCTCTTTTAATTGAGCCACAAAACCTCGCGCCTGCTCAATGGTGCTTCGTGTTTCTTTCATCTTCATAACGGAAATCTCCTGATACGCAGTGGCGATCGTTCCGAGTGTATTGAGAAAATTCTGTTCCTGGACTACGTCAGTTTTACTTTGCATAGAGCCATAATCTCCTGTGAATCTTTTAATGTAATGAGAAATTTCGAGATCGACTGTGCATCTGTAAGTGATTCGATTTTTTTCCTATTTCCTTCCTTGGAGTAAAGGTCAAGTAATCCGGAAAGAAGGTTTACATATTCAGTGTCTGATGAAAAATCAGCTGCACCCAGCCATACAAGTCCGAACAGTATGATTTGGATATCCCGGGGGATGATTTTCTTTTCCTGCTGCAGGATGACGTTCAGGGCCTTTCCTTTTTCCAGGGTTCTTTTTGATTCATCGGAAAGTTCACTTCCGAGATGCGCAATATTCTGAAGCTTTGTGTATTGGGATAATGTCGATAAGATTTCTACGTTTATAGATCGCAAGAAATCGCTCTGGGTCTGGCGTCCTACGCGCGTGACGGATAGAGGAATATTAATAGCGGGACGTTGTCCTTTATTGTAGATATCAACGTCAAAGAGAATATGTCCGTCAGTCATACCCATGAGATTGGTTGAGATGTAACCGGTGATATCTCCTTCAACCGTTGAGGCAATCGGTAAACAGGTGATTGCTACGGATTTTTTCTTAGTATGTTTGAAATTGCCGGCTCTTTCGAGCAAACTGGCATGAGCAAAAAAGATGTCACCTGGATAAGATTCACGTCCGGGAAATCTGCGGCTCAGGAGTGAAATTTCCCGATAACTCTGGGCATGTGTCGAGAGATCATCAAGAATGAGTACAACATCATTCCCCAGGTCTTTATAGTATTCTGCGATAGTCATTGCTGCATAAGGGGTCAGGTAAATAATACTCGGACTGTCTGATGCAGAAGATGCCACCACGACGGAGTTCTGTAAAATATTATTCGTTTTTAAGTAAGTCGAAAGCTGATTAATTTCACTGTTTCTTTTTCCGATTGCTGCATACACGGTAATGGTATTTGGTTGTTTTACCTGGGTTTCCAGAATGGAGAGAACCAAAGAAGTTTTTCCGGTTTTCACGTCTCCCAGAATGAGTTCTCGCTGGCCTTTTCCAAGTGGCAAAAGGAGATCTACTTTCAAAACTCCCGTGAGAAATGGCTGATCAATTTTGTTTCGGCCGTCAATTCCGGGGGCAGGGGTAAAAAGAGGTCTGCGTTCCTGTTCTTCAAATGTATTTTCATTCAGACCGAGAGGGATACCGAGAGGATTAATCATAGAGCCGAGCAGTTTGGGGCCAAGCGGGATACTGATCGGTTCTGATGTACGGGTAACTTTCGTATGAATGGGCAGCGGAGAGTTTGAAAAAAGAAGCGCATGTACCTGTTGCTCGTCGATATCAAGAATCTGGCCTTTTTGTCCCTGTTCGAAAATAATTGTTTCGTTCGGACGTACTTCCGGCAATCCTTCTATTGTGACCAGAGGATGACGCATTTCTTTTACTTTTCCGTATACGCCAGTTTTTTTCAAATACTCCTGATAAAGATCCATATTAGTTCGGTTTTTTAAGAAATGTATTAAGACCTTCCTGCAAACTCAGATTAGTGATCTCTCCGTTATAGCCAATGACGGCACCTGCCACGAGTGAAGGATCAATCTGAAGGTTCAGGATAATATGCGGCTCAATTTCACTCCGCCACCATTTAAGAATGCCTTTCAACTGTTCATAGGTCGGGTGAAAAGCAAGTGTGATATCGACCTTCGGTGCATTCTTCAGCATATTCATAATGTCTGTTAGAAAAGGATTACTGCTTTCTCCGTCTCGTAGCTTTATGTTATTTTCTTCAGCCAGCTCCAGTATCGCATTGGTAATGTTGTAGGGGAGGTAGGTATCAAGAACCGACATAATATCCTTATTTTTATCATAACTTGCATCAAGCGCATGCTGCAGAGCATTGATGCAAGCGTTGCACTGCTCAGATGTATAAATGAGGTCAAATAGACCCTCATATGATTTCTGGTCACTCATAATTAAGACGAACGTGAATGATTTTTCTTGAATTTATCCAAGGCTTTGAATAGAATATTCTCCTGGTTCTCTTTTGTCATTCCGGTACTAAAGTAATCAGAAATGTACTGCTTGATGACTGACTCAGCATGTTCATCTATCTTTTCGAACATTCTGTTTCTGTAGTCATTGATTTCGCGGCTTACATCCTCAATCTGTTTTTCGGCGTTGTCTTTCATTTGTTGAAGGATAGTAATTGTTTCTTTATGAAGACCGTCCCGGAATGCGGTTTGCTGTTCACGTGCTTCATGCTGCAAGTTGGCAAACAATGTCTGAGTCTCTCCCTGGTATTGTTCGACAAGCTGACCGTATGTTTCTTTAAACTTCTCAACAATTGCGCCTTTTTGAATGTCAAGTTGGTTCTGTGCGGTGTCAGTGGTGTCTTCGACCAGTTTATTGAGTTTTGATTCCACTAATTGTTTTGTTGCAGATGCATCAGAAACGATGTCTTTTGCCTTCTTAGTTGCTTTTTCAATAATTTCTGTTGATCTCAGTTCTGCCTGTTTAATGATTTGCACCATTTGATCTTCAATTTCCTGTTGCTCTTTCGGTTTCAGTTTTCCTTTTTGAATCACAATGATTAGGAATATCGCTAACACAAAATTAAGAATAAGGCTGACAACAGGAAGCCAAAATAGAACGGGTAACAATGAATCAACAGTAATATTCATACTAAGACAACAACTAATAAATGGGTCTTATTTCATTATATACAAAGCTGCAATAATTCCAACTAAAGCCACAATAAAACCGATAATTACGTTCAATGTGATACCGAATTGAATTTTCTTAAAGGCAAGAGGGTTTCTTCCCAATGCTTCAACTCCCGATAGAGACAGTCGTCCGAAATAACTCAAACTCATAAAGATTGTGATAAGAATAAGAACCGCACCGGTGGCAAACCTAATGAGAGAAGCAGTAGTAAAGAAATTTGCGGTATTGGATGATCCTCCTGATTGAGTGCCTGCAGCGGAAGGATTATTATCGTTTGTAGGTCGGACGACCACGCGAATTTTACTGATGACCTGTTCATTATCAGCCGCTTCCTGCACATCCACGTCCTCTGCTGCAGTACCGAGGACCGGGCCTGCGCCTGTTGCCTTCATGCCGACTCCTTCCCAGGGAGAAGATGTTATGTAGTCACCTTTCTTGATGGGCCCATTTGCCAATGATACCCATACAGATGCTTCACCGCTTGTTGCAAGGGGATAGGTTCCTTCGGCATCTCCCGTATTCAACTCGATTGCGGGATTTTCCGTCACTACACCGATAATATTCTTCTGATACGCTTCGGTTGTCACCACGTACCCTTCATCGGTTGTTGCAATAATATACCCGTCAAGTACAGAATCTCCGTCGATAGGTACCCGTGTGCTGAATCCGAAAGAAGTATTCTGGGCATTTACAATTATTACGTCAGGATGAAATATATAGGAAAGAGCTAAAAGAATACCTATTAAAAATATATACGGACGTATTATTTTAAAAATTAGCCCATTTTGATACATAAATTTCATTCTAGTATAAATCCGAAAAGAAGTATAGGTCTTCTTGCAAAATACCACATACAAATTTCTAAATTAGCAATATAAAAAATGTCTTCATATATTGATAATTGACTATATATGTTCAATAAAATAGTTCAAAATAACTTTCTTCTTAATGTATATATATATTGCAACGTCTACAAAATTATGTAATACTGAATTTGTAGAGGATATGAATAAATTCCGGAAATTCATCATCGCAATCATAGTTATTGCAGTGTTTACTGTGTTATCCCTCTTTGCCTTCACGTATTACTCCCGTGCGGAATCGCCCATTATCTTCATCTCACAGCTGTTGCCCATGACCCGTGAGGGATTGACGGCAACAGAGAGGGTTATCGAGACCAGGAATCTTCCTAATCCGACGTTCCTTTCTGAGCCTGATTTACTGACAGATGCTACCCTTGAAATCAATTTACCGGCTTTATTTTCAGCTCCCGTGGTATTTCTGGAAGATATCACGGCACCCAATATCCTCTACAGCCTTGATGCGGGTGACGGAATTGAGCTTTCAGGAGATCCTCAATCTCCCACAATTACCAACACAGGAGTCATTTCACTTGAGGGAATAAATGGAGCTATTGAGCTTCAGAGTGATAATATCCGAATCAGCACATCCGGAAATACGATCACCCTGAGCGCAGACATACCCGCTCCTGACATTCAAAAATTGACGGAATCCGATATTGAGGCATTTATCTTTGATGCGGATAATACCGGGACGCTCAGTTCGGGAACACTATCACTGGATGAACTTTCCTACACAGGGACAATTCCTTCTGCAATTGTTGTGGGTGAGTATAGCGATATAACAGGAGTAGGAACTCTTACCTCTCTGGAGGTCGCTGGTACCACAACCGTGAACGATATGCTGTTTGTTGGTATGTCTACGCCTACAGCAGCGATCGGAAGCACCTACTTTGATTCATCTGATGAGAACCTCTATATCTATACGAGCTTGGGATGGGTTGATTTGACGGCCGGAGGAGTCACCTATACTGCCGACGGTGAAGGTATTGAGCTTGTGGGAAATCAATTCCGTCTTGAACTTGACGGAAATTCACTTTCAAAATCAGGGAGTGGATTGAGAATATCGAGTACTTATCCGGGGCAGGTGTCTATTACAACGGTGGGGACAATCACAAGCGGCACGTGGCAAGGGTCTGAGATTGAAGATGCCTATATCTCAGATGCACTTACAATCTCTGCTTTAGGGTCGGTTGATGACGGTGCGTTGTCTTCGAATGTTTCACTCCTGGGTCAGTCAATTGAGACAACAGAGATTACTGACGGAACGATCCTTCCCGTGGATATTAATTCCGGCGGAACGCCCGCACAGAACGGATACTCGCTGATCTACAACAGTACGACTGAAACATTTGACTGGATATCACCGGCATCGTTGGGAATAAACTATTGGGCGCGTACCAGCGGAGTACTTTCACCGGTCAATGCTGATGATGTGTTGAGTATTACAAGCAGTGTGACGACACCAATGTCACTCATAAATACAAGCGGTGGAGCATCATTTAGAGTCGATGATCAGGCAGGGGATACTTCACCCTTTATTGTTGACAGTACAGGGAAAGTAGGAGTAGGAATGTCCACGCCCGTTCATAATTTGGATGTGGCCGGGAAAATCGGTATCAATAATACGCAAATGATCTATTTGCCAAACCAGTCGGTTTTTACCGGATCATTGGTAATTGGAGACGGAGGCGGCTCTTTGACATATAGCACGGGGTCTGACGGACGTAATAATTTATTTGTCGGTATGGATGTCGGTAAATTTAACAGTACCGGTTATCATAATACGATTTTGGGCCAACTCGCCGGATATGCCATTACAACAGGAGGTAACAATACATTGGTCGGACGGGCGGCAGGAGCAACCCTTAATTCGGCAATTAATAATACTCTTTTGGGTACTGATGCCTCATTCCAGACGACCTCGGGAGGAGGAAATGTCGTCGTTGGTGCAGGTGCAAATTACAATAACCAGAGTGGATCGAATAATGTTATTCTGGGATATCAGTCTGGATACGGAAGTACTGTACACAGTAAAACCGGGAATGTAATGATCGGTTACCGGGCTGGGTATTTCGATCACAATAACAATAAACTCTATATAGAAAACAGTAATGCTACGATGAATGATGCCCTCATCTACGGAGACTTCTCAACAGACCAAGTTACCATTAATGATTATCTTGGGGTTGGAAGAACAAACCCTCAATATGCACTGGACGTAGTAGGAACGGGACGTTTTAGCGGAGATCTTCGGGTAACCGGAGCTTTCTGGGATAGTTTCAATGTCCAGGGAGCAACGGGAAATATTTTGACCAGTACTGAGACGGGGACGAGATGGCTTGCGGCAAGTACGATTTTTGACGGGACTTACTTTAAACAGGACGGTAATAGCTTTACAGCTGATGCAGTGCTTGGAACGAACGATACCTTCGGCCTAGCTTTAGAAACCGATGGTTCAACTCGAGTGTACATTGATTCTGTTGGAAATGTTGGTATCGGAACTACTGCTCCCGGAGATGATCTAGATGTTGTGGGGGAGATAGATACTTCAACTTATTACAAATTGGAGAATGCAAAGATACTTGATGTCTATAATACAAGCTCATTAGCTTTAGGTCATGGTGCGGGAGCCTCCTTAACAAATCCTCAATATACGACCCTTATTGGGTATCAGGCGGGGAATAGCCTGACGAGTGGATATTCAAACACCTTTATCGGTTCGCATGCAGGGTGGGGCAACATTGGAGAATATAACACGTTTATCGGTAGTGCTGCCGGTCAAGGAAGCAGTTCTCAAAACTATTGGAACACTGCAATCGGTGACTCAGCGTTATACTCTTTGGGGACGGGAGATGATCAAAATACGGCTTTAGGAATGGATGCTGGAGTCGATTTTGACGGTGGAGACAACAACGTATTTATTGGAGCGAATAGTGGCATAAGTGATGGGATGTCTAATTCTATTGTTCTGGGAACAAATGCATGGGCATACTCATCCAATCAATGGGTAGTTGGTGACGAAGCTGCCCCAATCAATAATGCTTTCTTTGGTGAAGGGGTATTCTCATCAACTCCGTCAGATATCACCATAAATGCAACAGGCGGTTCGGGATCTGATATTGATGGGGCCAACTTGATACTTGCAGGAGGAAAAGGAACGGGGAATGCAGCAGGAGGATACATTGCCTTTAGTACTTCAGATGCAGGGTCTAGCGGATTCACTTCACAGACACTTA
>CAZDDM010000044.1:0-9162 GCA_964504235.1 uncultured Gammaproteobacteria bacterium
TCTCCCGTTATACCCATCCGGTTATCCTCTTATCTATCTTTCAGCTTTTTTTTATTAAGGCCTTCATTATCTAATCTCTAATCGCTTATAAATCCGTTCATTATATGAATACATTTGCCGGAAATAATTTTATCGTCTATATCCTTTAAACGTCGCTTTTTATTTTAAAAAATTCAATCGTCCTATATACTATACTCCCCCAGGGTATATACTGGGTAGTTCTCCACTCTAAATAATTCCCGCATTAGCATGAATAATTTATACACAAATTATCCACAATAAACATACTTTGCAAACTTGGAATCTTAGACCCTTCATTTTTCGAAAGTTGAGAGAAATGATCATAATGAAGCTACCTGCTTAGGTTCTCTCTCATTAGCATAATGCTTATTTGATGTCCGTCTTTGATAAACTCTTTAATAGTAGGTTCTTTATTCTGTAATAACTAAACGGCTTTTGTTTTTCGTGCATGAGTTAAATACACCTGTATAAGATGTATATTATTTAATAATAAATGATATATTATGATCTATTTAAAATTCGGGACATTATTACCCTTAAAATGAATTTCTGTGCTAGAATGTGTCTATGAATATTCGCATAAAACGAATTGATTCTTCTCTCCCGTTACCTGAATATCAGACCGAAGGCTCCGTTGCATTTGATTTGTATGCCCGTGAAAAAACAGTCGTTCAACCCTGGTCTCCTACAATTATTCCGGCAAACATAATCGTGGAAGTACCTGAAGGTTATTTCTTAATGCTTGCGAGTCGCAGCTCTACGCCAATAAAAAAGAACCTGATGGTTGCAAACAGCATTGGAGTCATAGATCAAGATTATCACGGAGATAAAGACGAAATCGGCATACAGGTTCTGAATTTTTCCAAGGAAAATGTCACTGTGGAAAAAGGAGAAAGGATTGCTCAGGCACTGCTTGTCAAAATTGCCAAAGTCGAGACATTCGTTGAAGTCAAAAGTATTAAAGAAACATCACGGGGAGGGTTCGGAAGCACCGGATAATAAAGCTATCATAATGTATATAAAGATATCTATATATATCAAAATTGATGATTCAATTTTTGTATCATGCAGACCTCAGAACAACAATATCTAAACCTTTTAAAAGACCTCCTAGAAAACGGTATATACAAAGACGATCGGACCGGAACAGGTACGTATAGCCTGTTTGGTAAACAAATTCGATTTAATTTACAGGAGGGATTTCCCCTACTTACTACAAAAAAGGTTTTCTTAAAAGGTATTATCCATGAATTGCTTTGGTTTTTACAGGGAGAATCAAATATTAAGTATCTGGTTGATAATAACGTACACATCTGGGATGACTGGCCATATCGCTTCTACAAAGAAACCTTAGAGAAAGAAAAAAAGCAGCCGTTAACTCAAACGGAATTTATAGAAGAAATAAAAAAATCTGATACATTTGCTAAAAAGTGGGGCGAACTCGGTCCTGTATATGGCGTGCAATGGCGCCATTGGAAAACGCCTGACGGCAGAGAGGTCGATCAAATTTCAAAATTGATTGCCGAAATTAAGAAAAATCCGAACTCGCGTCGGCTTATAGTCAGTGCATGGAATGCTGCCGATATTGAGGAGATGGCAAAAGCAGGACTCCCGCCCTGTCACACAATGTTTCAGTTTTATGTTGTTGACGGAAAGCTTTCTTGTCAGCTGTATCAAAGAAGCGCCGATGTATTTCTCGGAGTTCCTTTTAATATTGCGTCTTATGCTTTACTTTTGATGATGGTAGCACAAGTTTCCGATTTAAAGCCCGGCGACTTCGTACACACATTCGGAGATGTCCACATATACAAAAATCATCTTGATCAAGTCAAAGAACAACTCAAAAGAGATATTCGTCCCTTCCCTACTATGAAACTAAATCCTCATATCAAATCGATTTTTGATTTTGCCTTTGAAGATTTTACTCTTGAAAACTACAATCCACATCCTCCGATAAAAGCAAAAGTAGCGGTATAGAACCTATAAATTCTATATATCATATAGCCTCTAAATTACTCTTAATATATCTTTCTATGCCTTATTTCCGATCAAATATATTCGACACTTTACTTTATTCGGAGAGGTATCTGACTCATTTTTGCTACTGAAAAGGTTTGGTAGAAATCCCGTTTTTGCCTTACTTGTCAGAATAGGATTTCATACTTAGACATACAATTGCTAAAAATCGCTCTATTTCATCTTATATTGTTCTTAAATATCAACAACTATTTATATAGTTTAGTCTTTCATAGTAGTATGTCATAATTTTTGACAGGAAAAGTTTAGCCCTGATGTGTAGTAAAAATCTCTCTCTATAACAGCCTTCAAGGTATTCTGCTACAATAATCCTATGAAAACAATTGCAGTATATGACCCTACAGCTAAAGATCAGCAAAGCAGAGTACGAGGTATAGGTCGTTATTTTCAGACACTTAAAGAAACCTTCAATTCAATCTCAACTGCACATTCCGAAGGAAATGTAAACCCTTCACTTTATCAGGAACAGTCGACGAACCCGTCAGACAATCTCTATTTCAATTATTTATCGGAACTAAAATCACTTCGTCCTGAGATGATTTTTCTAAATCCTTTTTTTAATCCGGTACAAAAGCCCTTATTTTCGGGAAAAAAAACCCATAAACAGTTAGCAGTTATTCATGATCTCATACCGCTAAAATACAAAAAAAATTACCCGACTGGATTACGCGGATGGTGGTACAACTTTTTAAACAAACGGGCGATAAAAAACTATGATCTCATTATCACCGACTCTGAAGTTAGTAAAAAAGACATCGTAACGTTGTATAAAGTCCCTGCGGAAAAAGTTCGGGTAATATACCCTACTGTAAGCCGCCTGTTTTTGCCTCATTTAGATACCTCTGAAGAATCTCCCGCACATCACCATCCTTTTCACAAAGAAAACAATCAAATAATACCGGAGTTCAGCAGACTTCCGCTTGACCAGATTACCAAGAATGAATTATTAAAAAACCTTAAAGACTTTGCAATCTACGTCGGAGATGCGACCTGGAATAAAAATCTTCCGAACCTCGCAAGGGCAATAAAAATGACGAATATTACGTGTGTATTTGTCGGGAATGTATTTAGCGAAGCAAACGTAAAACAATTATCGGTGAAACCGCATCCCTGGCAAAAATCACTTTATGAATTTCTGCAGCTGGCACAAAATGACAAACGGTTTATTTTCCCCGGTTTCATCTCGGATTTGGAACTACTGTTGCTTTATTCAAATGCTCGCATGAATCTGTTGATGTCTTATGATGAAGGATTCGGTTATTCTTTTGCGGAGGCAGGCTACATGAGTACTCCGAGTGTTCTTGCCGATGTCCCGATCTTCCGTGAGATTGCAGGTGAGGCAGCCGTATTTGCCAATCCACAGGATCCGAAGGATATCGCGCAAAAAATGAGCGAACTTTTTTATGATAAAGTACGGCATGAAAAACTGAGCATCCGGGCATTTGATCGGGCACAGAGCTATAATCCTTCCCGCTTTCAAAAAGAGTGGCTCGGATTGTTACAAATAATCTGATCCTATGGATCTTTTTTACTATATTTTTCTTTCAGTAGTTTACCTCCTCACAATGCATCTGGCTCTTTCGACAACCCGTGAGTTTCATTTCTTTCAGGCCATATCACTTTTTTCGCTGGGCGGCTTTATTGGATCTTCTTTGGATTCATATATCACAGGCTTCGTCTTTGCAGTCGTTATGCACCTTATGTTCTGGAATAAAGGAGCAGATTAAGAGAAATGGGGCTTCTTATCGGGAAATATTTTTGTCTTCCATGAATGTGAACAATTATGTCAGTATGGATTGATATAGAAATATATTTCCTTATGAAATAGCATGTATCAGATCGTTACATAGGATCTAAAACAGACCGGAGGAAGTAGACTATTTATCTCTCAGAAGTATTTCTAATAAAGCATGCATTAAAGAGCGAATAATCTTTTGCCGTTTTTTGTTGTTTCGTGAATGAGATTTTCCGCCGAGATTCCTTTTAAGGAAGCTACTTTTTCAGCAGTGTACACAATATTTTTCGGCTCATTCGGATATTTTTTTTCCGTAAGGAGAGGTTCAGGAAGTATATACGGACTGTCCGTCTCGATAACGAGCATCTCAAGCGGAACCTTCTGAATAAAACGCTGCTTATCAGGATCATAAGTCACATCTCCGTCTACACCGATAAAGATGTTGTGATCACGCGCAAACTGAAGCAAGTCAAGGTCCGGCTCACAACAGTGAAAAACAGCTCTACCTTCTAATTGGGGAGTCCATTTCTCTTCCAGCAACGGCAACAAATCTTCTTTTGCCTCCCTATTATGAAGAATCAGTGATTTTTTGTGCTTAACAGCAAGATCAATCTGCAACCCGAGTAACCGTTTTTGGACAGATATAAATTCCGGAGATATATTGTATTCCCTGTATATTGTCTCCTCATAAACATGCCTGTCCATTCCTACTTCACCGATAGCTACCACTTTGTGTGATTGTAGCAGCAATTCTATCTCTGACAACTCACTCTCAACGGTAATATCTTCCCGTTTCAGTAAGTTGTATACATGGTGAGGGTGTATGCCGACAGCAGCAAATAGCCAGTCATATGCTTCGGCGATTTCTATTGCCTTTTTTGATGTTTTAACGTCCGTTCCCGGTATGGTTATTAATGAAACTCCACTATCGTGAGCGTTTTTAATAACATCAGACAGTGTCTTTTTGTAGCGTTTAAAATTCAGATGACAGTGTGTATCAAACATGCTGATTAGTATAACGTATTGAATATTTAGTATAAAGCTGTGAGCAAGCATACGCGACAACATTTCCTCTGTTTCCCCTTTATACTCTATACAGAATACTATATACTATACATATGACTATCTTCATCGGCGCTGACCACCGTGGATATCACCTCAAAAATGAATTGATTGAGTATCTTCAAAATAAAAACATCCGTGTGGAAGACCTGGGGAATTATGAGCACAACCCGGAAGACGATTTTCCCGATTTCTCCCATAAAGTTGCCGAAGCTGTGCTGCAAAATCCGGAAGAATTTCTCGGAATAGTGATTTGCGGTTCAGGTGTGGGAGTAAGCATATCTGCCAATCGTTATAAAGGCATATACTGCGGTCTGGCATTTAATAAAGATCAGGTCAAAAGTGCCCGTGAACACGACCATATTAATGTCCTGGCGTTACCTTCGGATTCTGTATCTCCCCAACAGGCACAGGAACTGGTTGATATATTTATTGAGACCGAACCTTTGAAGAAAGAAAAGTATCTCCGCAGGCTTCATAAAATCGATCAGTCAGGACAATAAATACTAGATCACAACCTGATACTTGCCCGTTGCATTTTTTTCAATAATTCCTGATAATTCCAAACTTGAAAGCAGCTGCAAAACCTGAAATACAGGAATATTCAGAGCACGCGAGAGATCATCTGTAGTAAATGCTTCTTTTGAAAGGACATCATAAACCTGTTTTTCAAGACCCTCCAGAATTGGTTGTTGTGCAGATGTCAGCTTATGCATATGAAACTCCTCAAGAATGTCCTCTACATCCGTCACAAGCTTCGCTCCTTCTTTCAGAAGTAAGTTCGGAGCCTTTGAGAATGCTGAGTTGATAGGAGATGGCGGGGCAAAAACCTCTTTTCCCTGCGCCAATGCATACCGGGCCGTGATCAAAGAACCGGAATCTATCAAGCCTTCAGCAACAAGCACACCTTCTGATATTCCGGAAATAAGACGGTTTCGAGTAACAAAATGGCCCTTAATTGTCCCGTTGTCCGGAGGGAACTCAGAAATAATCAGACCGTTGTTTCGTAAAATTTCCTTGTATAAATGGCTGTTCACGGCAGGATACACAATATTTACCCCACAACCCAGGAACGCAATTGTTCTGGAACCGGCATGAATAGCCGCCCAATGAGCTAAAGCATCCACCCCCATAGCCATGCCTGATACTATCACGGCATTATTTTCTGCAAGTTCTTTGCTGAATTTTGTGGTAATCATCTTCCCATACTCAGTCGGATTTCGTGTCCCTACTACGGCAAATAAAAAATCTTTATCCCAGTCATAGCGGGAGATGTCGCCTTTTACATAAAGACAGATAGGAGGATCACTAATCTCACGTAAACGCTTCGGAAACAGTACATTTTCGCGGTCAATAACCATAATCCCCTGCTGTGCCAGCCGACGTATCTCAAGGTCCGGATCTAAAGTTTGGCGTACGGTTATAAAGGCTGAGGCAAAATGCGCACCGATCACTTGTACCAACGCTTCACGTGATGCCTGGTATGCTTTCTGTACAGTACCGAATGCCTGCAATAAGGCGTCAAATCTGGTAGGTCCGATACCGGAAGTATACGAGAAACTGAGGCTATATTTAGTTGTTCTGCTCATTTTTCGATATGTTATTACATAATTTTTACAATAATTTTGTATAAATTACAAGCTTCTATGACTGTTATAATTATTGTATGACCTATCAGTCATGGAAAGGCAGCTTACAACACTATTACCGTAATGCTGAAAAGAAGGCTCAGCCATTCTTAGAATCATTACGCCCGTTTATTATACATATGAAAAACAGCCTCTCCTCAAGCTTCGGCCGATTTCGGATGTGGGTCACTCATCTCAGCCTTCCTATGATGATCGGAGTATTTTCATTGGTCATGATTCTCTTTATCATCTCAGGAGTGGCAACATATATTTATTTTGTCTCCGACCTTGCCACCCCCGAAAGATTGATGAACCGGAACAATACAGGACTCATTCTTATGGATCGGAAGGAAGAGCCTTTTTTTCGCACTGCTGAAGCACGAGAGCTCGATATCTATCCCATTGAAAACATGCCGGAGTATGTCCCGAAAGCATTTATTGCCATTGAAGATGACGAGTTTTATGAACATCCGGGATTTTCTCTTCGCGGGATACTCAGGTCGGTTGTCGCGAACGTGAGACAGACATCGTATGCGCAGGGAGGCTCGACAATAACCCAACAGCTTGTCAAAAATGCGCTACTATCACCCGAAAAAACAATCCGCCGCAAATATCAGGAACTGATTCTTTCCATAGAGGTAGAACGTCGATACAGCAAAGATGAAATACTTGAGATGTACCTCAATTCAATCTACTTCGGGGCGGGAGCATATGGGATTGAGGCGGCAGCTCAAACGTATTTTGATAAGGAAGTATCAGCACTTACCGTCGAAGAAGCAGCTGTCCTGGCTGCTCTTCCGAAAGCTCCTTCTTCACTCACTCCTTTCGGTGGAAATCGTGAACGACTGTTTGCACGTCAAGAACTCATTCTCAAACAGATGGGCATAGACCCTGCGGCCGTATCCGAAGTAAGGTTTGCAGAACCGGAAGAAGAAACCCAAAGCGATATCGCTCCTCATTTTGCTGTCTGGCTCAGAGAGTATTTATACCAGAAATACGGAGAGGAAAATGTGAATCGATTGGGATTCCGCGTCGTCACGACTCTGGACAGAGACATGCAAATCACAGGACAAACACTCGTAAAACAGCATGTTGCAAATCTCGGTAGACGGGATGCAAGTAATGCCGGTCTGGTAGCAATAAATCCTAAAACTGGTGAAGTTCTGACCATGGTTGGAAGCGTTGACTGGGCTAATGAAGAATTCGGAAAATACAATATTGCGTTTGCAAAACGTCAACCCGGATCGACATTCAAGCCAATTGTATACGCAGAAGCCTTTGTAAAGGGAAAACATCCAAGTGACATTATTAAAGACGAACCGATTAATATCAACGGTTATCAACCTAAAAATTCGGACGGACAGTTCCGCGGGGATGTCACGATCAGATACGCCCTGGGAAATTCATTAAATATTCCTGCAGTTAAATTACTTGAATTTACGGGCGTGAAAGATGCAGTAGATTTAGCTCACAACATGGGCGTCATTTCCCTTGACCCTGCTCGGGACTACGGCCTTTCTCTCGTACTGGGCGGCGGTGAAGTCGAGTTGTTTGAGATAACACGTGCGTATGGTGTTTTTGCAACAAACGGAAAACTGGTCCCATCACATCCGATCCTTTCGATCACCGATAAGTTCGGCAATGAAATATACCGATACCACCCGAATACAATCACTGAAGATGAACAGTTTTCCGTTTCATCCTTATTCAGTGCATTTCTAAAACCCAACGAACCGTTTGAAGACCGGCTGATCGGGGGTACTAAAACCCAAAATGTTCTTGACAGCGCGGCGGCATATATGATTACTTCTATTCTCTCGGACAATAATGCAAGAAAAGATGTCTTCGGCGAGCAGAACTGGCTCACCCTCGGACGTCCTGCAGCTGCCAAAACCGGTACGACAAACGATTATAAGGACGCATGGACTATCGGATACACTCCTGATCTCGTCGCCGGTGTTTGGGTAGGTAATAATGACGGAACACCCATGAACGGACTTTATGGTTCACAAGCTGCTGCCCCTATCTGGCATGGTTTTATGCAAAAGGCACTTGCAGGTACCGAAGTTAAGCAGTTCGAAAGACCTACATCGCTTATAGAAGTAAAGATCTGTAAGGCAACGAATTCGTATTGTAGTCTCTGCAGTGACGAAGATTCTTACAGTGAATACTATTCTAAAAGATACATGCCTGCCGAAAATTGTACGGCGATTACGGCAACTCCGACCCCCAGTCCGTCACAGGAACCGACGGGACAACCTACTGATGAGCCTCCCACAAGTACTCCTTCACCGTCGCCAACACCATCCAAGGTCCCCAGTCCGACTCCCACACAAATCGTTATCCCTATTCTCTCAAATACCCCGACTCCCGCAACAGGAACAACTCCCTCACCGACAACAGGTATCATGCTGCCCTAACGATCATCAAATAATTCTGTTTTCAAGATATTGAAGATGCTTTTCTCGTGAACGCTGATATTCTCCTTTTTCAAGTCCGTGTTTGTTAATCATGCGCACGGCATACTCAGCTCCGAGATAATGAGGCATGATGACATATGAAGTCCCTTCTGCATACAAAGCAAGTGCTTCATCACGATTGTGCGAGATTGCAATAATAATTGCCCTCTTATTTACCGAACGGATTTTTTTGACCAGATGCAGATTTGTCTCAAACTCC
>CAZDDM010000045.1:0-9081 GCA_964504235.1 uncultured Gammaproteobacteria bacterium
AGGGTGATCTGACTGATGAATCCTCCCTTATCAATGTCATAAAAAATATCCGTCCTGACGAGGTGTACAACCTTGCGGCTCAGTCATTTGTCGGTTCTTCATGGGAGCAGGCAAAACTGACAACGGAAGTAAATGCGATAGGCGTTCTGTACCTGCTGAATGCACTCAAATTTTTTTCACCGACTGCCAAATTTTATCAGGCGTCAACCAGTGAAATGTTCGGACTTTCTAATGATGACGGCTTCCAGGGTGAAGAGACCCAGTTCCACCCCCGCAGTCCGTACGGCGTATCAAAGGTGTATGCGTATTGGATGACTGTGAACTTCCGTGAGTCATACAATATGTTTACCTGCAACGGTATACTCTTTAATCATGAATCTCCGATTCGGGGTATTCAGTTTGTCACGAGAAAAATCACTGACGGTGTCGCTCAGATCAAACTCGGTCTTGCTGATGAGCTCAGACTCGGAAATATGGATTCCAGCCGTGACTGGGGTTTTGCCGGAGATTATGTCGAGGCTATGCATCTCATGCTCCAGCAGGAAACACCGGATGATTATGTCGTCGCAACGGGGAATACTCACACCGTTCGTGAATTTGTCGAAGCCGCTTTCAAATCAGCAGGTATTGAGAATTGGGAGCAATATGTAAAGACTGATCCCCGTTTCCAGAGACCGGCCGAAGTGCCTCATCTTCGCGGAAAAGTTGACAAAGCCAAAAACAAGCTGGGATGGGAACCCAAAGTCTCATTTGAGGGACTCGTTGATATGATGGTGAAGGCTGATATCCAACGGTACGAGAAGAAGATCGCACAGACATAACGATTATTCCTGTAGCGGCTCGTCAGGATTCTGGAATCGTTGGACAAGCTGATCCATAAAATGTTCTCTTGCCTCTTCAGGCATGGCTGTGATGCTTGTGATGACATCAGATAAGGTTGCTTCTCTGCCATAAAACCACAGAATTGCATTAAGTTGCTCCAGGGTCAAAAAGATGTCTCCACTAATGTGGACCTCTCCGAGAGGCGGTTTTTTTTCCGTTTCCATCCGCATATTATACCTAATGACCTGTAAATAAGGGTAAATTTTGGATTATGAATTCGTATGAACTTGAGTATAATAAAGAAATGACTGCACCTCATAATGCCGACCGAGATCTCGGATCTCAACAACATCAGCTTGCTTCCATGCAATATGACCTCAGAATTACCAATCTTGCACGGTTTTTGTATTCCAAAATAAAAAATGTGTATCCTGTCATTCCCGACTCCGATCGGGAATCCAGGAATAATTCCGGAATGGATCCCCGGGTCAAGCCCGAGGATGACAAGTTGCACAGTCGGCCTCGTACACCTTACCGCCTTCTTGATGTCGGTGCGGGGAACGGATTATTTCTCAAATTTTTCAAGACAAAAGGATTTCAGGTCGCAGGATATGAACTTGAAAAGGAACTGGTCGCGAATATGAAAAAAGATCCCGCTCTGAAGGGAGATAAAATTGAACAAGGAGATATCACAAAACTAAAAGGAAAAGAAGAATATGATGTTGTGATCGCGTCAGATGTCATCGAACACATCAAAGATGATGTTCGGGCAATCCAGGGTTTGTGGTCATTTGTCAAACCCGGCGGTCTGCTTCTTATCACGGTACCGGGACATTCAGCTATTTACGGCAAACGGGATGAGATGTGGGGTCATTTTCGAAGATATGATCAGAAGGTGCTCCTCTCACGGGTTCAGGATGCTGTCAAAGACGGATATTCTGTAGAATTTGCCACCCAGTGGAATGTCATCGGATTTTTTGTATACGCTTTTTATGAAAAAGTACTCCACAAGTCTATCAATGAAAAAATGCGTTACAGTAATTCTCTCCCCAGTCGTTTCATACGTTTTGTGCTTGATTCAATCCTGAAACTTGAAGAAGCAATCGGCGGTGTGCCGCTCGGACTTACTCAGGTTGTCGGAGTCAGGAAGAAGTAAATAAAATGTCATGCAGAGCGTGAGCGATGCATCTCATCATTGAGTTTGACTGGATGAGAGAATCCTCATCTGCAAATACTTTGAGTACACGAGGAAATCATACCAGCCTCTTAAGAAACCGGCTATTACGCCCCTGGTTCCGTCTTTATATCCTTTGTGCCATATCATCCATCGAAGGAAAATGTATGGCGGTAAAAAAACCATTTTAAGTAGTGCTGTATACGTAGATATCTGCAGATGCTTGGCTTCCATACTTGTGTAGATGTTGAACTTACTTATTGCGTCTTTCAGTGTCGGATGAGAATAATGCTCCAGTGCATGAGTGAGATAACCGATTTTTCCGGTTACCTTAAACTGTTCATGAACTTCTACAATTGGATCATACAAAGCAGCTTCTTTTCTAAATAACCTCACCAGTCTGTCATATGCCCAGTCTCCTCCGGTCAGAAATGCACCCATGAAATACTGCTTCCGCGGTACGCCGTAGGCGGCAGGATGGTTGTTAGGCTGTAGGCTGTAGTCAGTAGTAAGAACGTTTTTAATTTCTTGGGCGAGCTCAGGAGTGACCGCTTCATCAGCATCTATTCGCAGAATCCAGTCAGTTGTTGCATTTTTTATTGCCCAGTTGATATTTTCCTGAACAGCGACGAAATCTGATGCAGGCTTCTTGTTCCGCTCAATTACCTCCGCTCCGAGAGATTCTGCAATTTCCCCTGTTTTATCCTCCCCCATCCAAAGGACTTGTACCTTATCACACCAGCTCAGGCTTTTGATACAACGTTCAATATTGTCCTCTTCATTTTTGGCCGGAATGATCGCGGTAATCGTTTGTTTCATATTATAATTTTACTATGAAGAAATATATTTTAGCTGCTGTAATAATCCTCCTTATTTTTGTGCGATTATGGAAAGTCCCTGAGCTCTTCAATTTCACATTCGGAGAAGAAATGCAGGCTTTTATGGCGTGGGAACAGGTCAAAGACTTTCATCTGATCTGGATCGGTGTAAGCGCTGCAAATATTAACTATTATTTAGGACCGGGTTTTACGTATCTCAATGCCTTTTTATTTTTCCTGACACCAGATCCTGCGATACTGGCGTATACTTCCGCCGTACTTAGTCTGATGACGATCGGCAGTTTGTATTACGTTGTCAGGAAGATTATTTCGGATCGAGTTGCTTTTCTGTCGGTTTGTATCTATGGTTTTTCTACCCTGATCAATCTCCATGATCGGCGCTTTTGGAATCCTACTCCTCTCCCATTTTTGACAATATGGATGATATTCAGTCTTGTGAAAGCGCAAAAAGACACACGGTGGTTTATCCTGACGGCGGCCGTTTTCGGTTTAGCTTTTCACATCCATTTGACACTGCTGCTTTTCGGAATCCCTGCAGCATATGTACTTATAAAGAATATTAAAAAAGTCTCCTGGAAAACATGGATTGGGATGATAGGAGCATATCTTGTGATCACATCGCCTCTGATCGTGTATGACATCAATCACAACTATGACAATCTTCTGATGCCGTATCGCACGCTGGTCGGAGAGCAGAAATCAGATTTGTACTCCTTTTCTCTTTCAGGTACGGTGACGCATGTACAGGATCTTTTTTCCACCTTCGGGAGGCTCTGGTTTATAAAACTTCATACGAATCCTCATGATGAAGTGGTACTTGAGGCGCACTTGGATAAAACCGAGGGTAATATGTTTCTGTCTGCGCTTACCTTCGGAGCGCTGGTTTGGTTTATCCTAAAGTATCGGGGGAAAGGGGCAGGTATATTTGCGCTGTCCATTGCCGCGATCATCGCAGCTTTTATCCTCTACCCAAGCTACAACCTTGAATACTATTTGCTTAGTTTATTCGTACTTTTAAGCATTGCAATAGGATGGGTGCTCAGTAAATCACCTGTCAGGGCGACCGGAATTATTCTGACACTGTTTATTGCGGCAAATGTTGTTTCGACAGCTACTCTCTCCGATCGATACGGATTGTTGATCAGAAAAGAACTTGTACGGGAGACGATGCAGACCATCGGAGACAAGAGTTTTGAGCTGAAAACACACGGTCCGTTACCTAATCCCCAGTATACCTATGCCGGTTGGAGATATTTGTTTAAGGCCTATGGCAAAACGCCGGATAAAAGCAATGTAGATGTCGTTCTGGGCTGGATATATCAGAATGAAATTATTGATGGGAAACCCGAGCTTCTGGTCATTGTGTCGGAAGAAGTTCCGCCGTCCCGTACGGAGAAACCTATTGCAGTATACGAAAAAGGTCCTTACAGGGCGTATATTTATAAGAATACTGAGTGACATCAATACCACCAATCCAGAATCCACATATTTTTAATTATTATGAAGCTATAGAAGAGAATATATCCGTACAAATACAAGGGCTTGATTTGATATTTTTGCCAGGCTCTCAGAAAGAAATAGCCCAAAGGAACTGCCAAACTCATGATAAAAGATCCTTTTACTGTTGAGTAGTAAGGCAAATGAATATTGTAGGCGACATAACTTCCCAGGAGCATAACCGTATAAATCACAAGAATCCTGTCTTTTTCTTTGAATGCTTTTATTGTTAGTACAAATCCTATGAGAATATACACGAATATCGGAATAGAAAGCAGTACGAGCAAGGCTCCGGTTTTTGAAAATTCCTGCACCGGGACTATAACATTGTGTGCGTCATAAAACCAGGAAAAATAGGTGCCGGAAAGAAATGAATAGTGGTGAGATTGGAATAGATCCGGTTTTAGAAAACCCTGGAGTGTTGTAAAAAAATGGAAATTGCGCTCAACAACCTGCTGTTTAAAAAAGAATAACTCAGGAAGTTTGTCAGGAGTGATCAGCGGGTTCTTATAGATCATGAAGTTTCGTATGTAATATCCTCCTCCAAGACCGATCGTAATAATCATGAGTACCGTAAGCGGAATCAGTTTTTTATGCCATGTTTTACTGAGCAGCAACTGATCAATGCCTATTGCCGCAATAAGGACTAAGGATGTTGCTTTTGCCGCCAGTGATGCCGCAAGAAGGATTCCCAAAATGATCGTACTTTTATCGGTGAGTTTTCTGTGAAGAAGATAATAAACAAGGCTTATTGTAATCAGTGTAGTGGAAAAGAACTCATTGCCTATAGAAATGGACATATACAGAAGTACGGGGAAGGTTGAGACAACAAGAGATCCAAGCAGAGCAGTTTCCAGACTTTTGAAGTAGTGTCTGTAAAGCAGGTAACCCGCTACCAATATGCTTAGGTATGCTAAAACACCGAAGATTTTGACGAAGACAAGATTCGGCATGAGTGATGTCAGAAGATAGTAAAGGGGCGGTTGATAAAATTCCCAGTCTTCCGCTGCAGTCGGGATTGCATGAAGCCTTTGGACATATGTGATGTATGCCATGTGTCCCGTCGCATCAAAGCCTCTTTCCGGAGGATGGTAAAAAACATTATGAAACTGCATGACAAGAAGTCCTGTAAGGATGAGTCCCCCGATCAGGACATACTTATTTATTTTTGAAAACATATCCGTAATATGCTCCATTTTTAAATGTTTCTATCGGTTTTTCAGTCGATTTATATTGCATTGTGTCTGTCACAACAACACGATATACCGGTTCTTTGCCCGTTAATTCATCAGGATAAATCCACCCGAATGCTTCATCGGCGAAGCTTCTCACCGGAGTTTCTCCGTATGCTTTGAAGAGAAACCGCCATCCGCCGTATGAATGATATCTGCGCGGGTCAGTACCGTAGGTTTCAAGCTCAAACGGCTTATCTCCGATATACGGCATGATTTCCTTCACCAATTGCTTGCGGGTAAGAAGGCCGTACTGTTCCTGTTTCGAGGAATAAATAAGCACCCCATTCGCGATGACAAAAACAGCCAGAATCGGTAAGTATAGTTTCGTCGGAAGCTTCGAAAGGACGATCCCGAATGCAATACTCAGCATGACATACCAGGCCAGGAGAAAATATTCGGCAGCATATCCTGAATAAAACGTAAAGACACCGGCATACGTTAGGATTCCTGACAAAAGAACGATATGCTTACGATCTTTTTTCTGTATTGCAGTTCGGATAAAAAGCCCAAGAAGTATCAGAGATGCCAAAACCAGTATCCACGGCGGTTCTGAGATAAAACAGTGAGAACTCAGACAGTGCTCGTCTTGAATAGTTGTACCCAGTTTCATAAACCAGATTTTGCCCAATGCACTCAGCATGGTATAAATATGCGCATTGATAGTCGTCATAGTGGTGGCTTGTGCGCCGTTGCTGTTGTCAAAAATATACTTGATGGGGCCGAGCATATTGTCAAAGTTGTGGACAAAATCAAAGACAAGAAGCGGAAGCGTAATTGTGTAAAAAATGCCGACCATGCTCAGCCATTTTTTCAATTGAATCTTTTTCCTGTCAAAAAATAATACTGCTGCAATGATAGGTACAAACAGCATGAGAGAAAGATGTACATGGTAAAAAGCTGCATACAATGCGATTGTCAACAAATACCAACGGCTGTTTTTACTTCCTTTGATCAAACTGTATATAAGCCATACAGTAATAAACGGGATCGGTGTCGGATTCCAGAATCTTCTGTCGAAAAATATCAAAAAAGCTGAAGCCCCGTATATTGTCATCGCAATCAAAGCCGGGTTTTTTCCGAAAAGTTTCTTCGTTACGTAGTAAATACTTCCGGTTGTGACAAGACCAAGGAAGGAGGAAAACCAGGCCAGAATGACGGGGTCTCCGCTTGAGATCTTGAAAAGCAGCGCATTGAGATACGTAAATCCGGGACCAAGGTAATACTCGATGTTTGATGCGCTGACGCCGATCCAGATCGGATGAAAATCCTTTACCTGCTGCCAGGCCATACTTGCCTGGTATTCCTCATCGAAGTTGAAACTGAAAAACTCAGGCACCTTCCAGAGCCTGAGAACGGCTATTGCAATAAAAAAAAGAACTACCAGTTTGTTCTGCTTGATGAAATTTACCGCGTATTGAAGAATATTATTCATTGACATAGATTGACGCCGTATAATCACCTGAGCGAATGACTTGTAATGCGTTCGGCCCGACCGGATATTCTGATCGTTCGAATATTACAACTGTATACTCTGCTTTATTTTGAGGTAATTCATCCGGATAAATCCATCCGAACATCTCATCGGCCCGGGTTGCTGTAGGAGTCTCTCCGTACATCTTGAAAAGATATCTCCAGCCTCCGTGGTAGAGATACTCCCCTTTCGTGTCCAGGTAGAAGGATTTACCCTTCAGGTACGGGGTTACTTTTTGTACAAATTCTTTTTTTGCTGAAAGGCCAAATGATTGCGGGTACTGATAAAAAGAAGATACATTGAGGTAACCGTAGATTACCATTATCGGAACAAGCACAATCCAGGGTATTTTTGCAAGCGTGAGCGCTAAGAGAATCATCACAAACGGGATGACACCGAGTAAATAATAATCAAGTATTTTGCCAGGGAATATCAAAAACAGCAGCAAATATATTGTTGTTAGGACAAAAAGTAACACATACTCATATTTGTTCCGTTGTCGATAGACAACAAATATTGCTGCAACTGACAGAAAAACAAGAATCAATAGAGAAAATAAATTTGTCTGCGTAGTCAATGCTTGTGAGAGGGTATTACTGAGAAGGTCGAATTGAAGTCCTTCTCCCCCACTTCCTCCTCTGGCAAGAAGTCTCAGCGGTGTTTTCAGATTTTCAAAATTCTTATTCAGATCATAGACGATAAGCGGTGAATAGATTGTCAGGAAAGTTACGAGGGAGATAATCAAAGTACTGAGTTTGAGCTTGCTCTTGGCACTTTTTTTGTAGGCGAGTATCATGACCGGGACGATCAAAAAATACACAAACAGCGAAGCGTGAATATGTACAATGACACCAAGAAGAAATGCCACAGCAATCCACCATCGTTCATTTTTAAACGCTTTAAAAAGCGAGTAAAACATCAGTACCGATATAAGGGGTGCAAACGTGGGATTCCAGAATTTCCGGTCATAGATGTTCATAAAAGATGAAAGTCCATACAGTGTTATAGCAATAAGAGCCGGTTTCTCTCCGAAGACAGTTTTTGTCACAAAGTAGATTGCAACTGTTGTTAATACCCCAATAATTGCGGCTGCATATGCCAGAGAGATCGGATCACCGTTTGAAAAAAACAGAAGTAATGCATGCAGATACACAAGACCCGGTCCGACATAAAATCCGGTATCTGCAGCAGAAAGTCCGATCCATTTCAGATGGAAATCCTTGACAATTGACCAGCCCAAAAATGATTGATATTCTTCATCGATGCCGAAAAAAAAGAGTTCCGGAACAAGTGAGAGCCGTAAAAACGCAATTCCTACAAATAGAGCAAGAAATACTTTGTGAGTTCTGATGAATGTGAAGATCTTCGCGATCATATTACGAAAAGAAATAGGAAATGTATCCTTTATAAAGATCTTTGACGGCAAACGGCGCTTCATGAAGTACCGTCCGGGTCCGAAGAGCAAGTGTCAAAAGCGAGACAGGAAACAGGACATGCTTGGCGATGTACAAACCGTAATTTCTATAGATCATTCGCATTTTGTTCTTCATATCCGTCCGTGTTCCCCCGCTTTTTGCCTTATGGTGATATGCCAGCGCTTCAGGAACGAATGAAAGTTTGCCGTATTTTCTCACTCTCTTTCCCAAATCGATCTCCTCAAAAATCTTCGGAAACCGTTCATCAAATCCTTTCACTTTTTCCAGAATGTCGCTGCGGAACGACATATTGCAGCCATACGGAAAATCGATTTCCTGCTTCGTGGTACTCCAGAATTGTTGTACAAATCGTGTCCCAAGCCAATTCGTTTTTCCGGTCCTGACATCGGTGTCTTCCGGTATTTGCTCATGGTCATTCAGTACCCGCCCGCAGGTACCCACGACCTTCAGATCATGATACTCCTTCATCTGCGCGGGGATCGTATTTTTAGTAATCTCGATATCATCATCGAAAAAGAAAATAACATCTCCTGATGACTCTTTTATGCCTCTGTTTTTTGCAACTGAGGTATTTTCGACCTGAAGATTGATGAGTTTGATATGCAGT
>CAZDDM010000046.1:0-9058 GCA_964504235.1 uncultured Gammaproteobacteria bacterium
TTTTGACCAGCATTACCTGATCTGCTTCTGACTGGTACTGAATGATAGTTAAATATGTGTTCATGTTATTGCCGCAAAAACTCTATGAATTCGGGGAGGTCATTCCGTTCATCACCGCTTGCCCAGACCGCGATGGAATTGACTTCTGAAGCCCCGTCTAAATCCTTCAGTAAATGATAATATCCTCTGCATTCTTCCCATGAAGCATTTTGTTGACACCAGGAAGACATGATCTGCACCATTGATTCGAAGTTCTGGCACCCCTCGGCGTGTTCGCGGAAAAAAGACGTCCTATCAGCAATGATGCCTGCCCGTTCAGCTTTGTTTGTACGGCTGATTTGTTTCTGCTCCTGGAATGCCACACCGTCAAGATAACAATTATTACCGAACATAGCATCAGCTACACGGTCTTTATCTGATCGGTTAAAAAATTCATTCCACATAGGAGTGACGGGTCCGAGCATAAGTTTAAATCCGTGCTGTTCCGTCAGTCTTCCCATTTTGTTTATTACGTTGACGGAAGCATTCGGAGAAAAAATATTCTGGAGTTCAGACTCAGGAGTTCTGCCGTCCCGCTCGGCATTGTATCCTACCCACGTGACTCCGGCTGCTCTCAGCTCCTCGCCGTGATTAGTCAAAATTTGTTCGAGAGCGCTGTACTCGGAAATCATGATCATCTTTACGACATTCCCCTGTATTCCGGTCAGCCCCTGAATGCCTCTTTGAGTTTGCTGTGCACTGTATGAACGGTTCATCATGGCATATAGATACGTCGGCGGATACTGATTGTACGAAGCATTATAGCTGCCGTAATCTATTGCAACGGGGAGATGCAGTCCTCTCGGTTCGGCTATGGTAGGTGACGGCGAGGAAGCCGTTGTCGGTCTCGATGTGGGAGCAATGGTGGCAGAAGGTGCGGTTGTAACTGTGGGGGCGGTTGTTGCAGTCGGCATAAGTGTGGCCGAGGGTGCAAGAGTAAGTGACGGTGCAGAAGTCGGTTCATCAGGTTCTTCCGTTGGACTTTGAGTAGGTTCTGCCGGTATTGTCGGTGCACGGTCCGGTAAACAGCTTCCGTAAACTCCGTTCATAGTACAGGTAGCAGTACATCCCGGAGTAAGAGTAACCGATTCGACAATACGTTCCGAGTTGGGATCAGTACCGCCGTCACACTGAGCATGAATACCGTCACCGGTGGCACAGGATGTACATACGTATCGTTCGCAACTCAAGGTGATCGGCTTGTCTGACGTATTTGTAACCGTTGTGCCTTGCTCTGTCCCGCCCTGTGAACATGAGATATCCGCTTCACCGTCGTGATCAAGATCCTGCATAGCCGGGATGACGACTCCTCCCTCATGTTGCTGCAGTCCGCATGAGGGTGCACTCCACGCATTCCAGCATCTCCCCATATTGTCATAAACCCAATCTACCTGCCGGGTTCCGCTTTCAAGCGTTTCCGTATATTGGACAATTGAAGATGATGGGGCAGGCTCATCAGTCGGAAGAGAAAAGTTCAAAGTGCCTTGTTGTTGCTGAGCGAATATGCGTACACGGACTTGCTTGTTGGTAAGAGGGAGAAGAATAAGCAGAACCAGCAAGACAATGATGATATATTTTTTTTGCATGAAGCGTTTCATGATAGGGTATCTTCATTATGGGTTATGTGAGCTTCAGAATCAAGTCCCGAATGGAGTAAACAACAGTATAAACCGCATATATAAACGGATTGATAACAAGGTCATAACTCCCATGAAACTGATAAAATTCAGTTCCGTATCCTTCTTTAAATCGGGTAAATCCAGCCCAAGATTTGCTTCTGTCATAATCCGGAGCAAGAGAACCCCACATATCAAACTCGGTCGCTCCCATCCGTTTTCCAAAACGGATCGCCTCCCACATCAGGAGGTTTGATGCCATCAGGTTGCGGTGCTTGTCAGATGATCCTCCGTACGGATAATACAGTTTACGATCGAAGAAAAACAATTCATATGCGGCAAGCGGTTCTCCCTGATATTCGGCAATCAGGATGTGAGCGATTCCGTTTTTCATGGCCTGCCACACCTTCTGGTGATATGAACGATTATGACCGTAATAGGTTTGTCTTTCGACGGTATCAAAATACAGTTTGGAAAACTTCGCAAATCCTTCATCTGTTGAGTTTTCAGTTACCGTCACTCCGTTTTTCTCTGCGTACCTGACATTGTATCTGGTTTTGGATTTCAGCTGCTTCATCAGTTCATCTTCAGATTTCGTCAGGTCAAGTTTTTGAGTCCAGGCCGGAAAAAGAGGATGGGGCGACTTCCTGAGATCTGACGGAAGCTTGGTTTCGTCATTTTTCCGTACGTCGGGCTCAAATTTGATAAAAAAAATCGAGTTTTGTTTTGCGTATTCTTTCAAAAACTGAACGAGCTGTCCTGCCGGAAGCAGAGAGCGGGGGATATATCCGACCTTCCACGGCAGCTTCGGAAGCGGATGACAGGACATAGTAACCACTTCTTCAAGTTTGTTTCCTTCAAATCCGCCGATACGGACAATGGATGTTCCGGTACTTTTTCGCGCCTCACCCCACTGCCACGACTGAAGCGGATGGTGTGCTGCTGCATTAAATTGCTGCTGATCGAAATTGTCCGGAATAATGCTATACTTCATGGTCGGATGCTGTAGTATTTTTAATTGCCTGGAGTGTCTCCTCTGCACATTTACTCCATGAAAACTCCGTGACCCTTGCGTTACCCGCTGTTATCAGGTTTTGATAGAGATTTTTGTCGTTGTAAATCTCATCAAGTTTTTCATGAAGATCATCCGCACTGTGCGGATCGAAATATAGGCATGCTTCACTGCCGATTTCCGGGAGACTGGACGCATGTGAGCTTATGACCGGGATATCATGGCTCATAGCCTCAAGAATAGGAATTCCGAATCCTTCATAAAAGGAGGGAAGTACGAAACAGAATGCATTGTTGTATAAATCGACCAGTCCGTCATCAGAGATATATCCGGTAAATATCACATCTTCTTCGAGATTGTGAGACTGCACTTCCTGAAAAATCGCATCAAATAACCACCCTTTTTTACCTGCCAGGACAAGCTTAAAATCAGGATGATCCTTCCTGAATGCTGCATAAGATTGAATCAACGTCTGAATATTTTTTCTCGGCTGCAAAGTACCGACATAGAGGATATATTTCTTTTTTTGCAGTTCATATTCTTTGAGGATATTAACATCGGTTTTCTTTTGTTTCCGTTTGCGGAATCCGTTATAAATGACTTTGACATCACGGTCTTTCAGGTTGTACCATTTCAGAATGTCTTTTTTTGTCGTTTTGGAGACTGCAATTATCGTTCTTGCATGATCTATCGAGTATTTGGTCCAGTTTCGGAGCTTATACAAATCTTTTTTCAGAAATTCGTTTGGGTACATAAAATAGGAAAGATCATGAACGGTCAAAACCAGAGGTACGGATAAAAAGCGGGGTGAGTAATGTGCCGGTGCAAAAAAGATATCGATTTGTGTTTTAAAACGGAGATGGTAAGGAAGAAATATCTGTGACCACAGCATCTTTCCCGGTACGACTTCATAGGAAAAATACGGTCCTTCCGACGGCATCATATCATTCGGTTCATTTCTAAGAAATACTTTAAACATGGTGTCTTTATCTGCATGTTTCGCGAAGTATTTCAGAAGTTCAAGAGTATATACGGAAACTCCGACTTTATGCTCGACATTTGCTTCATTTCCGTCAACGCCGATAATCATACGTGAGAAGTTAACTGTTTGATAAGTGTATTATAGTACTCTTTCCACGTAAATTTTTCTGCACGGGATATTCCCTTTTTGATAAGATCAGCTCGAAGTTTTTCGTTATCAAACAACGTTTGTATTGCTCCGGTAATCTCCTGAACATTCTCGGGATCAAAAAGGACCGCGGCATCTTTCGCAATCTCCCCCATGGATGAAGAACTGCTTGCAGCTACCGGACACTGATATCTCATTGCTTCAATAATCGGATACCCGAAGCCTTCATACAGAGACGGATACACGAAAAAGAGTGCATTATGATAGAGGAGTGCCAGATCTTCATCAGGGACAAAACCGAGAAATGCAATATGCTCAGATTGTTTTATATCCGTTGTCCCCCATCCTTTCGGACCCGCAATGACAAGCTGTGCTGTTGTTTTTGCTTTATCGAAAGCCTCGATGAGTCTTTCAATATTTTTCCTCGGTTCCAGTTTGCCGACTGCAAGGATGTACGGTTTGTGGATCCCGTACTTTTCAATAATATCTTCAGCGGCTCCGAGTGTTTTTTCGCTTGTCTCAACACCGGGATAGTTTACTGCAATTTTGTTTTTGTCAACAGTGTATTCCGAAATAAGATCCTGTGCAGTGGAGTGAGAATCAGTAAAGATCAGGTCGCTTTCCCTGACGACATGACTCAGTCTTTTTTCCTGCGTCTTGAGAATTGAGGGATGAACAGTCTCGGGGAATTTTTTGAAAACCAGATCATGGACAATTGTTGCTTTTTTTGTCGGTAGTGGCGGTTCCGTCCAGTCTGAAGTGATGAACCAGTCCAATTTCCCTAATTGTTTATTATGTTTAAGAAGCATTCCGGAAAAACCATGCCAGTCATTAAATAATGCGGAAAGAAGAGTAGGCGGGTAAGGATAGGTATACAGATCGAAACCTTTTGCATTGATGCGGTCTCTCAGCGCCTGATCAAGTTTTTGTCTGAAGGACGAGAAGTAAAAAGTCCAGTGATGGGACTCTTCATACGTCAGGATTGCATGGACCAATCCTTCTGTGAAACGGCTGACTCCCGATCCCTTATACACGATTTGAGATATATCGATTCCGATTTTCATGGATGCTTAAGACTTGTCTATGACTTCTTTATAAACTTTTTCCAGCTTTTTAGCAATCGCTTTCCAGCTGAAATGTTCTTTCACATGTTTGAAAGCATGAGATTGGATGTCATGGTACAGAGTTCTATTATTAATTACTTCGACTGTTTTTGTAACAAATTCGTGAGGATTTCGTGCAATCAGGACATGTTTTCCGTCCGCGACTCCCAGGCCTTCGACACCGACCGGAGTCGAAATGACGGGCAAACCGGCTGCCATACTGGCCAGTATTTTGAGGCGTGTTCCTCCCGGTCCGAAAATCGGGGCGATAAACACGGTTGCGGAATGATACAGGTCCTTGACCGCTTTTTCATCACCCGGATCGAGATTGATAATCTTGATCTTTTCATGAGATGTGACAATCTTTTCGCCTACATTTTGGCCGGCTATAATAAGTTCGAGATTGGGAAGTTTTTTGTGGAGTTCCGGGAAGACCTGATATATCAAATACTGTGCAGCCTCTACGTTTTGCAGCCAATAAAAGTTTCCCATGAAAAGTAGCTGCGGATGCTTACTCACATTCTCAGGAAGCTTATTTACAAACATTTCGTCACCTGCACCATTGGGGATGATGACGGGTTCAATAGACGGCAGAATTTGCTGTATTTCATTTTTATCAAATTCGGAAACGGTCGCCACAAGATCAGCTTTTTCCCAGTAATGTTTCTCCCAAAATTTCAGTTTTACAATATCCAGATTCAACGGTAAACGCAGAAGTTTCGGCAGGGATGCAATGTAATGCTGATAGACTTTGTATTCGATCGTCTGTTCGACCAGAATGACAGGTACGTCTGTTTTCGGAATATGCGGCATTATGTAAAAAGTCTCTGCATGAATGACGTCAAAGGTATTGTTTTTCAGCAGCTCCTCAATCTTTTGAACTGCTTCCTGAGAGAAGTTTCTGACGATGAGGAACGGCAAGTCTGAAAATACCGCTTTCAGGATATTGCTCGGCTGCCAGGGTTTTTTGGGCCTTTTGCACAAATGAATTTCGGTACAGTATGACTTGAGATGCTTTGCATACTTTATTTCCTTTTCATCTTTGTAGAGAGAAACA
The DNA here is from genome assembly GCA_964504235.1 of uncultured Gammaproteobacteria bacterium. Classification (GTDB taxonomy): domain Bacteria; phylum Patescibacteriota; class Microgenomatia; order UBA1406; family GWC2-37-13; genus UBA1450. The sequence continues at coordinate 5,957 of CAZDDM010000046.1, forward strand.
AGTGTTATGGAATGATTTTGAGCCAAGTACTTGAGGAGATACAGAGTCCTGATTTGTCCGCCTGAAGCAGGAGGATACGGCAGATACGGTGTCAGCATCAATATTTTCATGGTAGGAGTATCGCAATTATTAAAGCGCAATCATAGTAAACATCTCGTTTTCTACAACAACACTGTATCCTTCGTCTTTGAGCTTTTGAGCTTCACCTTCATTGGTCGTAACAAGATATTTATATCCGGCATCTTTCAGTTCAGACGGCGATTTGTAGATAGCCGGTGCGCCTTTCCGATCTGCGAGGTAGAGAAGAGTCGTGTCACCGCTTCTGTCCGTGACGATTTTATCATCCTGATCGGTAAAAATTTTGATCAGTTCCGCAATGCGGGGGAGGTCATTGGGGTAAATATAATAGTCCTTCACTTTGTAATATGAAAATAAGACGGAAAATGCAAAAACTGCGACGAGCGTCGGATACAGCAAAAACTTGTATACGAGTGTACTCGGGATCTCAAGAAGCTTAGCAATACCGACACCGGATATCAGTGCAACCGCAGGAAGCAAAATAGTCTGGTAGTATTCATGCTGTACATTTCCTCCTTGAAACGTAAAAAGATACAGCATTCCGGAAAAGAATACAGAGTGAATAAATAATCTTTTGTATTTTCCCACGATTCCGACAATAAAAAAGACCACACCGTAAATACCGAGAACTGCAAGTCCGATTCTCTCCATAAACATCCAGCGGAAGAATGCGGGCCGGAAAAATATCTCCTTCGGACCTTCAAAGGTGTTTACCGTCGTGAGAAGCCAAGCACTTGCGGGAATACCTTCAGGGTACTGAGTGATATACACGCGCCAGGCTATAAACGGGATAAGGGCGACGAGGAAATAAAAATACGGTTTCCAGCTTTTGAATACGTCAAATTTATATGCATCAATAAACAGATATGCGGCAGCAAGTCCGTAAAAAATCGTCGTCGGTTTGGTGAGTATAGACATCGCAAAAAAGACACCGCCGAGGGTGAAAAGGAAAATTGCATGACCTTTTTTCTTTACGGCATGATACAGGAAAAAGAGTGCGAGCATCATAAACGAAACAGCAGTCGTTTCGGGAAGAATGACACGGGAAAAGAATACAAAGTACGGGAATACGGAAAAAATTACAGCTGTAGCTATCGCTGCTGTTCTATTTTTTTCTTTCAATGCAAAATAATACAGAACTGAAATGGTTATGAGAGAAAAGAAAACGGATGTCAGTCTCCCGTAGATCTCAAGGCTTGTAATCGGCAGATACCGGTACATTGCCGCAAATATTGCATTGTAGATCGGAAATTCCACCATACGGAGACCTTCAGGGTTTTCGTGTCCGGTCTGTATACTTGAGATATCATCGTAGGTCGGCTTCATCATATTGATGCCGTCCCTGGCAAAATTGCGGGCGACTGCAGCGGTATCAACCTGACGCCATGAATGCAGATCGGCAAGAGGAGTATCAATCTTATAAAGACGCAGAGCAAGTGCTACAACAAGAATGATTGAGAGAATGATAAAATCCTTTTTTTTCATAGCGAATTAATTAAATCTTCAGTTTTTCGGGTTGAACTGACCGTTTCAGGAATAACGGAACGGATGCATAAAATATCCCCGCAACGAGCCAGAAAGTATAGGCCAATTTGGATGCCTCAAAAATATCGATATAGGATGCATTCACAAATACTCCGATAAATGCAGCCACGAAAGCATGAAAAAGATAAGAGTTTTTGCTGGTCATGTGCCGGGCAGCCTGAAAAACATACCAACCGATAGTTCCGAATATTGCAAGAAGTGCTGATGTACCGATAAGACCCATTTCACCGAGCCAGCGCAGGTAGTCTCCGTCAGTCGCTTCTCCTAGGGATGACGGTCCGCTTCCGAGCCAGATGTTCCTCATAAATGCCCCAAATGCACGAGGCCATGAGACCTGCAAACGTGTGGAGATTGAGATATCAGGCAGATATTTTGTAATCGGTATTTGTCTGGAAAAAATACTGTCCACGGCTGCGTTGATTTCCTCAGGAGAATATTGTTTTCCCTGCTGATTAGCTTCTTCTATCAGTGCATCACGAATTTGCTTCTTAGCTGCCAACTCTTCTTCAGGCTTGAGAGTTGTAGACCCTTTACCGGTCGTGATTGCGGGGATGGTATTCGGTTTTGCACCGAAATCACCCGGCGGCAAATCATCCGGCTGCAGCTGTCTTGCGACAAAAGTTTCGCCGGTTTCACTGTCTACAAATACTTTTGATTGCTGGAAAGTCCGGGTAAGACGGTTGGAAAGATTGTCCGATAAAGGCGTAAATACAGCCGTAGCAATAAGTACAAAAAGAAGTATTTTGAAACGACGGACATATATTAGGTACATGGTAATTGCCCCAAGATAGGCAATATACGATGCTCTGGATGCAGTAAGCACGAGTATTCCCAGCGCGAGCAAAAAGAGACCTAAGTACATTTTTTTACCGCTATGAAGATAAAAACCGATCACAATCGGCATAAGCAAAATGAGATAGGCTGCAAGATCATAATGTCCGGCAAACGTTGATGATACCCGTGCCCACGAGTCAAGGACAAGCAGGTATCCTTTTGCATATTCAGGGTTCATGGTCTGCACAGCAGGCCAACCCAGGAATTTTTGGCCGTATCCGTACACGGACACAATCGCAAGGGTGATAAAGATAAGCTTCATATAAAGGAAAAAATCTTTTTTTGTCCGGATTGTCGTATATGCTACAAAGAAGATAAGCATGTACTCAATCCGTCTTATGCTGTGAAGAAAACCCAGATGATCAATTATCACCGTTTTCTGTACATAATAACCCCAGATAAACGATGCGAAAAGAGCAACCCAGAAAACAACAAACAGCCAGAACATTTTCCAGGGAACCGTCACTTTTTTCCTGAAAAACTGAATAAGGAAAGCCAGTCCCATCAATGCCACATAAATATCTTCGAGACGAATGGCGACAAAGGTATAGTTAATCATCCGAAGGGGAAGTTTCGGATACAGCGGTATTATAAAAATAAATCCAATGACAAGAATTTTAAGCAGATGCTTGTCAAGCCATTGAA
>CAZDDM010000047.1:0-9043 GCA_964504235.1 uncultured Gammaproteobacteria bacterium
TACTCTCAGCTGTCGTCTCGGCGGCAAGTGTGAATGTTCCAAGTTCCTCCTCAGTCGGTTCAGGAATTTCCTGAGGATTCGTGGAAAAAGTGCCCTGCTGTATCCAGGATTGTGCTGATGTCTCAACAATCTTTCGTACGGAATATCCTTTTATATCAACAGTCTCAAGTGACGATACCCAGGGAAATGTGAGTCCGGCCACTCCGGAAAAATAACTGACATCAGTATTAAATGCATCAGTCTGGAGCCACATCGGATAAGGAATGAGAAGCGAATATCCTCCGCCTCCCAGGTTTACCATCTCCGCACGCCCTGACAGGACAAGATTCTGTTGTACCGCTATTCCCTTCGCAGCAAGCAATGATTGTAGTTTCGCTTCTCCGGTTGCAACCTCCAATGTGCTGTCATCAACAACGACTCCGTTGGTGAAAACGACGGTATTCCCTTTTTTAGAATATTCATCTATAGCCGCCACTTCTTCATCAGTAAATTCTCTTTGAGGTGAATCAAATACAAGAAGCGTTTTTGTTGCTGGGTCAACCTGAAGTGTGGCCGCTTCTTCTTCAGTTGCTTCTTCCGTCTCTTGCGGGGGTGCAACAGGGAGGATTGAGAAGAATCGTCCGGCTATCTGCTTAAATACACCAAGCTCATCCTGCTGAGGAATCATGCTGTTGTCTGAACCGATCGTCGCGATCTGCGGCAGTTGTTCGTTGGTGAGCCGATATATTGCTGATGTTAGATTGTACTCGAGATTTTCAACATCCAGAGCCTGACCGACCACTTCCTGATTATCCTGATATTTGACAATGATCCCGAAATAAATCTCAGTCACTGAGACTTCACTCTGCTGCTGTTCTCTGATCGGGATACCGGTAATGCCTGACTGCTGCAGTGTCGTGACGGTATTCTGATCTTCAGCCGGATTGAACTCCGATATTTGCACAACGACATTTCCTGCCCGTTCATACTCGCGTAATAAATCGATAACTTCACGCGTGAGAGGCTGAAGACGCGCCGGAATATTGTCTGAAGCATAGAGTGTCACCGTGACCTGATTATCAAGTTTTCTCACGATTTTACGGGTGGAATCGGAAAGAGTGTAGGCATTTCCTTTTGAGAAATCCGCTCTAAATGAGATATATGAAAACAGAAAGTTCAGAATGAGGAAAACGAGTATGGAAGCTGCAACCACAAAACTTTTTTTGAACCGATACAACCCGAATCGCTGAACGAAGTTCAGCTGTTTCATCGGAATGCGAAAAGGCAGCTTTTTGAATGGTGATGCAAATTTTTTCATGGTCTTCGTTCAAGATCGACAACTGTCAAAAATAAAAAGAGTGATGTAAAGCTGATAAAGTAAAACAACGCTCTGATATCGATAACTCCTTTGGAAAAACCGGAAAGCTGAACCACCGGACTGAGGTAATTCAATCCCGATTCAAGTACAGGAGGAATAATACTGGTTGCAAAATCAGTTGAAAAAATGATCAGGAAAAAGATAGTCACAATTGAAGCCAAAAATGCAACAATCTGATTTTTAGTGAAAGCGGAGAAAAAGAGGGAGATAGCAATAAATGCCGCTGCCACAAACAGTTCTCCGATATATCCCACAAAAACCTCGGGAAGGTGTATCCTGCCTCCTACCTGACCGGTCAACACATACATCGAGATCGGAAGACCCAATGTAAGCAACAGACCGATTGCCGTCAGCATCCATGCTGCAAAAAATTTTGAAAGAACAATCTGCGTTTCTGACACGGGCAGACTCATAAGCACTTCCATCGTGCTTGTCCGCTTCTCTTCTGCAATCATCCTCATGACCAGTGCGGGAACAAATACCATCAGAAGCCACGGCAAAACATCAAAAAAGGGTCTCATTGAGGCAGATCCCGTTAGAAAAATGTCTTTGACAAACATGAAGTTGGCAAACACTGCAAACAGGATTATCACGATATATCCCAACGGATTATTCAGATAAAATGCCAGTTCTTTTTTCAGTAATGCTTTCATTCTTTTGAAACCAACTTTTTAAATAATTTTTCTACTCCGCCTGCACGTTTCGGTTTATCACCGTCATACACAACTTCTCCTTTCGAAATAATGACAAGCCTTGTGGCAATATCCTCAACTTCCGAAAGAATATGTGTCGAGAATATGATGATTTTATTTTTGGCAGTCTTTTTGATCAGGTTCTTAATTTTTTCCTGCTCGATCGGATCAAGGCCTGAGGTCGGTTCGTCAAGAATGAGAATATGAGGGTCGCCGATCAAAGCTGCTGCCAGCCCGACACGCTGCCTGTATCCTCTTGACAGCTCGTCAATTTTCGCCATTGCTTTCTCCGTAATATCAACATTCGTGATGACTTCTTCAACTTTTTTTGGATCAATTATCCCTTTCACTTCAGCAACAAAAGTGAGGTATTCTCTCACTTTCATATCACCGTATAAAGGATTATTTTCGGGGAGATATCCGATATCCGGCAAAATATCCATGCGGTTTGTGAGAGGATCAAGCTTATTCACTCTGACTGTTCCCGTATTCGGACGGATAAGACCGAGAATCAGTTTCATCGTTGTTGTTTTTCCGGCACCGTTTGGACCTAAAAATCCGATAATTTCACCTTTCTGTGCGGTGAACGTCACATCTTCAACGGCCTGGGTGTGTCCGTATTTTTTTGAAACTTCAGTAAGTGTAATCATCGTTTTTTTGAACTTGTGCGCTTAACAATTTAACTCCTATATCCGTTTGATGTCAAGTAAATCAGAACGTTTTTCTTTAGTTTGCTGATATGCCTGACGAATCCGCCACTTCCTGACTTCCTGATGGTTGCCGCTTGTGAGCACTTCCGGCACGCCTTCACCTTCAAACATCTCCGGTCTGGTGTAGTGCGGATACTCCACAAGCTGCACTTTGTGAATATTATTTTTTTTCAAAAGCCCAAGCACTTCATCTTCTCCGCATACTTCAATAAGGTCATCGACCGGCATCTGGAAAAAACTTTCTTCCTTCGTAGCATCGGATTTTTTCAGCACGCCGGGAAGGAGCCGGACAACGGCATCGACGATAGCAGCGGCTGGAATTTCACCCCCGGTCAGGACGAAATCGCCGAGTGACACTTCTTCGTCAATATGCTTCATCACCCGTTCATCGAATCCTTCATAATGACCAGCGATAATAACTATGTGTTTTTCTTTTGTCAGTTCTTCCGCTTTTCTCTCTGTGAATGGTTTTCCTTTTGCGGAAGTCAAAAATACTTTCTTTTTTGTCTTCCCTTTTGTCACTTTTTTCAAGGCCTCAACGAGTACATCAGGACGAATGACCATCCCTGCACCTCCTCCGTACGGTCGGTCATCAACAGTCCCGTATGAATCAATTGCGAATGTCCGCAAATCAACTATTTCAATTTCGACGATCCCTTTATCCTGTGCTTTTTTTATAATACTTTCATTGAAGAAGCCCTGAATCATATTGGGAAACAGTGTGATGATGGAGATTTTCATACAGCTATTATAGTACAATAGGACAGTTTAACAACCTAAAAATGAAACAGCTCCTTTTATTTATTCTGAGGCTCTACAAGAAAACCTCCTTCGTACATAATCATATCTTTCAGACACTCACTATGAGCAAGAACGTCTGCCGGTATACCCCTACCTGCTCCGTTTATTCCTATCATGCAATTGATAAATACGGTGCGTTAAAAGGATCATGGCTTGCTATCAAAAGAATTATCCGGTGTAATCCCTGGTCAAAAGGTGGCTATGACCCGGTACCGTAAGCTTACGCAGCTTTCATATATCTCCAATATAGTAACAGTATGAGAACGTTCAACAAATCAAAAGAAGAACTCAAGAAGGAGCTTGACCCTGACGTCTATCATATCACTCAGGAAAAAGGTACTGAACCGCCTTTCACCGGGAAATATGATCATCATTTTGAGAAAGGGACTTATTATTGTACGGTTTGCGGTACGGATCTGTTTACCTCGGACACCAAATATGACTCAGGATGCGGATGGCCGGCATTCTATGAACCGGTCTCAACGGATTCGCTTGAATATCATGAAGATACCAGTTTCGGCATGAAACGCACGGAAGTCACCTGCGGCAACTGCGGCGCACATCTTGGGCATGTATTCCCGGACGGTCCTCAGGACAAGACGGGAGAAAGATACTGTATCAACTCAGCATCATTGAATTTTAAGAAAAGGGAATAAAAGTGTGGAGCAGGTGTCCGAGCTGGAGGGATCCCGACAGCGCGCAGTCTCAACGTAAGTTGAGGAGCACTGGCGGGAGGAAAGCGAGGACGGAATCTGGAACGTGACTATAATAATCAAATGTAATTATGACAAACACAATCACACTGGGAATGGGATGCTTCTGGTGCACCGAAGCAATCTATCAACAGCTCAAAGGTATAACAAAAGTCACTTCTGGCTACGCCGGCGGCCAAAAAGTAAACCCAACCTATGAGCAGGTCTGCACCGGAGAGACGGGACATGCCGAAGTCAGTCAGATCGAATTTAATCCCGAAGAAATTTCTCTTGAAAACATACTGTATGTATTTTGGAGAATGCACGATCCGACAACGAGAAACCGTCAGGGAGCTGATGTCGGCAGTCAATACCGATCAATTATCCTCTACTCATCTGATGAACAAAAACAGATTGCCGAAAAGTCAAAAAAAGAAGCCCAATCTCTTTATCCTGATCCTATTGTCACGGAAATCAAACCCCTTGAAACATTTTATCCGGCAGAAAAGTATCACCAAAATTACTACAAAGACAATCGTGAGTATCCGTACTGCAGATATGTCATTGATCCGAAGATTGAAAAGCTGAAGAAGATAATATAGTAATTAATAACGAATGAGCACAGTAATCAAAATTTGCGCTGTCTTCACTCGCCGTCCATTTGTTCCGGCTTGAAGACTAGCAAATTTTCGGTTACCAGCAAATACACATAAATCATGTAACACTTCTCAACTGATGGACACATTATTAAGGCTACAAACAATTAAACTTGCAATTTTAAAACTCTCTTTTTATAATAAATTAGCAGACAATGATATTAATTGCTAATTATCTGTATGCAAATGAACTATCAGCCTCCGCAGGAGGAAAAGGACCCGCTGAAAACATATACCATAAACTTTACGGACCGCGCCAAACAGGGAAAACTTGATCCCGTCATCGGCCGAGATACTGAAATCAGACGGGTCATCCAAATTTTGTCACGTAGAACTAAAAATAACCCCGTGCTTTTGGGAGATCCCGGTGTGGGAAAAACGGCGATTATTGAGGGTCTTGCTCAACGAATCGTTGACGGCGATGTCCCCGATACTCTCAAAAATAAAGAAGTTCTTTCCCTTGATCTTGCCGGACTTTTGGCAGGAGCTGCCTATCGCGGTGAATTTGAACAACGTCTGAAAGATCTGATAAGAAAAATAACCGAATCTGAGGGAAAATATATTTTATTTATCGACGAACTGCATACCTTAGTCGGAGCAGGAGGAGCACAAGGCGCTGTCGATGCCTCTAATATGCTCAAACCGGCACTTGCACGCGGAGAACTTCGCGCAATCGGTGCCACAACCTTGAAAGAATACCGACAGTATATTGAAAAAGATCAGGCTCTCGAAAGACGGTTTCAGCCTGTCTTTATCGAAGAACCCACCAAAGAGGACTCACTGGCAATTCTCCGCGGTATTAAAGAAAAGTACGAAGTGCATCACGGCATAAAAATCAGCGATGATGCTTTGCTTGCCGCTGTTGATCTTTCCACACGATATATTTCTGACCGTTTCCTCCCTGACAAAGCAATCGATCTTATTGATGAAGCCTCCGCAGCCGCTAAAATTGAAGTTGAATCCATGCCTACTGAACTGGATGAAATCAGACGTCGCATCATGCAGCTTGACATAGAACTTGCCGCTATGAAACGGGAAAAAGGTATTGAGACACGAAAAGAAAAACTGCAAAAAGAACGGGAAGAACTGCAGAAAAAATTTGAAGGCCTCAAGAGTAAATGGGAAGAACAGAAAGAACTGATTTCAAGCCTCCAGAAAAGCCGAGTCGCCCTCGATCACTCCCGTGCCGAACTTGAAAGAGCACAACGTGAAGTCAATCTGGAAAAAGCTGCGGAACTTCAATACGGGAAAATTCCCGAAGCTGAAAAGAAAATAAAAGAGCTGGAAGAGCAGTGGAAACAAATACCGGCTGAAGAAAGACTTTTGCAGGAACAGGTTACGGAAGAAGATATCGCTCAGATTGTCTCACGATGGACCAAGATCCCTGTCACCCGCCTTCTTGCCAGTGAATCGCAAAAACTGGTACATCTGGAAGATGAACTGAAAACACAAGTCGTCGGACAGGATGAGGCACTGCACAAGGTCGCAAATGCAATCCGCCGGTCACGTGCAGGGTTGAAGGAAGAAAACAAGCCCATAGGTTCATTTCTTTTCTTAGGACCAACCGGTGTCGGGAAAACTGAAACGGCACGCGCAATTGCAGAATCCCTTTTCAATGATAAAAATGCCATGATCCGTATCGATATGAGTGAGTATCAGGAAGCACACACGGTAGCAAGGCTCATCGGTGCCCCTCCCGGATATATAGGATATGAAGAGGGCGGACAACTGACCGAGGCGATCAGACGGAAGCCTTACTCTGTTGTTCTGTTTGACGAAGTTGAGAAAGCGCATCCGCAGATCTTCAATGCCTTTCTGCAGATACTGGATGACGGACGCCTCACAGACGGCAAAGGCCGTGTCGTAAGTTTTAAGAATACAATTATTATTCTGACATCAAATATCGGAAGTGACCTTTATACAGACGGTCAGAAAAAGGAAAAAAGAGATGCCCAGATCCTTGACCGGGTGAAAGCACATTTCAAACCGGAATTTATTAATCGTCTTGATTCAATTGTCATTTTCAACGCACTCGATGAAAAGATGATGGAGAAAATTGTCGATATTCAGTTCCGTGAAGTTGAAAAACGCCTTGCGGACCAGAACCTGCAGCTTGAAGTCACCGAAAAACTGAAAAATCATTTACAGATGATCGGATTCGACCCGGTCTACGGTGCCCGTCCCCTGAAACGGGTTATCAATGAAGTTCTGGTTGATGAAATTGCTTTGCAGATTATTGAAGGAAAAATCAAACCGGGTGACAAAATTCTTGCAGACTATAAAGCAAACAAAGTAGACATTTCCGTCGCTAAACCGAACTGATCACAGCCAGTCATTCATCAAAAACATTATCACCAGGCCGAGTGAAATAAGTGCCGTGATGATCATAATGCCCAAGAAAGCCGAAGGTGACTGCTGATACGGAAGCTGCACATTCATCCCGTATACACTGGCAATGATTGTCGGGATCGTCAAAATGACGGTGATCGAGGTAAAGAAACGGATCACACGGTTTGTATTGTGAGTCATGATTGTGGAAGAGGCATCCCGTATGTTGACGATACTTCTCAGATTCTCTTTTGAGAGCTGAATAAGCTGCTCGTTATTGAGAAACAAATCCTCCAACAGATCCCTATCTTCTTCATACAGCTTCAGCATATTGTGGGACATCAGACTGTTCAGAACGGCATTCGTACGGACAAGCGCGAGATGAAAATCATTCAATACCCGTTCATACCTCACAAAGAGTGCAATGTCTTTATTGCTGATCCTTTCAAGTTCATATGAACTGGTCCTCGTTTCGCGGCTGATACTGTGAAGATACGAATTGTATGAAGTATTGATCAGTGAAAAAAGCTGCAGAAACAGTTTCGTTTTTTGTGTAGTAAAAAATATATTTCTCGTCAAAAACATCTCCATCAAGGGGAATTTTTCCTTGGTGACCGTCACGACATGAGATTCCTGAATGACAAATAAAATCGGCGACGTGGAGATCTGATCATTCCGTCTGAAGGGGTACCGGCTGAAGATGTAGATCACTCCGTCCTCAATTTCCGTACGGGGGACTTCGTATTCATCGGTTGCATCTTTCAGAAGACTCTCATCGAGTTTGTGTTTCTCAACAAGATACTTCAAATCTTCATCAGTCGGAGCTTCGACATGGATCCATGAACCGATCCGGTATTTATCCAATTCCTGGATTTGCTTGTCACGCAGATTCCGGTAGTAAATACTAATCATAGTTTCGGTATAAACTCAAATTTATGTTTACTTAAGTCTACTCTTTCTCCAATAAAAGTAACACCTTCTTTTTCAAGCCGTGTCCGATGTACTGAAGGTCCACCCGCTCCGTAGTTTGGGGCCAAAGATCCGTCTTTCATTACCACGCGATGACAGGGTACTTTCGGCCAGTCGGGATTACGGTGCAGGATCTGACCGATCGCACGATAGGATTTGGAGCCTACCGCATGCCCGATGTCACCGTAGGTCGTGACATATCCTGCCGGGACCTGTGAAACAAATTGATACACTTTTTCTGTTAGAGTCATATGGACTGCAAAAAGTCGAAGCATATGAATTGTGAAGCTTCTTCACGATGCCGAAAGAGAGTACGTGATGACTACATTGCACGTGCGGCTTGAAAAAGTTCTACAATTTATATGCGAGACTTTTATTTAATTGTTTTAGTAATTATCGGCAATCTCTTTTGCCAACGTTCCGATCTCTTCTTTTGTCATTTCTACAACCGGCGTAAATTTGATGCCGTGTATTTCGCCGTGCTGTTGAGGAAGAATATGAATATGAGCGTGTGGTACCGCCTCACCCATCGTTATAAAGCTGATATAGTCTGACCCGACTGTCTGCTGCACCTTCATTCCGACATTCTTTGCCGTTTCCCAGTATCCACCGAAATCAGGTACATCATACACCCACCGGTAATGTTCTTTCGGGATGACCAGCACATGCCCTTTCACTCTTGGGAACACGTCCATAAAAGCCAGATAGATCTCATCTTCATATACCTTGTAAGACGGTATCTCACCATGTATGATTTTGCAAAAAATACAGTCTTCCATATATGTCCCCATCATACTATACTGGACATATATTGACAATCTCTATGAGATCTGTATGA
>CAZDDM010000048.1:0-9027 GCA_964504235.1 uncultured Gammaproteobacteria bacterium
TACAATCTATGAGTATCGAAGGGAAAGTTGTCGTCATTACCGGTGCAAGTGACGGACTTGGAAAATCAATTGCCCTTAAATGTGCAGAAAAACATGCAAAAATAGCGATTCTTGCGAGATCAGAAGATAAGTTAAAAGAAGTTAAAACTGAATGTGGGTCTTTAGGGGCTGAAGCTGAGTATTTCATCTGTGATGTCAGTGATGCAGCACAGGTCGCGACAACAGTCAGTGCTATGAAGCAGCAATTCGGGAGGATTGATATTCTCATCAACAATGCCGGTATCTGGGCAGCGGGCCCGATTGAAAGCTACTCAGTGGAGAAAATAGGTGCGCTTTTTGCAACAAATACTCTCGGAACTATTTATATGACCCGCGCGATTGTCCCTATCATGAAACAACAATCTGCAGGACAAATACTGAATGTTATGTCAATTGCGGGTGTTGAGACAAAAGACGCTTACGGAATTATTTATACGGCAACAAAACATGCTCTTCACGGATTTACCGAAACGCTGAAAGAAGAATTAACGGGTACTGGTATCAAAATCATGGGATTTTATCCGGGAGGAATGGCCACCAATATTTTGAAAGCTGCAGGAATCGATATGCCGACTTCGGCAGAACTGTCAATGGACACCAAAGATATCGCTAACATTGTTGCGTTCGTTCTAGAGCAGCCGGAAGATGTAGTCATAGACCACTTTGAAGTAAGAAAATTTATAGGCAAAAAGGAAGGTGAACAGAAATGACACAAATTTTTACGGCAATTCAGGCTAAAGACATCGGAGATCGACTCGGCATGGATTGGAATACCTATGATTTGGAACAGTTCCGAATGGGACTTGAAGTAGAGATGGAGCATGGATTACATGACAAAGAAACGAACGTCACAGACGATGATCTTCAGATGACAGGAAAAATTGCCTGGGCTCATTTGAAAGAGATTCCTGATTACTACACGAGACTTAAGAACATGGAGCAAGAAGCAGGATCATAAAGAATTTGATAGTATAATGCAATCATGGATTTTTTTCTTCCTTTTTCTCTATCTCTTATTGCCGGTCTATCAACGACAGTCGGCGCTGGCTTCTTGATTTTTTATCGGAACATATCAAAAAACACTTTACACTTCTTTCTTGGACTCTCGGCAGGAGTCATGTTGTATTTGTCCTTCATAGAGCTACTTCCTGAAAGCATTCATCAGATCGGATTTGCTTACGGTAATTTGTTATTCTTCTCAGGCATATTCTTCATGGCATTAGTTGATCGGCTTTTCCCTCATTATCTTATTGGTAAAACTAACTGTGCTAAAGGTCCCTGTGACAGAAAGCTATATTCTACGGGTATTATGGTAGCAATAGGTCTTGCTCTTCATAATTTCCCGGAAGGCGTAACGGTTTTTATGGGATCTTATGTTAACATCGAGTTTGGAATCGTCCTTGCTCTTGCAATAACACTCCATAATATTCCCGAAGGAATTGCTATTGCAGCCCCTATTCTTGCCGCAACGGGAAGTAGTGTAAAAGCGTTGAAATATAGCATTCTAGCAGGAATTATTGAACCGATTGGCGGATTGTTTGCCTATTTTATCCTTAAGCCTTATCTCGGAACAGATCTTTTGTATGTCGTATTTACATTAGTTGCGGGTGTCATGGTATATATCAGCTTCGATGAATTGCTACCTGTATGTTTTAAGTGTGATCTGAAACATGTTCCCATTGCAGGCATATCACTGGGTATGATTATTGCCGCTCTCAGCATTCTGTTCCTGGATGGATAACGAAAGGAAAGAAGAGTACAATGATCACCTATGATTACTCTTTCCTCTGATCAGAAGCATGCACTTAACCTTATTCTTACATGGTATAAAGATCCGAATAAAAAAAGTTTTATCACTCTTGGAGGTTATGCAGGGACCGGTAAATCGACTCTTCTTGCACATCTCCGTCGGCAACTTGACAAGATTGAACCGAAATTAAAAGTGGGTTTTGTATCATACACAGGGAAAGCGGCACGAGTACTTCACGGCAAACTTCTTGACGAAGACGTGAAATATAAACAGGACACAGTCGGTACAATTCATTCGCTCATTTACTCACCTATAGTAAATGAAAAAGAGGAAATAGTCGGATGGCAGCAAAAAGAAGAAATCGACAGAAGACTTATTATAGTAGACGAAGCCTCTATGGTCGACGGTGTTATCTGGAAGCACTTACTATCCTACAAAGTTCCCATTCTCGCGGTTGGGGATCACGGCCAGCTGCCTCCTATCAGAGGATCCTTCAACCTTATGGACAAACCGAATATTATTCTGGAGCATATTCACAGGCAGGCTGAGAAGAATCCGATTATCGGGATTTCCATACAAGCCCGTGAACACGGGTATATCCGTCCCGGACAATACGGAAGCGGTGTAGTGAAGTACGGTAAGGAAGATCCCGATGCTTATATTGAGATGAACGAGTTGCTTCAAAATTATACTGAAGATACACTCATTCTCTGCGGCTTCAATCACACTAGAAAGCGGTTAAACTCTCATATAAGGCAGGCACTGGGATTTGAAACAACGAAGCCAACTGTCGGAGACCGTGTTATTTGTCTTCGGAATAATCATAAAAAGAGGATATTCAATGGCATGATCGGGACCATTCGAGATATTCAGGAAGAAAATAGTGACTGGTATAGAGCAGAAATTTCAATGGACGGTGAAGATGAACCTTATTCAGGTCTCATTTCTTCTAAACAATTCGGGCATGATTCAGCACTGAACTTTACAAAAGATCGGTCACAGATAATGATCGGGGATTTATTTGACTTCGGGTATGCCCTGACAGTCCATAAGGCCCAGGGAAGCCAGGCACGGAAAGTAGTTCTTTTTGAAGAACGATTCGGGAAAATGTCTGATGATGAATGGTGCCGATGGTTGTATACAGGAGTGACGCGTGCTGAAGAGGAATTAGTCATTTTTGAACGGTAAATTCTAGTACAATAAAAGAAGTATGAAGCGCTTCATTTCAGTTTTGACTATTATGACTCTTCTGAGTCTGTTTATCGTAAGACAAAACTCAGCAGTAGATCATCAATTGGATGTCACAGCAGCGGTAGAGCCTACCGTTGATGATTTTAGTATTGTTATTACAGCCTCGAAACCTGAAGGGGGTGAAATTTACCCGACAGAGGTTGTTACCTTTACAATTCAGTACTCGGTAGCTCCGAATACGGGGTTTCCGATGACATTGGTGGCCTCGTGGGAAGAAGGTTTGATAGAAGGAAGCGGGTCCAATTACGTCGAGGTTTATGATTATGTCATCGGTTCGGCTACTTTAACTGATTCAGGAACGGAACCAGTTGTTGATCTACTAAACAGAACAATAACCTGGGACATCGATAGAGTTGACAACAACGGTACTTTTCATGAAGTGAGTTTTGATCTGCAGGTAAAGTCATCCTTCCTCACAACAAATAGAATTCTTGTATACACCAATGCGGATGCGACTTTTCAGAATGCCGTGCATCCACAGGTGGAGTATTTGCTTTATGTTGATCCGAATCTGACTCCGACCCCTTCGGATTCACCAACCCCGACACCGACCGGACCGACGCCAACTGAGACTCCATTTGTGACCCTTACTCCTACACCGACCGGACCGACACCGACCGATGTTATTTTCCCAACCGATACACCAACTCCTACACCGACCGGACCGACGCCGACGACACCACCGTTATTAACGCCCACTCCGACAGGGTCAACGCCGACACCGACTGCCATTACACCATCTCCGACAGAAACTCCCACTCCGGATATCTCAGGTATTGTAACTCCTACTCCTACAGCTACACGGGTTCCTACTGGTATGGTATCTTCAACTGTATCTCCCACAGGTACTTCCGCTCCTGGTGAAAAGACGCCTGCACCTGCGATATCAACTGTTCCTACCCAAATTCCAACTTTTAAGGAGTTCAGGTTTGAAAAGGTATCAGTTGAACATGTAGGTGAGGATAATGCGATCTTCACATCAACGACATCACTCGATGCTACTGTTCTTGTGAAATATGATCTCTGTTCTGCTGATGAGTTTACACAGGAATTAGTTCTTGATCAAAATACGAGATATCATGAAATCATATTTGAGAACCTTACACCGGATACTGCATACTGTTTTAAAATATTTGCCACCAATAAGTTACTGAACAAAACAATAGAATCCGATATCTTTATTTTCAAAACGGCAAAAGAGGGAACAAGTTATCGCGTTTTGTCAACCCGTACTCTTTGGAATAGTCTGCAGCTCAATGCAAAAGCATCCAGGCGGCTTGTTGTCCCGAATGATTTGCCGGTTGTTATTGCAGTTGAAATGGATAATCCGGAAAATATCAAAACCTTAAAAGGTACGTTTGTCAGCAGATCGGTCTTAGGTGTCTCAACACTTGCTCAGAACAATGTACAGCAAGTACAGTTCACTGAAGTCGCGCCGGATACTTTTTCGGCCGAAATCGCAACGCCGGATATTCTGGACAATTATTTCTTTACGCTTGAAATTACCGACAATTTCGGTAAGTATTCAAAAACGGTGACCCCTTATTCATTCCTGGTATCAAAACCACTTAAAGTTGTAGACAGAAAAGAAAAACCGATTGAAGCGACATATGTTCAGGTCGAACGTTATGAAGAATCCCGTAAACAGTACTACCCTTTCAACTCTGCTTTTACATTCCTCAATACGGGAAAAGGTCTTTTTCAGCCGTTCTATACAGATCATGAGGGATTATTGAATATTGCCTTACCTTTGGGGAAGTATCGTATCACGACCCGTGCGATCGGTTATGCAAATACGACGCAGGAATTTCATCTTGGCGAAGAAACACAAACATATCCGAAAATCATCATGCAGTCGCAGTTTTCCTTTGCAAATACAATTGAATATCTGAAATTCGCAGTTGCAATTGTGTATCAAACACTTTTTTCAGATATCGGTAGATACTTTTCAACCCAACTTCTCTTTGCATTCGGATTGCTGATACAGCTTCTTATGCTAACAATACTGATACTTTTCGGTCTGGGACGGATTGGAGTAATAAACAAAATACATTCACGTCTTGGTCAATTACTGAAAGACTTCGAAAGAGAATTATTTGAATTGTTTATGGGGATATGGTCCCTCATGAACGTCACAGTATCGATACTTTTCGTATTATTCCGCGGTTTTGAAAGTGCATTACCGTTTATTGTGATGACGGTTATTGTTGGGCTTGCCGATATCGCAATATTCCTTTTCAAGGAAAAACGATTATTGAAAGTACAGCAGCAAGAAGATGTTCAACAGTCTCCGTAGCATTCAATCTTTCCAAAAAAAGGTAAAGGATTTCTATCGGGAAAATAAACGGGATCTTATGTGGCGCGTCAATATAAATCCATACTGGGTTGTTGTTTCAGAAATAATGCTGCAGCAAACACAGGTTTCGAGAGTTGCAGAAAAGTTCTCTCATTTTGTAGAAGTATTTCCTGATTTTAAATCACTAGCGTCGGCTCCTCTTGAAAAAGTGCTTCGTGAATGGCAGGGGATGGGTTACAACAGAAGGGGAAAATATCTCAGAGAAATTGCAAAAATTATTGTCGAAAAATATGACTTTATTGTCCCGAGAGATCCTGCCGTTTTGGAAGAGTTTCCCGGTATCGGACCTGCAACTGCACGTTCGATCGTCGTTTATTCATACAATATACCCGAACCGTTTATTGAGACAAACGTAAGGCGTGTCTATATTCATCATTTCTTCAGTGACAAAAAAGAAGTAGCAGATAGAGATATTATGCCGCTTGTTCGGGAAACTTTTGACAGAAAAAATCCGAGGGATTGGTTTTATGCACTTATGGATTACGGGACCTATTTAGGGAGAACCGTTCCCAATCCAAACAGGAGAAGCAAGCATTACTCAAAGCAAAGTAAATTTGAAGGGTCAAACAGGCAAGTGCGCGGTGCCGTCCTGCGTTATTTATTAAATGAAGGCCCGACGAAAAGAAAAATCCTCGAAAATAGGTTGGGATTTGAAAAAGTACGGTTGTATAATGTGCTCAAGCAGTTGACCTCTGAAGGAATTGTTGCAGAGAAAAACGGTGAATATAAAGTTACTACTTAATATATGAAAGATCTCGAACTGAAAGGGAAACGGGCAACAGTAATAGTTCAAACATTAAAATCACTGTTTCCTCAGACAAAGTCTGCTCTTAACTATTCAAACCCTTGGGAGTTTTTGGTGGCAGTGATCCTCTCGGCTCAGTGCACGGATGCACGGGTGAATATAGTGACTGAAAAATTGTTTATAAAATATCCCACAATTGAAAGCTATACAAAGGCAAACATTACCGAATTCGAGCAGGATATAAAATCAACGGGTTTTTACAAAAATAAAGCCAAAAACGTCCTGGCAACGGCAAAAATTTTGCATGAAAAATACCGTGATTCCATCCCTCAAACGATGGATGAGATGCTTACTCTTCCCGGAGTAGCACGTAAAACTGCCAATGTAGTTCTCGGGAACGCGTTTGGAATTGTTGAGGGAATAGCTGTTGACACGCATGTCCGAAGACTGTCGAATTTATACGGGCTGACAAAAGAGTCAGATCCTGAGAAAATTGAAAAGGACCTGATGGCGATTCTGCCAAAAACAGAATGGACGGAGTTTACTTTAAGGATGATTGATTATGGCCGCAAATATTGTCCGGCTAAGAAACATGACCATGAGCAATGTCCTTTGGTTATCGCACTTCGTAAAGAGCATATCTATCCGGAAAAATAGTTTTAATATCTTTCTTTTCTGGGAATAATTTCTCCGTTTTCAATGTATATGTACTGTGCTAAACCGTGCTTTATTATTCCCGTGTTGTAAAACCTTTTTTTATGATTTATCTCATGAATATGAGTATGACCGCAAAAAAAGAGTTCATTGTCCTTTAATTCGTGCTGTATACGGTTTTTTACTACCGTGTTAAACCCGGAAACAAGTGCTTGATAAAAAGTTCCGAAATATCGGATAAACAATCTTTCAAGAGAGTCAACTTTTCGGACCATTTGGTGAAACTTAGGGTCCTTTACATCGGGTTTGCTTTTTTCAAGAGGAAGTATTCTGTGGCCGTGTTCAAAGATAAAGACAGATTCATTTTCCCGAAAAGTATATCTATCGGTTTGTATGTATGAAAACTCTTTAATTTTTTCCGGATCATTATATTCTTTAGCATCATGATTTCCGAAAATATATACAGCTTTCTTTTTTTTAAGAAGCGGAAACAAGTTGTTCCATCTAGAAGTATAGAATTCATCAAACGTCAGGAGAAATCCTTCCCAAAAATCACCGTTTATGATGACACGGTCAGCATCATTGATGATACGGCTAAGCAATACAAATTTCTTTTCATCAAAGGGAAGATCGAGATGTGTATCAGAGATGACGAGTGTTTTCATAAACCCTCCGTAAAAACGGCAATACATTTATTCTACAGCTTTCGGCATGAAACAGGGCTTATTTATTCTGCATTGAGGCGATGATATTCTTCGGGACTTCCTCATAGTGAGAAGGTTCCATATAGAATACTCCCCGACCTTCAGTAAGCGATCGAAGAACTGTCGCATATCCTGAAAGCTCAGCAAGCGGGGCATATGCTTTGATGACAGTAACACGATTTCTCTTTTCTGTACCGAGGACTTTTCCTCTTCTACTTGAAACGTCGCCGATTGCAGTCCCCATAAACTCATCAGGAACTGTAATTTCCAGTCTCATGATAGGTTCAAGAAGAGTCGCTCCTCCCTTTTCTATACCGTCCTGTAAAGCCATAGTACCTGCAATCTGGAAGGCGATATCCGATGAGTCGACATCATGATAGCTTCCGTCATACAGCATGACTTTCAAGTCAGTAATCGGGAATCCGAGAAGGACGCCTTTATCAAGAGCTGATCTGACACCTTTTTCAACGGATGGGATAAATTCTGAAGGAATCGCTCCTCCTTTAACATTGTTTTCAAAGATAAACCCTTCTCCGCGACCGAGAGGTTCAAGTTTCAGCAAACAGTGACCGTATTGACCGTGTCCTCCTGTCTGCTTGATGTATTTTCCTTCGGCGTCAGCTGCTTTTGTAATCGTTTCCTTATATGCGACCTGAGGACTTCCGATATTTGCCTGAAGGCCCATTTCACGCTTCATACGATCAACAAGAATCTCCAAATGGAGTTCTCCCATTCCTGACATAATAGTCTGATTGGTTTCATGATTTACTTTAACCTGGAATGTCGGATCTTCATCAGAAAGTCTCTGTAATGCATAAGAAAGTTTTTCCTGATCTGATTTTGTTTTCGGTTCGATGGCAAGGGAAATAACCGGTTCAGGAAACGTGATTGATTCAAGAATGACAGGATTATTTTCGTCAGCCAATGTATCTCCGGTCTTTGTCTCTTTCGGACCGACAAGTGCGACGATTTCTCCCGCATATGCTTCTTCAATTTCTTCCCGCTGATTTGCATGCATAAGAAGAAGTCGGCTAACCCGTTCTTTTCTTCCGGTGGTGACATTGTATACGTATGAACCCGATTTCAGAACACCTGAGTAGATACGTGTATATGTAATTTTACCGACATGAGGATCAAGTTGGATTTTGAAAGCAAGAGATGAAAAATGCTCTTTCGGATCAAGTTGTCTTGTCAGCACCTCTTCTGTTCCCGGTTTTGTGCCGTGAACTTCTTTCAGATCTTTCGGCGAAGGAAGATAATCAACGATTGCATCAAGTACAGGCTGGACTCCTTTATTCCTAAGTGATGTTCCGGCGTAGATCGGTACTATCTTGTATCCGATAACTGCTTTTCTCAAAGCTGCTTTCATTTCTTCAACTGTAGGTTCTTCTCCTGCAAGATATTTTTCAAGAAGGGCATCGTCCTGTTCGGCGATTTGTTCGATCATTTTTGCACGATATTCAGTTACTTTGCCTTTGACTTCTTCAGGAATTTCGTCAACAATATCGTATTCGATACCTTTTTCATC
>CAZDDM010000049.1:0-3250 GCA_964504235.1 uncultured Gammaproteobacteria bacterium
TCCTAATTGCGTAGTTTTTAATCTTGAGTTTCTGAAACGGCTCCTGTTCATCACTTCCGCGGCCGCCTTTTTTCCGTTTTCCCGGTGCAATCAGATACGGAATTAATTCATAGTAACTCAGTAAACCAGTTACTTTATTTTGTTTATTCACAACAACTAACTTTGAGATCTTTTCTTCTTTAAAAATCACTAAAGCCTTTGAAATTGATTCATTCTCATCGATTGCTGCTAAAGGCCGATTCTTTGCTGCAAGTACCTGACCGAGTGTCATATGATCAACACTGGGACGCATAAGCCCGAGCAGCCTGCGGGCAGATGTGATCCCAACGAATTCATTTTTATCATTAAATACCGGCAGATAATGAACCTTCGACTGGGTCATCATACTCGCAATTCTTCCCAATGTATCGTTTTCATTAATCTTCGGCGGATGGAACAGACAGTTTTCAACTTTTGTTTCACCGTCGTATGCGGATGATTGTATCAGGGCATGATACGGATTGATGACCCCGAGAAAATTATCTTTTTCATCCATTACAAACGCGGCATCATGAGAACTGGAAAGTTGTCCTAATGCTTGCGACAATGTATCTTCAGGCGATACACGGATGATATCATTCTTCTTCAGCAGTTCTTTTACATTTTTCATAGATGAAATAAATAATTGGTAATGCTCAAAACAGTGTGGCGCTGCTAAATTCCCACTTGCGGATATGAAGAGCCGGCGCCAGTCCGATCAGCTCTCCCTCAAAACTGGCAAGTTGTGTCAGTTTATTCTCAATTGCAATTACATTATGCAATGCATCGGGAATACTTTGATTGAATCTGAGGTTCTTTACTGGTTTGACGATTTTACCGTCTTCAATGAGGAATGTCCCGTCACGCGTCATACCCGTGATATTAAGCACTTTCGGATTCAGTACTCTCACATACCACAGTCTCGTCACAAGTAATCCCCTTTTGACGTTTTTGATCATGTCGTCTTGTGTTTTATCTCCCGGTGCAATATACAGATGAAGCGGGATCGGTCCCAAGGTGTTCGGGGCCGGTAAGGCATGTCCGGTATTTTCTGTCTTGTACTTATTGGCATAATATGAATCGTATGCAATATGTTTCAAAACCCCGTTTTCCACAAAAATTAGCTTCTTTTTCGGATATCCTTCTAAATCAAACGGCATGGGAAACACAAGTTCATGGAACGGATCATCGATCAATGTGATATTGTCTCCGAATACTTTTTGCCCCATCTTATCCGAAAGGTAGCTTGATTTTTCATGATAAATCCTTGCATTGGGTCCGTACCACTGGAAAAATGCCATCATTTCAGAAACTGCCTGCGGCTCCAAAATCACCTCATATTCACCGGGTTCTATATCTTCCGGGTCAGAACTTTGCAGTGTTTTACTGACAGCAGTCTTTGCAACTCTTTGAGTATCCACGTCCGCTGCATTCCGAGCTACATCAGCGGCAAATCCGCTCGATGACTTCCCCATCACAATGGTTGAGAGATTGCAGGAAGAGCCTGCATGATACGCAAAGATCCCGAGGGAATTTGCTACGGCGAGCTCTGAAACATCATTAGCATACGCGCCTGACGCAGTCAGATGCTCACTTAAGGCTTCTCTGATCACGGTATGAGCACCTTCTGCAAGTTCTCCTTCCGTTGCAAAAAAAATATCATTTTCAGCATCAGATATGTCTTCGGGCTTAGGCAGAGAGACAAAATCCGGGTCAGGTTCCTGCAGTTTTGCAAGTTCTGTTGCTTTCTTTACAGCCTCTTTTAGGGATTTCTTATCAAATGAATTCGTGGAAGTAACTCCGATTTTTTTGTCAATAATGACTCTGACTGAAATACCGAGGTCTTTCCAGGCCATGTTCTGATGGATCTCATTGTTTGCAAACCGTGTCAATGAGTTTCCGCTCACGGAAAGAATCACCTCCGTCTGATCGGCTTTAGACAGCTTCAGTACCGTTTCCGCAATTTGTTTTAGTTTTTCTTTACCGAACATATATTTTTTGTTGCAAAATAATTTGATTTTCGAGTTAGTTTCGTTTTCTCGCCAGCTAACGTACCGTTACTTGTGCATGAGACCTCTCCACCGGCGATTAACTAACGAGAAAAGAAACTTATAAGCAACAACTAATAACACTCACTACCACTTCACCACTCCGACTTTCACCTTCCTGAATCTGGCCGGACTTGCTCCATGCCCCGTATACATCACCTGACTCGGCTGGCCTTTACCGCAATTCGGAGTTCCCCAGACAGTCCACTCATCTCTTCCGCATATCGCATCACAGGAATTCCAGAACTGCGGAGTGATTCCCTGATATGTGGGGTTTCTGAGCATTCTGCCTTTTTTACCGTTTTTTATTTCCCATCCGATCTCCGTCCCGAACTGAAAATTGTATCTCTTGTCATCAATACTCCAGGATCTGTTCGTAGACATCAAAATCCCGTATTCCGTGTCTTTGATAAGATCATCCAAGGTCCAGGCTTTTCCAGTTCCTTCCTCACCTCCCGGCTCCAGGTTAATATTGGTCATGCGGATCATCGGTAATCTGCTCCATGATGAAGCACGGACTGTGCCGTTTGATTGTTTATCATATTTCGGATTGATTTCATGGAGTTTTGAAACGGTATCACGCGACGTGATATAATCTTGAAAAATGCCGTTTTTTACCAAGTACGTACGCTGTGCGGGCACGCCTTCATCGTCGTATCCGAATGTCCCCAATCCTCCGGGTATAGTCGCATCTGCAGTCAGGTTGACAATATCGGATCCGTATCTGAAATCAAATAATTTATCGGGTGTCAAAAAGCTGGTGCCGGCATATGAGGCCTCATACCCGAGAGCCCGATCAAGTTCTACGGCATGACCGCAGCTTTCATGAATCTGAAGTGCAAGTTGATTGCCGTCCAGGATGAGGTCAAATTCCCCGCTCGGGCACAAGTCAGCCGCCAACAGGTCAACTGCTTCCTGCCCGACACGCGGTGCGTTTTCAACGAGATCTAACCCGCGTACTAACTCAAATCCTCTTGTCTGGTTCTGTCCCCGGAAAGAATTCGGGTATGAACGGTTTTGAAACTCTGTCCCGTTCACCGCTGATGCCTCAATCCCCGCCCCCGTCCAGATGATTTCCTGCTCGATTCTTGATCCGCTTGTTGAAACAAAATATTTCCTTTCCCGATTTGCCTGATACGATGCCTGTGAAACGACGATTTTATCGCTGACTCTCAGCGCTTTAT
>CAZDDM010000049.1:3350-8401 GCA_964504235.1 uncultured Gammaproteobacteria bacterium
GCCTGATACGATGCCTGTGAAACGACGATTTTATCGCTGACTCTCAGCGCTTTATCAGCCGCAACAAGAAGTCCCAGCTTTTCTTCCATAGGTACCTGAAAGGGGTCTTCCTGAATAGGAGTTTTGTACGAACCCTGAACCTGTTTGGAATTATCGAGTTTTACGTCAGTTGTCTTGTGTTTTAAAGAAGCACCGGTAATCGCAAGTGCCTTTGTTATTGTTTCGTCTATACCCTTAGTCGACATGTCATGAGATGCGGCAAAGCCCCAAACACCGTCTTTCAGAATCCTGACATTGTATCCTTTTGAGGAGGATGAAGAAAGTGCCTCAACGACTCCGTCTTTTGTGGCAATATCTTCTGATTCCTGTTCTACAATCCTTACATCGGCATAATCAACATGTGAAGGTATTTTCGCGAGGATGCCGTCTGCATCATTGAGCATACTTACATTATAATTCATAACCTTATCATTTTCATGTCTAGTAATTATCTCTTTTTAAGATTAAAAGTGAGTAAGAATCTGCTACAATTCTGAAAATATGGAACCTTATTTTTACGAAACTAAACCTGAACAACCGGACCGTACTGAACTGTTAAGGCAAAAGGCTGAAGAGTATCTCAGCATTGAACGGCAATACCAAGCCATTGCCGCCCAGTATCGGGCAACTCCTGCTTCGGAACGAACAGACCTGGCAGCATCAATGCAATCTTTGAACCTTCAGTTACAGTCTTTGCGCAACAACTCGGGGTTGATTATCGGCGGATTGCACGGGCAGGAAGTTGCGGATCAGATTGTCCCCTATGATCCTGCCATCCATCAGTTCTCAGTGGTGCACGGTGACGTCAGACCGGGAGATGCCATACGGTTTATGAATACTGCTCTATGCGCATCAAATGGCACGCTTTTGATTGAAGCCCAGGCAATCCGGGTTTATTAAGAAACTGCAAGAAACGCTGAAATGAACTGACTGATTCTTTATAATAAAAGAATGGAACTGGATACTTCCCTTAAATTATTGATTTCGCTTGCAATCGGTGCGGCCATCGGTCTTGAAAGAGAAATCCATCAAAAAAAAGACCATCATAAAAACCGTTCCGGGGCATTACTGGGCGTACGGACATTCTCTCTTACGACCCTGCTTGGAGCCATTTCAGGACTGTTGTATCAAGACCATCTCATTCTCACTACCCTTTTCACAGCCTCATTCATACTGGTTGTTATCAGCAATTACATTGTGACGGCTTTTTTCACGAAAGAAAGCGGGATTACCACCGAACTTGCGGCATTGATGAGTTTTCTCATCGGAGCGTTGATCGCTCTGGAATTGTTTCCGATGACGGTGACGTTATCTTTGGCTATTGTATTGATGCTTGTTTTGGCATACAAAGATCAGGTTAAAAACGTAGTTGAAGATATCCATACGAGAGAAATTAAGGCCATTCTCAGCTATAGCATCATCGCTGTTATTATTCTCCCGTTCCTCCCCAATGTCGGCATCACCGTTAAACAGATCCCGTATATCCAGCAGATATTCAGTTCATTCGGCCATTCACTCAGTTCGTGGGGTGATCTTGAAATATTTAATCCGTTCAAAACCTGGCTTATTGTGGCCATTATCACCGGCGTCGATCTTGTCGGTTATATTTTAGAAAGGATGTTCGGGAAAGGAAGAGGGTTAATTGTCACAAGTCTCGTGGGAGGTTTTGTATCATCGACAGCCACAACTCAGTCGCTTGCCGTCCAAAGTACTGAAACCAAGCATATCAATCATCTTGTTGCCGCCGCCATGCTTGCAACCTTTGCCAGTTTCTTTTCATTGTTTATCATAATCCTCCCTCTCAATCCTGTCTTTACCGTAACCATCATTCCGACATTGCTCATTCTTATCATAAGTTTCGGTATTGCAAGCGGCACATTCCTCTTTTTGGGCAGGAAGCAGAAACATGCGGAACTCGGTGAAGAAAGCGCCCAAAGCCGGGAGATTTTTTCGATTAAGCCGGCACTTATATTTGCCGGCCTCTATCTTTCTATCAAACTCCTTTCAAATATCGCGCTTGAGTTTTTCGGAGAAAGCGGATTCCTGGTCACCGCGGGTCTTGCCGGTTTGACAGGACTTGATGCCATGACCATCAACATTGCAGAATTATCCCGCCAGGCAATAGATATGAGGACGGCCGTACTGGCATTTCTCATCGTGAACGCAGTAAATCTTTTAGCAAAAACCTTTTATATATTCCTTCAGGGTAAAAGAGAGTTCGTGCTGAAATACGGAGTGACGATGGGAATTATAATAGTTCTTTCGTTTGCTGGACTCTGGTTTGCATGATCAGCGAAGTGATAAAATCGGATCCTGTACAAGCTGATATCCTGCTTTTCGCGCTGCTTCCTGATAATCTGCCATACATTGACCGACGAACGCACCTCCGACTTTTATACCTTTCAGTTCAATCGCATAAGGTTCAAATGACGAAGCGTCTTCGATCATTCTGAGATTAATTCCTGCCTCTTCAAGAGCCTGTATATGACGAAGAATCCGCTGAGCATCTTTCACCTGTTCAAGTTCCGCCTGCTTCTGACCGTTTGCAACTCTTTCAAGTGACTGACGGTGCACAATGTCGACACCGAAGCCCCGATACATTTCAGGAGTAAAAAATGTTTCTGTAGCGGTTTCCATATTTATGATTACTGTTTACTTTCTAGATATTTTTTCCCGTGTCCTACTTTGGTATTGATTGGTCTTGATTTGATACGATCGGGAAGCTCATCCTCATTCCAGGCTTCGGCTTTCAAAACTCCCAATGCATCAAACGGGGCTCCGACAGACTCCGCGTTGACTCCGTCAGGGTTCCGGTTTACCATGACACAAACGGCTGCCACATTGCCACCAGTTTCCCGAACAAGATCAACAACTTTTTTTACCGATCCTCCTGTTGTGGTTAGGTCTTCAATGACAAGAATATTTTTTCCGCGAATAAGTGAGTCATATCCCCTTGTAAAAGCCATAGTTTTATCTGGCATTTTCTCTGCATATACACCAAGTATTTCTTTTCCTTTCAACTGTGTCAGATGATAAGCTGTCCATGTCGAAAGGATGATTCCTCCCAAAGCCGGTGCAGCAACCACGTCAATATCGGCATCTTTGTATTTCTCAGCAAATAGTTTCCCAACCTCACTCACTTCCAGAGGATGAGGATAAATGGCATCTTTATTTACATACACTTCTCCGTGTTTACCCGATGTATATACAAAATGATCATCCGTCATCACGGCATTCACTTTTTTCAGAATTTCAATAATATGCATATTACGTACGGAAACTATTAATCGCATCTCTCAATTTCATTGCCTCCGCCACCGGGTTTTGGGAATAAATGATACTTCGTCCGGCGTTGATGATCAGACCTCTTTTTTGCGAATTAAGACCAAATTTCACGGTTGCTTCCAATTCCCCGCCCTGTGCACCGATTCCCGGGACAAGGAATGTCATATCTCCCGTTATCTGTCGAACGATTCCGACGTCTTGCGGATTGGTGGCACCGACTACAAGCAAAACATTATTATTTGCATTCCATTCATGAGCGGCTTTGTATGCAATCACTTGATAAAGCGGCATTTCCGCGTTGTTGTAGTGTACCGGTAACCCCTGAATTTCAATTGCGCCGGGATTGGTATTTCTGCATTGCACGATTACCCCGATTTCTTTCATTTTGAGAAAATCATCGATTGATTCTTTCCCCAGATATGGGTGGAGTGTTATTGCGTCCGCGTGCAGGTAATCAAATGCATAACTTATATACCCTACATTACTGTTCCCGATATCACCTCTTTTTGCATCAAGAATTACCAGAGTATCGGGATAATGTTCTTTGACATAATCACAGGTTAATTGTAATTGAGCTATCCCTGATGCTCCCCCCGCCTCAAAAAAAGCAGAATTCGGTTTAAATGCCATGGCAAACTCCTGGGTCAGATCAATAATATATTTTGAGAATTCAAAAAGAGGCTGTTCTTTCAATTGAAAAAGGGAAGGAAGTTGTTGACGGACGGGATCGAGCCCGATACAAAGAAGAGAGTTTTTTTTATCAATCGCATTATTCAGTCTATCAATGAAAGACATGCTTTATTATACAAATACTGAAGATTCTTTGCAGATCAAAATCCGTCTACTATCTCAATAAGCTCGCCGATATCATCAATGACATAATCCGGCTCCGTATCTACAATCCGGTCACCGTGAAATCCGTATGTCACACCCACAGTGTGTGTTTCGGCATTTTTTCCTGCGGCAACATCTACCGGGCTGTCCCCGATCATGATCGCATTACTCGGATGAACATTGAAAAAATCCAGTGCTTTTTTTATACCTTCCGGATCAGGTTTCGGTGTCGTCACATCCTCAAATCCGACAAAAAAATCTATGAGCGGAAAAAGTTCTGCTTCTTCCAGTGTCTCAATTGCCGTATCCCGTGCACGGGTCGTCACGGCCGCTATTGAGATCCCTTTTTGACGCAGTGCTTCAAGCGTGCTGAGGGAATGAGGAAAAGCCACGGCAAGTCCTGCGTTTTCAAACTGATACTTTCGGTGCGCCTCCATAAATGGGTTTACAGCATCAAGTCCGGTAATTTCACGATACGTATCCTCTAACGATTTCCCCATCAAATGACTGAGTTCTTCACGGGAAAGCAGATTATGGTTATGTCTTCCCAGACTGTGTTCATATGCCTGATAAATGTACTCAGAGGTATCAATAAGTGTCCCGTCGACATCAAAAAGTACTGCTTGAATTTTCATAGGTGTCCTCAATCATATCACATCAACCCGTCCGTCAGCACTTCCTTTTTCGAAATTAGCAAGAAGCCGCATTGTTTCCTCTGCAATTTTTTTCACTGATGCGTCAGAATAAAAAGCTATATGCGGTGTGATGATTACATTTTCAAGTCCAAGAAGCGGATTGTTTTTACTAAATTCTTTTTCTTTTTCCAGAACATCAAGTCCCACAAGTCGGAATTTTGCAATATTTTTAATCAGAGCTTCAGTATCAATAAGTTC
>CAZDDM010000050.1:0-8236 GCA_964504235.1 uncultured Gammaproteobacteria bacterium
TGGATCAGTTCATCTACAAGCGATTCAAACTTTGCACGGGTGATCTTCTGGACAAGATGCAGCGGCTGATTGTCCTGTACCGTAACGTAAGGAAGGTTTATCTCCGCTTCCTGTGATGAGGAAAGCTCAATCTTAGCCTTTTCTGCTGCTTCTTTTAATCTCTGCAATGCTTGGGTATCTTTACGAAGGTCTACACCATGTTCTTTCTTGAATTCATCAGCAATGTAGTTGATAAGCGCCTGATCAAAATCGTCACCGCCGAGATGAGTGTCTCCGTTTGTAGCTTTTACCTCAAATACACCGTCACCAAGCTCTAGGATAGTGATATCAAACGTACCGCCACCCAAATCATAAACAGCAATTGTATGTGCGTGAGATTTTTCCAATCCGTAAGCAAGTGCCGCTGCAGTAGGCTCATTCAGAATGCGCTCGACTTCCAGTCCTGCGATCTGTCCTGCCTGTTTTGTTGCCTGTCGTTGAGAATCGTCAAAGTATGCAGGCACGGTAATTACGGCTTTCTCCACTTTTTCTCCGAGATACGCCTCAGCATCTTCTTTGATTTTCTTCAAAATCATGGCTGACACTTCTTCAGGTGTATATTTTTTCCCTTCCACTTCCACAGCAACACGCCCCTCAGCTCCTTCCACGATTTTATACGGAAGAAAATCCTGCTCTTTTTTAACAGCCTTATCGTCAATTCTGCGACCCATCAATCGTTTAATTGAATAAATGGTTTTTGTCGGATTGAGAACAAGCTGTCGTTTTGCCACGTCTCCGACGATTCGTTTGGTCGGATCTACAACTGAAGGAATGACGTTACGACCTTCCTGCGAATAAATAATTTTCGGTTTGCCTGCCTCCATGACGGCAACCGCTGAGTTTGTTGTTCCTAAATCTATTCCGATTGTTTTTGACATACGTTTAAAATGAAATTATTAATACAGATTGCTTATGATTTTTTACTGACCCGTACTTTGCCCGGTCTTATGATCTGTCCGTCCAGTTGATATGCTTTCTGTAAGATATCAATCACAATATTATCTTCTTTTCCTTCTATCACATCTACAACTTCTGCCGTTTCAGGGTTATATTCAGTTCCCATAAGATCCAGCTCTTTCACACCCAACTCTTCAAGTGCCTTTTTGAATGAGCCGCTTATCATCTTTAATCCGGGATCCTGATTGAACACTTCCGCCTGATTCAGGTTGTCAAGAACGGGAAGAAGTGTATAAATGATATCTTTTTTGAGTGATACCCTCATCCTCTGCCTCTCCTGATTCATCCGATGCTCCAGATTTTTGTAATCCGCAAGCGCACGTAAATATAAATTTTTGTACTGTTCAACTTCCTGGCTCAGTTCATCGTTTTGCGTTTGTTCATCCTGTACTGATTCTTCCTGAACGGGATGCTCCTCCTGTTTCTGTTTTTTTGACATAGTTCTCATGAAAACATGTAATTACTCTGAATATTCTTTTATGATGTCCTCAATAAGGTGTGAAAAAAACCGAACCTGAGGGACAATAGTTTCATAATGTAAATGCTTTGGGCCGACAATACCGATAATGCCTCTTGTAGTTGGAGTCTCAAAATCGCCGAAAATACTGGCACAATTGTCAAAAACAGGATCTCTAAAATCCTCCGGTCCGAGGATAAAAAGCAGATCCTGATCTATTACCAAAGCTTGTCTTAAAATCTCTTCCCAGAAATTGATTTCATCCAGTCTGTTAAAAAGAGTTTTTGAGACATCCAGATTGAGGAATTCATCCTGTTCCAAAATATGGCCGATCCCGGCATAATACAAGTCACCGGAGTTGGTAGCCACAAGTGAGAGGAGGCCTGTCCGTTGTGCTAACACACGCGCTGCCTGGGACAAAACACGATGTTTTTTCTGCCTTTCATCCCAAATACTGTGTTTATAAGCCACCTCATCTACTGTTGAAAGCTCCTTTTCACGCATTACGTTGTTAATGTAAAACCGGTATCCCTTCGGAGAAGGAAGTCTGCCGGAAGAAAAATGGGTTTTCTGCAAGTATGCTTTTTTCTCCAATGCAACCATTTCATTTCGAATCGTTGCCGGTGAAACACCGAGTTTATACTTCTTTTCAATAATCTCCGAACCCACCGCCTGCCCGGTTTCGGTATGTTCTTTGATAATTGCTGTCAGAATATCAATCTGACGCTGTGTCAATTCATCCATGTCGGTAAACAACTAGCGATTAACGAAGAAAATTGCTATGCCTTCTATCTTCCAATCATTTTACAAGGCAGAACAAACAATATAGGATATCAATATCCTATATATTTCTTCATTATTAGCATTAATATAGCAACTCTGCTAATACATGTCAAGTAGATATTATTTTAAGGGAAGCGAATCCACTTCATGATATACAAGCTCAGATACTTTCTTAATTGTCGCACTCAACCTCGTTAGATCTTCGCCGCGTGTCATGACACAGAGCAAATACGGACGCTCTGGATAATAGACGATTCCGCAATCATGGAGTTGTTGTATTTCTCTTCCGTCTTCAGTCGTGTATCCTCTTTCTCCGAACTTATGCGAAAGAACTATATCATCGGGAATCCCCGCACGAAGAGCACTGGTATATTCTACTTGAGAAAGAAGACTTAGTGCTTGCTCTGAATACTCTCTTGTAAGGTAAGTGGCATTATACAGAATTCGGAAAAATGAAGCATATTCTTTCACCGTCATAAAATCTTCGGTACTACGTACTCCGGGAATAGAAATTCCCAAATCCACATACACCGTTTCCATATCAGATTGTGGCAACTGGTTGATTAATAAGAATTGTGATTGATTATCAGAGTTGATGATCATACGTGAAATCAGATCATGTACTTTATACTTCTGATCCTCCAATAAGGTTTCTGTAGGAACAATATTCTGCGTGAGGCTAACAGATGCAAAATCATCGGAATGGAATTCCAAGTCCTTTGATAAAATTGTCGGATCCTTTTCCGCAATTTTATAGTAAGCCATCATAACCGGCACTTTAAGAAGGCTCGCCGGAGAAAATTCCTCTTTCTCATTTACCCCAACCCACGCACCGGTATTCATATCCCGGAAATACACAGAAACCCTTTCAACATTCTTATTTTTCTCTTCCTCCTCGATTAAATCATTAATTTTGTATTCCAGTTTACGAAACGACGTGAATTCATCATTTTGAAAAAATTCACAATCAAGTATCGGATTCGTAAATACGCCACTTGTCGGATCATGTAAAATCGAAGAAAATATGTGTGATTTTTCTTCAGAAATTGTGTAGATTCTAAAGCCTAAGACCCCGATAAACAGGCCGAAAAAAAACATTGATGCGAGTATAATAAAGTTTTTATACTTTTTAAGGAGATTTATCATAAAAAGATAGATAACAATTTCTCATTATAAAGGAGCCATATTAGAAAGCAATATATCAATTCACATCAGTATGAAACAGCGAATCGGTGCTCATCAGTCAACATCAGGAGGCTATCACAAGGCTCTTGAAAGTATAAATGCCAAAGGAGGGAATTGTCTTCAGATATTTTCCAGTTCTCCGTTCACATGGAGTCCGGCTCAAGTAGACAAAAAAACAACTGAGCAGTTCATCGCGCTGAAAAACGAGCTTAAGGTAAATCCCGTATATTTTCATGCGTTATATCTGGTCAATCTTGCTGATCCCGGAATCACCGGACAAAAATCAGTTGCAGCTCTGATTCACGAACTTCAGCTTGCGGCACGCCTTGAAGTTACGGGAAGCATCGTGCACACGGGATCTTTTAAGAATAAAGATAAAACCGTAAGCTGCCGGGATGAACAATACTACCCTACTCTCCTAAGCAATATGAAGCAAGTCCTGGCTGAAACTCCTGATAATACACTCCTGATTTTGGAGAATGCCGGCAACAGAAAAATCGGACAATCAATTGATCAGCTTGCAGAAATAGTTGAAGATGTCAATGACCCGCGGGTGAGGATTTGTCTCGATACATGTCATCTCCATGCAGCAGGATATGATCTCGGAAGCATAACACTGTTTGAATCTTTCCTTGACGATTTTGAAAAGAAGATCGGGCTCAATAATCTTGAAGTCATTCACATGAATGACAGCCGGGATAAACTGAATGACCTGCGGGACCGTCATGAAAATATCGGAGAAGGATTTGTCGGGCTTGACGTTTTCAAGAATTTTTTGAATCACCCGAAAACCCGTCATATTCCATTTATTATTGAGACTCCGGGCTTTGACAATAAGGGGCCTGATAAAGCAAATATTGACATCCTCAAGAGTTTGATAACGCAATGAAGTATAATAATCCCATGCTACACCTCCCTAAGAAAATCACAGACTTCATGAAGCAATTCCGTGATCATAATTTTGAAATATTTATTGTCGGCGGGACGGTGCGCGGTCTTTTGATGAATGCTCCCGTCTCGGACTGGGATTTCACGACAAATGCTAAGCCTGAAGAAATCCGGAAGATGTTCCCGCACAGTTTTTATAATAATACATTCGGAACCGTTGGGATCCCGATAGAAATGGACAATACTCAACACATATTTGAAGTCACAACCTACAGAAAAGAATCAGGATACACAAACGCACGTCACCCAGACGAAGTGACCTGGTCAGACACCATTACTGATGATTTGGCCCGTCGTGATTTTACTATCAATGCAATCGCATACGACGGGGCACAAACAGTAGACCCTTACAACGGTCAACATGATATTAAGGCGAAAATTATTCGTGCAGTCGGTGATCCTGACATCCGGTTCGGAGAAGATGCACTGAGACTCATGAGAGCCGTACGTCAGGCAGCTCAACTCGGATTTGAGATCGAAGAAGAGACGTTGGAGTCAATACGGAAAAATGCTGAAAAAATAAATCAGATTTCAGGAGAACGTATCCGGGATGAATTTTTCAAACTTCTTATATCTTCCCACTCAGCAGACGGTGTATTGCTTCTTCGCTCTACGGGAATACTGAAGCATATTCTTCCCGAGGTCGAGAAAAACTTCGATGTTGATCAAAAAAGCCCTGAGAGGCATCACATTTACGACGTGGGAACTCATCTTGTCGAATCATTACGGAACTGTCCATCAGATGATGTCATAACACGGTTTGCGACTCTGATTCACGATATCGGCAAGGCGGAAACATACCGTAAAGATCCGAAAACGGAGATTATCACCTTTTATAATCATGAAGTAGTCGGAGAAAAAATGGCAGCGGAGATTGCAGATCGATTTAAGCTTTCTAAG
Source organism: uncultured Gammaproteobacteria bacterium (assembly GCA_964504235.1). Classification (GTDB taxonomy): domain Bacteria; phylum Patescibacteriota; class Microgenomatia; order UBA1406; family GWC2-37-13; genus UBA1450. Next base: position 5,270 of record CAZDDM010000050.1, read on the forward strand.
GATCAAAAGAAAAAACTGGTTCTTCTTGTGCGACACCATCAATTTACTGTCTCTGAAGAGCAGACAGACAAAGCTATCAGAAGATTTATCAGGCAGATCGGCGTTGAGAACATCGACGATATGCTTGCATTGCGAACCGGAGACCGCCTCGGTTCAGGTTCCAAAGAAACTTCCTGGCGAACGGAACTTTTCAAGAAGCGTCTTGTAGAAGTTCAGAATGTCCCGTTTACGGTACATGACCTGAAAATCACGGGACATGATGTGATGGAAGTTTTGGGAGTCAAACCGGGCCCGAAAATCGGAGACGTTATGGATCAGATTTTTGAGGAAGTCGATGATGAAAAGATACCAAATGAACGCGAAGCGCTTCTTGCCAGATTACGGGAAATCAAAAATACAGATCAATAATTCCCTTTTCATAATCCACGAGTGTTTCTTCCCCGTGCCCCGGAAATATTCTTGTTTCTTCGGGTAACATCAGTATTCTTTTAAGTGATTTTTTCAGTTCATCTTTATCACTATATGAAAAGTCATACCTCCCGATACCGTTTTGGAACAAGGTATCACCGCTAAACAACAATCCCTGATTTTTGAAATACAGACAGATGCTTCCGGGCGTATGACCCGGGGTGTGTATCACCTCAAAACTGAAATCAGCGATATTGAATGCCCCTTCAGGAAGATCCGCAGTAAGTCTGACGGGAACCACAGTCGGATCAAATCCTAAGAAATGTCTGGCTGTTTCCGGAAGACGTTCGAGAAGAAACTTATCTTTGTTATATATGTGAAGTGAAAGATGAGGATACGACATCTGTATTTCCCCCGCTGCCATAACATGATCAAAATGCCCGTGTGTGGCAATGATTCCGATGAGTTCAAGATTCTGCCTTTGAATTTGTTCAAGAATAAAATCGGCGGAATCGGCAGGGTCGATAAGAAGTGCTTTTCCGTCTTCTTCAATAAGATAGCAATTTGCCTGCATCTGTCCCAGGGAAAAGGATTGGATGTTCATGATTACCTGCTCATTCTTCGCTTCTCAAGCCATACAGCAACCGGAGTTGCAACAAAAGGAGAGGAATAGGTACCGGTAATCGTTCCGATAAGAAGCGCAACTGCAAAATAACGAACCGTGACTCCGCCCAAAAGGACAAGAGCAAGGAGCATAAACATGATAGTAAATGAATTGTTCAATGAACGAACCATCGTGTCAGTCAATGCTTTGTTCGCAAATTCCTCAATATGTCCGATCCCGTGTTTCTTCCGGTATTCTCTGATCTGATCAAAAACGACAATCGTATCATGCACCGAAAATGACATCGTCGTCAAAAGTGCCGTGACAAACAACGTATCGAGTTCCGCTCCGAAAAAGTGTGAAATGATTGAGTAGGTACCGACAACGACAAGTACGTCGTGAAGCGATGCAGTAATTGCTGCTAATGCGAAATTGACATTTTTAAACGCCCAGGCTATGTAAAGCAGGATTCCGACAACGGCAATTCCGGCAGCAATTGCCGTCTTTCTGAGTGTTTCGGCTCCGACAGTCGGTCCGACCGTTTCGGTACGGATGACCGTAATTTCGCTTTCCAGACTGCTTTGCAAAGCCTGACGGAGAGAGTCTTCTTTCTGTTCGTCTATAGCAGACAGTCTGATAAAAAATATATTATCTGATCGCTGTTCGAGGGTCACTATCTCCACATCAGATTGCTCCAATACTTCCTCTACCTGCTGTTTCGTCACTCCCGGATTGAACTGATACTCCAGATTGGTACCGCCTACAAAATCGATAGAGTACACGTACCCCCATTTCCAAATTGAAAACAGCCCGAGCAGAATGACAGTTGCCGATACTGCAGCATATATTTTCCAGTATTTAATAAAGTCAAACATAGTCTATTTATACGTATAAAAGGTTTTAATAAGCCTGTTTGTGATGACTACACCGGTAAATAGGCTTGTAGCAACTCCGACGGCGAGAGTCAAAGCAAATCCCCTCACTAAACCGAACTGCGGAAGAAATTCCCAGTTCAAAGGGTTAAAGAGAATGAAGGCTACCAGCAACGTGGTGACATTTGCGTCTTTAATAGCGTCAATTGCACGACCGAATCCGATACGAATAGCTGATTCAAATGATTTTCCCTTTCGCTGCTCTTCCTTAATTCTCTCAAAAATAAGAATGTTTGAATCGACTGCCATACCGATCGAAAGAAGAAAGCCTGCTACTCCAGGAAGCGTCAGAACGATCGGGATAGCACGGAAAATCGCAAAGGTGATGAGACCGTAGATAATAAGCCCGATCCCGGCAATTACTCCGAGCCTGCCGTAATAGGCTATCATGAAAGTGAGCACCATTCCCAGCCCGACGATCCCTGCAATAACACTTCTCTGGATTTCTACCGCTCCGAGTGAAGGACCGATACTCCTCTGTTCAACGAGTTTGATCGGAAGAGGAAGCGCACCCGAATTGATAGCCGTTGCAAGTTGTTTGGCATCTTCTACTCGGAAATTTCCTGAGATGACCGCATTCCCGTCCCTAATTTCCTGCTGTACGACAGGTGCGGATATAAGTATCTCATCAAGATATATTCCTACGGGTTCGCCGATATTCCGTTTGGTGATCTCTGCAAACTTCTTTTTCCCGTCAGCCGTGAAATCCAACTGTACCTGAGGCTGACCGTTCTGCTGATCAAACACTACTGTTGCCTTAGTGACGTCTTTTCCGGTCAGTCCGGTTTCCTTTTTCAGATCCAAAAATGCAAGTGCCGCGCTTTGTGTCGCCTCTTCTTCCGTTTCTTCGTCTTTTTCCTTAAAATGAAGCTGCGCCGTCTGTCCTATCAGTGATGATGCCTGAGCGACATCCGTCACTCCCGGAAGATCGACCTCTATCCGATATATATCTCCTGACTGGACAGTCCTGACAACCGGTTCAGATACGCCGAACATATTGACACGACGTTCAATAATATCACG
>CAZDDM010000051.1:0-8078 GCA_964504235.1 uncultured Gammaproteobacteria bacterium
TTTTCTGTATTTTTGTCTTTTTGGTGATAACACGATAGTAAATATGAACTTCTAGGATCTTAACTCTGGTGACAAATCCAAACTTTTACCCCAACATATCCTGATTTTGTCAGTGCCGGATACTTGGCAAATTGAACTCGCTCTCTTATTGTTGATGTCGGAATGGTTCCCTGGAAATATTTTTCCGATCGTGAGATCTCAGCTCCGTTTATACGTCCTCCCAATTGGATCTTTACACCTTTTGCTCCTGTTTCCATCACTCGTGTCATTGTACTGTGGACGACTGCACGGTGCGGAAGATTGCGGACAAGCTTTTCTGCAATAGTCTGAGCAACATAATATGCGTTTGTGTACGGTTTTTTGACGGGTTCAATTTTAAGCTCGATTTTTGTTTCTTTTCTCTTTTTCTTATCCTGATTGTATGATTTCAAATAGGAAACAATAATCTTTTTTACATCCTCGAGTCCTTTTCCTCCGCGTCCGATGATCATTCCCGGCTTGACGGAGTAGATGATAACGGTGATTTTCTTAATCGCACGCTCAATTACCACGTCGGTGACACCGGCATAACTGTACTTTTTCATCAGTTCTTCGCGGATTCTAGAATCTTCAAGAATAGCATCTCTATATGCTTTCTTGTCAGAAAAGAACCATCGTGAAGACCAGTTATATACTGTTCCTAAACGCAAACCGTGTGGATGTACTTTTTGACCCATTTAATTAATTCAATTTCTAATTATTTTGTAACTTCTTTCTTTGACTCGCCGGAGTCTTTGACATCGGCGGTCGTCGGCTTGCTGGCGCTTTTAGCGGCAGCGGCTTTTGGTTCTTTTTTAACAGCTTCTTTTTTCTCTACAGGCTTTTTTTCAGCTTTTGTAGGATTTGTTTCATTTTTTTCAATCTTTTTTTCTGCTTTTTTTGGTTGTGCTTTCTCAACAAGAATGACCTTGATATGAGAGTATCTTCTGACGATCGGCTTAGCCATACCTTTTGATCCTGCTTTGTATCTGTTCAACTTTCGTCCTTCTTCGATTGTCAAAAGCTTAAATTGTAGCACATCAGCCTGCACTTTTAAAGAGTTTACAGCGTTCTGAATTGCTGAATTCAAAACTTTATAATATGTCTTTGCCGGTTTTGTTGGAGCATACAAGAGATAATCAAGTGCCTCTTTCGGTGACATTTTGAATATGTTATCTCGTATCATCCGCAATTTCTTTGGCGATACCTTCAGATTTTTTTGATATGTTATCGATTCCATGAAATTACTTTCTGCGTTTAACAATTAATTTATTACTCCATTTTTTCTTTGATCTTGTGCGTACACCACGGGCTTTTTTACCCCATGGAGTCTTGGCATGCATACCTTCACCGCTTCGTCCTTCTCCTCCTCCATGAGGATGAGATCTCGGATTCTGTGCTGTTCCTCGGACTGTCGGGCGAATTCCCATCAATCTTTTGCGTCCTGCTTTTCCGATTTCTTCATCTTTGTGTTCGATATTTCCGACTCGTCCAACTGTTGCCCAGCATCCTTTGCTGAATTTCCGGATTTCACCGGATGTCAGTTTGACATGGACATAGTGGCCGTCTTTTGCTATCACCGAACCGAATGTGCCGGCACCGCGGATCATGATCCCTCCCTGTCCCGGATACAACTCTACGTTATGGACTTCAATACCGACAGGAATTGCTTCCAGAGGAAGTGCATTCCCAACTGTGATTTCAGCTTTTTCAGAAGCTATGACAGTATCTCCGATATTAAGATTGGTCGGGTGAAGAATATATCTTTTTTCTCCATCCTTATATTCGATAAGCGCAATATCTGCATTTCTATTCGGATCATACTCTATTCGTGCGACGGTTCCTTCAACATCTTTTTTATCTCTTTTGAAATCAATATGACGATAATATCTTTTTTGACGTTTACCTTGATGGCGTACCGAAATTTTTCCACTTGAGTCTCGTCCTGAATGTTTTTTCAGGATCTCAGTCAGTTTTTTTTCTGGTTTCTGTGTTGCTGGAATTTCGACTTTAGCCATAATTATTACTATGTTTATAATCTGTTATGCTGCCTGCGGGAATAAATCAATTGAACCTTCCGACAGTTTGACATACGCAATTTTGATATCGGCACGTTTCTTCGTCATCATCTTCTTTCCGACTCTTTTTTCTTTTCCTTTTCGGATTGCGATACGGACACTTTCGACTTTTACTTTAAATAACTCTTCTACAGTCTGTGCAACCTGATGCTTATTAGCCTGTGCGTTCACCTCAAACTGATACACTTTATTCTGTGCCAGCTGTGTGGATTTCTCCGTTACCAGAGGTCGGCTTAAAATATTAGTTATTTTCATTTTTCAAAAAATGATTTGTTAACACCGTTATTGCATTATCAACAAAAATGACTTCGTTGTGGTTGATGACATCATATGCATTGACTGTTGTTGCCTGTGAAATATCGGTATTTTTGATATTTCTTGTAGAAAGGACCAATGCATTCTTTTCTACTTTCGGCATGACGATAAGTACTTTGCCTGTCACTTTCATTGCTTTCAGTGCATCGGCTATCATTTTTGTTTTCGGTTCTTTCGTCATAGATTCTGCATCAAGAACTTTAATTGTTCCTTCTTGTGCTTTCTGACTCAGGGAAACAAATAAAGCCTGTTTCTTCTGTTTTTTATTCATGGAAAGAGAAAAATCTCGTACCAAAGGTCCGAACGTTGCTCCTCCTCCGCGGAACAAATTTGCTTTTGCCGTACTGTGACGTGCTCTACCTGTTCCTTTTTGTCTGTATATTTTCTGCATTGATCCCGTCACATCCGCTCTTGTTTTCGCGGAAGCATTTCCCTGTCTTTGATTTGCCTGGTACACCCGGACATACTGCGCAAGCAGTTTGCTGTTCATATCCTGTCCGAAAATTTCTTTCGGCAATGCTTCAGTTTTTGCTGACTTTCCGTCAAGTGCATAAACAGGAGCTTCCAGTTTAGCTGTTTTTGTCGTTTCTTTTTTTGCTTTAGTTTGTACCATGACTGTAATTTAAGAAATATCTTTTGTTTTTACTTCTACAACACTTCCTGCGTTGCCGGGAATAAGTCCCTTGACTGTTATTGAATTCTCACTGACTGCAAGAACCTGCAGGTTTTGAACGGTGATGCGGTCTCCGCCCATCTGTCCTGCCATTCTCTGCCCTTTAAATACTCTCCCCGGAGTTGTTGTGGAACCGACGGAACCAGGAGCTCGAAGTCTGTCTGACTGTCCGTGGGTTTTCGGTCCTCCGCGGAAATTGTGTCTTCTGACTACACCCTGAAATCCTTTTCCCTTTGATGTTCCAGAGACATCTACGATATCTCCGACTGCAAATACTACTTCAGGTTTTACTTCATCTCCGATAAACAGTTTCTGTTCACCGATCTGAACTCCTTTTTTTCCTTCCTCATCGATAAATGTTACGGCTTTCTTATCAAGATCTATTCGGATCTCTTTTAAAAAGCGAAGCGGGGTTTTGATCCCCGCTTTTTTCAGTTGTCCTTCTACTGGTTTGGCGATATTTTTTCGTGTACCGAAACCGAGTTTGATAGCTGCATAGCCATCTTGTTCCGGGGTGAAAATTCCGACGACAAAACAGGGAGAAGTGTTGATGACGGTCACAGGGACCATAACACCTTCAGGTGTAAACATTTGTGATTGTGAATTTTTCTCTCCGAGTATAAAACCTGCCATGTTTTTATTTAACTTATGTGTATTTTCGAACTCTATACAAAAAAAAGACCCCAGATTGGGGCCGTTATATCAGGCTTCAATCTGGTTAAATTAGAAATGTAACTGTTTCTTACTAACCATTAACAATTGCATGTGTTTAGAATTATATACTATAGTTACGCTTAGTTCAAGCTATATTTGCTATGTATATTTGCAAATTCGCTTGATTTCTTATCAAAACAAAACCTCTTACTCAATTTTTCTCTTTATCTCAATTGTCAAAATGGAAATCTCCAAAAGAAATCCTTTGGAGTTTTACATCTGTACAATTGTACAGAATTCGGCCCGCATTACATCTTGACAGCAACCTCAACTCCTGCGGGGAGTTCAAGATGCATCAATGAATCGATAGTCTGATTCGTAGGATTGACGATGTCAAGAAGACGTTTGTGGATTTTAAGCCCAAAGTGTTCTCTTGCATCCTTGTCGGTAAATGGCGACTTATTCACCACATACACTTCCTTTTTTGTCGGCAAAGGAATCGGTCCTATGATGGAAGCACCGGTCTTGATGGCTGTATCAACCAGCTTCTGACAGGTCTCATCGATCAGACGATGATCGTATGACTTAAGCCGTATTCTTATTCTTCCTTTAGGCATATTTAAAAGTGCAAAGATTAACTGAAATCAGTTGGGCGGCCTTTCGGCCGCCCTAACTGAGATATTGGTTATTTAATGATTTTGGTAACAACACCAGCTCCTACCGTGTGTCCACCTTCGCGGATTGCGAATTTAAGACCTTCTTCAAGAGCAATAGGTGCAATAAGTTTTGCTTCGATCTTGATGTTGTCGCCAGGCATGACCATTTCTACGCCTTCTGGGAGTTTGACTTCTCCGGTCACATCCGTTGTACGGATGTAGAACTGAGGTCGGTATCCTTTGAAGAACGGTGTGTGTCGTCCGCCTTCTTCTTTCTTAAGAACGTAAATTTCAGCTTCAAACTCTGTGTGAGGTTTGACTGAACCAGGTTTTGTGATGACCTGTCCGCGTTCCACATCTTCTTTTTCAATTCCTCGAAGAAGAAGTCCAGTGTTGTCTCCTGCTCGTGCTTCATCAAGAGTCTTGCGGAACATTTCGATACCTGTTACGACTGTTTTTGTACTGTCCTTGAGTCCGACGATTTCGATTTCTTCGTTGACTTTCAGGATTCCTCTTTCGACTCTTCCTGTTACGACTGTACCTCGTCCTTGGATGGTGAAGACGTCTTCAACCGGCATAAGGAACGGTTTTTCAGTGTCTCGTGTCGGCTCCGGGAAGTAGTCATCGACAGCCTTCATCAGGTCTTCGATTGCTTTTGTTGCTTCCGGATCATCTTCAAGAGCTTTGAGTGAAGAACCGCGAATAACAGGTACTTCGTCTCCCGGATAATCATATTTCTTAAGAAGATCGCGAACCTCCATTTCGACGAGGTCAACGATTTCCTGATCCTGTACCATATCAATTTTGTTCAAGTACACGACGATTGCCGGTACGTTGACCTGATTGGCAAGAAGGATGTGTTCTCGAGTCTGAGGCATAGGACCGTCAGGAGCTGAGACGACAAGAATAGCACCGTCCATCTGAGCTGCTCCGGTGATCATGTTTTTGATGTAATCAGCATGGCCAGGGGCATCGATGTGTGCATAATGTCTTTTTTCTGTTTCGTATTCTGAGTGATGGATATTGATGGTGACTCCGCGTGCTTTTTCTTCAGGAGCCTTGTCAATTTCATCATATTTCATGTCCTTTGCGAGACCTTTCTTTGAAAGGACGTGATGAATTGCTGAAGTGGTGGTAGTTTTTCCATGGTCAACGTGACCGATGGTACCGATGTTAAGATGGGGTTTATTTCTCTGAAATGTGCCCTGTGCCATAGGTATGTATAATTACAATTGATAAATAAATAGATGCCAAAACGTTATTATAAATGATACCACAGAAAATACAAGAGGTATACTTATGTAAGGCCAATAATATAAAGGATTACTACAAAAGTCAAGAGAGAAATCTAAGATTTTTTCTACAAATGTATATATATAAAGAGGGACTGTATTTATCAAATCACTGATGCTACAATGTGACCACTATGGCAACGGATACGGTTAAGCTCAATACATCGCAACAACAGGCTGTCAAGCTTCATAAAGGACCTCTTCTTATTGTGGCCGGAGCAGGGACCGGCAAAACAACAACTCTTGTTGAGAAAATCAAGTACTTGATTAGCAAGGAGCATGCAAAACCGGAAGAGATTCTCTGTCTCACATTCACGGACAAAGCAGCATACGAAATGGAAGAACGTGTTGATCGTGCCATGCCGTACGGATATTTTCAGATGTGGATTTCAACGTTTCATAAATTTGCCGATGAAATTCTTCGGGACGATATATATCATCTCGGAATGAATCCTGCCTACGATCTGATGACGCAGGCACAATCAATCCTCTTTCTCAAAAAGAACCTGTTTCATCTCAATCTCAAATACTACCGCCCCGTCAGTAATCCGACTAAATTTGTCGAAGGACTGCTGCAGCATTTCTCCAGACTCCATGATGAAGATATCTCTCCGGAGGATTATTCCAAATGGGCGAAAAAACAACAGAGAGACAATGATCTCACTAAAGAGGAAAAAGAACAGTTTAAAGAACTTTCTGATGCATACACTACCTATCAGAAACTGAAAATCGAGCATGACGTCATGGATTTTGATGATCTTATTTATTACTTGATCAAGCTCTTCCGCGAAAGACCACATGTCTTGAAGCAGTATCAAAACAAATTCAAGTATGTTTTGGTTGATGAGTTTCAGGATACAAATATCGCCCAGTACGAACTGATCAAGCTCCTTTGTCCGACAAAAACCAATCCGAATTTGACCGTTGTCGGAGATGACTCACAGGCAATTTACAAATTCCGCGGCGCATCGGTCTCCAATATCATGACTTTTATGCAGGATTATCCTCAGGCACAACAGATCAGTCTTCTGGATAACTACCGTTCTAATCAAACCGTGCTTGACCATGCCTATCATCTCATCCGGAACAATAATCCCGATACACTCGAAAGCAAGCTGGGTATTTCGAAAGAACTCGTCGCCCACAAGAAAGATATCAAAGATGCAGTAGGATTTGAGCTTTTTGCTCACGGAGATCATGAAGCTGACTGGATTGCAGAGCGGATTGCTTCCTATTTAAAAGATAAGACATATACGTTTCAGGACTTTGCTATCCTCGTGAGGGCCAATAATCATAGCGACCCGATCATAAATGCTCTTAAACGTGAAGGCATTCCCTTTCAATTTTTGGGACCGGGGACCTTGTTTAAACAACCTGAGGTCAAAGACCTGATCGCTTACTTACAGGTCCTTTCGGATCTCAATGATACAGTTTCGCTCTACAGAGTGCTCTCTATGGACCATTTTCGGATTGATGAACAGGATTTAGTCCTTTATCTGTCATTTGCAAAAAAAACGTCACTTTCTCTTTTCCAATCAATGGAAGTCGCGCTTTCCTTCTTCCATGATGAGTGGTGGCGTGGTGAGTTTGAAGTCTATCGGGAGCACTTGCCTCTTGTGAAAGAAGAAACGAAAGAAAAACTTGTCCGGATTATTTCTATGATAAAGAAACATCTGACCAGACTTCGCAAAGATTCGGCAGGAGAGATCGTTTTTCAGTTTCTGGAAGATACCGAATATCTCAAAACTCTCAGTAATCCCGAAAACGAGTATGATCAACGCAAAACTCTGAATATCACAAAATTCTTCCAGAAACTCAAGAGCATGGAGAATGAGATTGAGGACAGCTCTGTTTTTGCAGCAGTCGAATACATCAACATGAGTCTTGAGATGGGAGAATCCCCTCTTGCCTCAGAATCTGATGCAGTACAGACGAACGCGGTGAATATTCTCACTGTACACGGTGCCAAAGGACTGGAGTTTCCGGTGGTTTTTCTCCCCAATCTCGTAAACGGTCGATTCCCTACAAGACGCAGACGGGAGCAGATCCCTATACCGGAGGACCTTATCAAAGAAATCATGCCGAGCGGGGATTATCATATTCAGGAAGAAAGAAGATTATTCTATGTAGGAGTAACACGTGCAAAAGACAGGCTCTTTTTATCAGCTTCAGAGATCTACGGCGAAGGTGTCAGAAAACAGCGAATTTCACCCTTTGTAGCAGAAACCATCGGTGAAGATAAGGTCGCGGGTAAATCAGCAAAACAGACAGAACAGAAAGAACAGTTGTCAATATTTGATTTCAAAAAAAAGGATGAAGATTCGCCGATGCCGATCCCGACTGAGGTCAAAAATCTGTCATACAGCCAGATCAGTACCTATGAACTCTGTCC
>CAZDDM010000052.1:0-7812 GCA_964504235.1 uncultured Gammaproteobacteria bacterium
ACTGATTGAGTCTCAGGTGGGCAATCGTTTTATTGCCTGATTTTTCATATGAAAGTTCTATTGAAGGAACTTTGATTTCCTGTCGGGTGATAGTAACATCAAGTTCGGTGCCGCCGCGCAGTACCGTAAGGGTGACTTCGGTATTCTCTTCCCCCCGTATTTTCGAAACGGCTTGCGTAAGGGTCCACTTGTCCGTGGATTCCCCGTCTACTTTTGCTATTACATCTCCTGATCTTAGTCCGGCCGCTTCTGCAGGCGAATCTTTAAGAGGTGAAACGACGACGATTCTCCCGTCTTTCAGCCCGAGTTGTGCGCCGATTCCCTGGAACTTTCCGCCGAGATCGTCTTTCGACTGCTGGTTTTCTTCCGGAGTAAGGAAGAATGTATACGGATCTTCCACAGATGCGACCATGCCTTTTATCGCCCCGTAATACATTTTTTCAGGATCAAGTTTCGTGTCATCTATGTATTTTTCTTCAATCTTGCCCCAGGTATCCCAAAAGAGACTAAAGTCAATATTTTCCCCTTCGGCATTTTTGGCAGTCGTGTTTGTAGCATTAAAAATAGTATAGGAAGATTGAGCTCTTGCATCCTTTTTTATTTGCCATTCAGCATACTTATACCCTGACCCGAACAGGAAAATACCAATTGAGAGGAACAACAGGACATCAGTTAATTTTTTGTTTTTTATCATCATGAAGATTATTCGTAAAAGTATAACGTGTTTTCTTCGGGACCGACTATAACGAATGGATACCGCTTAGATAGTATAGTCTCAAAATCTTCGGGTTTGTGGAGAATAATCTGCGTAAGAGAAATTGAAGGAAATTTTCTTACAGAAATTATTCCGCGCGCTCCGAGTGCTTCAATTTTACTGTGATCCATCGGATTCAGCTCAGCCGTTACTATGCATTTGCCGTCAATATCTTCCTCGACCAGAATTCCGTTGCCGTCAGGATTATAAAAAAGCTCGGCCCCGATGTACTCAATAGGTTCTGCTATTTCTACCTTATGAGCATTTTTGACTTTCAGATCAAGGTATCCGTCATAAATTGCCTCGACTTCACCCGTAAAAAAGCAGTGCAGCATGTCAGCTTCTCCGCTGTTCTGTTCGATAATGAGTGAACCGTCGGCATGGTTGATTTCTTTCAAAATTCCGTCGATCTGACTGAGATACCGTTTTGAACCCAGCATGCTTTTATCTTCAGCCAACAGGTCACCCTGAGTGATCCGGTCACCGATTGTTTTGCGGAGCTTAAGAAAAATCTTGTCAGGAGAAAATCGTAAAATTTCTGCGACAGGAATACGAATGGATTTTTTTCCTTTTCGCTTCAGGAGCGGAGTGGTAAAATCCACTCTTTGCCCCGCTTCAATAAGCATCTCCGAACTTTGAGGAATCTTCACAGGAACTTTCATGTGAAAGATTATAGCAGTTATTTCGATCCCTGATAAGAGGTATATGGGATAAGTGCAAGATAGCGAGCGTACTTTATCTGTTTGGAAAGAGCTCTCTGATGTTTTGCACAAATGCCGCTTTTTTCCCTGCTTACAATTTTCTTACGAGGTGTCAAAAATTTTTCAAGATTTTCGACATCTTTGTAATCGGGTTCAATACTGTATTTGCAGTAAAAGCACTTCATATTGATATATTAAATACTAATTTAGAACGGAATATCTTCAGGATTGACATCTTCGTCATTTGAGTTTGCGTTACTCTTTGACTCCTGGTTCTCGGAATCCGGAGCGGGAACGTCTTCGGAATCACTTCCGTGATCATCCTGATCTGTCTGACCGTCTCGTCGTCCGTCACTAAAGACGATAAAGTCATCCAAAACAATTTCGGTAATATGTCTTTGCTGTCCGTTCTTGTCAAGATAATCCCGATATGTAATTCTGCCTTCGATATATACTTTTCTTCCTTTTGTCAGTAATTTGCTGCAGAGCTCGGCAAGCTTTTGCCAGGCTACAATCCGGTGATACTGCGCTTCTTCCTTCGTTTGTCCGTCTGCGGTGGTCCATGAGCGGTTTGTGGCAACGCCAAACGTACAGACTGCGGTATTGTTCGGGGTATATTTCAGTTCGGGATCGCGGGTAAGGTTTCCAAGTAAGGTTACTTTGTTGATTGATCTGCTTGACATAATTCTTGATTAAATGGTAATGGTAAGATCCCGAAATTATTTTGCTTCTTCTTCAGTTTCTTCTTTTGATTCTTCTTTGACTTCTTTTTTGACAGTTTTCTTTTTCGGTTGTGTCGGGACTTCTTCCTGTGCAAGGAACAGGTATCTTATAAGAAGATTTTCGTAATTGAGTTTGGTTTTAAATTCATTCAGCTGATCAGGAGCAATCTGTATGTTCCATGTGTAGTACTCCGCTGCGGTTTTTTTGTCTATCGGAAAGGTCAGGAGTCTCTTTCCCCAGGCTTGTTCCTGCATTTTTTTTCCGGAAAAAGATGTTAACATTTCTTCAAGTTTCTTGAGAGTTTTTGGATCTTCAACGAGGAAGGTTAGTTCGTAGTTACTCATACTGGTTTCGATAAAGCGCTATTTTTGCTTTTTCAACTGTAATTTAATAATAAGTCATATAATAGTAATATTATGACGAGAAATCAAGCATAATTATACCATCCCGGATCTAAATTACAATATACTCATGCGATTTAAGACGATTATTGTTTCACTATTTTTGATTTTGCTTTTATCACTCGTGATTTATACCCGATTTGTGGGTTTGGATTGGGGTTTACCTTATCCGATGCATCCAGATGAACGCAACATGGTTGTCTCTATCCTGCAGCTTGATTGCAAAACTCCTGTTTTTCAGGAATGTTACAATCCTCACTTTTTTGCATACGGTCAATTTCCCTTATATCTTACATTTATTCTTTCAATGCTTGTCCGGCCGCTTTTAGGCGAGTTTGAGGTTCTTCGTTTTGAAACTGTGACCTTGGTACTTCGCTCAGTGTCAGCCATAGCATCCCTCATAATGGTATTGTACTTATACAGAATTCTTGATCATCTCTTTAAATTGACAAAACTTCGCGCTGTTGTGGCGGTGTTGCTCCTGACTTTTGTCCCGTCGTTTATTCAGTTCTCTCATTATGGTACAACTGAGTCTCTCCTGATGATGTTTGTGAGTATCCTTTTGTATTACTCCGTCCGGTATTTGGATCACAATATCCATACTGCTAAATATGTCAGAACGACTGGAATTCTTTTAGGACTGGCTTTTTCTACCAAAGTTTCAGCCGGTTTGTTAGCCGCAATTCCGTTTTTTGTTTTGATGTACCGCTTCATTGAAGAGAGATCGTGGGAGAAGATAGGATTGTATTGGTTTGCTCTTATGAAGATTGCTGCTTTTTCTACGCTGTTTTGTGTGATTACTTCTCCGTTTAATATTATTGACTGGGAAGGGTTTGTTCATTCCATGAATTATGAGTCTGCGGTGGGACTGGGAACTTACCGTGCTTTTTATACCAGACAGTTTGAATATACAATTCCGTTCATTTTTCAGTTTATAAAGATTTTTCCTTATACCCTAGGCTGGCCAATGTTTGTGCTTTCAGCTGCCGGATTTTTCCTGCTTCCCTGGAACAGACACTACAATCTGATGCGGTTTATTTTTTTGGTGCTTTTTATTCCGAATGCCGTCATGTATGCTAAATGGACGCGCTTTATTGCTCCGGTTTTTCCCGTTTCAGTCCTCTTCGGTACGGCATTTTTATATTATCTCCTTCAAGAAACCGTTCCTTTTTCGCGGTCGTTGCTGATTGCGGGAACATTCGTCATTATTCTCCCCGGTATTGCGTATCTCACGATTTATCAGACTCCTGATGTCCGTTTTGTCGCATCCCGTTGGATGTATGAAAATATACCTTCAACGACAAGCATTCTTGCAGAAACGGCAAATGTCGTTGATGTACCATTGCCGAACCCGTTGGTTGAACCGGAAAAAGTGTATAGTACTCTACTCCATCCGATTTCATTTGATTTTTATGAACTTGACAATAATCAGGATCTTCCAGACGAACTGGCGGCCGATATACGTATCTCACCTTATATTTTTGTCCCGTCACGACGCATTTTCTGGAATCATACCTGTTTTGTGAATGAGAAAGGAATCATTGGACTCAAAACGTATGACAGATTGTTGAGCGGCTATGAAACTGACCGTTGCGAAAACTTACGTAAAGAGTATCCTCTCCTCAACATTTATTATGAAGCTTTGTTTGATGGTGAACTTGGGTATGAACAAGTTGCCGAATTTACTTCTTATCCCCGGATCGAAATCTTCGGCAGAACCCTGATTGAGTTCCCTGATGAAGCGGCTGAAGAGACCTGGACCGTTTTTGACCACCCGGTCATCAGAGTCTATCAGCGGGTACAGACAAAGTAAAATCACGTTGACTTCACTGCCCGATATGTCATAATGATAGTACTATGAAAAAACAGTTGCTTTTGATTCTAACCCCCATTGTCCTTGTTTTTGTATTTGTTTTTTTGATGAGTCTTTTACGGATCGGTATCCCGGTGCAGGTTACACAGAACATGACAACAACCGAACTCTCAGTCACCGGAGAGGGAAAAGTTGACATTATTCCGAATACCGCAACGGTAGATGTCGGTGTGCGGGTTAATAAAGCTGCAACAGTTGACGCAGCTCAGTCACAGATAAATGAAACAAACAACGCAATCATTGCAGCCATGCAGAAGCTCGGCATCGAAAAACAAAATATCAAGACTTCAAACTATTCAGTCTATCCTTCTTACGACTACTCCAGCGGACGGGATGAAATCACGGGTTATGACGGTAACGTAACCCTGAGTATCAAAACAAAAAATGTCGATCAGATCTCACAGGTGATATCGGCTGCAACAGAAGCTGGAGCAAATGAAATCCAGAATACCCGGTTTGAAGTGGAAGACCCGGCTGCATACAGAGCAGAAGCCCGCAAAAAGGCAATTGATAACGCGAAAGATGAAGCGGAAAAGTTGGCTCAGGAACTGGGTATCAAACTCGGTAAGGTAGTAAATGTCGTAGAACATACATCATCAGGAACCGATGTCTATCCGTACATGGCCGAAAGAGCTGTCGGTTTAGGAGGCGGAGGCGGTGCCAGCTTCGAACCGGGATCACAGGCAATCACATCCGTCGTCACGTTGTATTTTGAAAAAAGATAATCGGTAGTATCATATTGCCAGGGAAGCATGTGCTCTTTGAGCCCGATCTGTTGTAGTGATCAGATCATCATTCTGACGGACCAGTGTAATCCCCAGCGACTCCAGTCCTCCGTTTCTCTTGAATGAGTGAGGATCTACGACAAACACCATTGACTGATCATCTTTAAAAACGGAAACGGAATAGCAAGGTCCCGGATAAATCGCATCTTTTTCTCTTTTCGGAGCAAGTCCTCTCAAAATGCCGCGATGTGATTTCGTCAAAAATTCCCGTTCAAGAGGATCTGACAGACCTTCAAGAAATTGTTGGACTTCATCATCAGTACGAAGAATGTATTGTTCTCTCCAATGACTTGCCGCAACTTCGTCATAATTTGAAACGGAAGCACTAAATATTTTTTTGTGCAGGTCTTTGCAGAGTGTATCGATATCAATCATTGACTGAGCCAGATCTTCGGGCTGCATACATGGCATTCTGGCAACTACCCCGTTGAAGTTATAGCGGTACATTTGTTCTTCTTCTGGCGTCAGAACCTGTGCATACTGGAGGGCAGCAAATCTGTCGGGATCCTGTGCCCGTAAATTCTCAAATTCCTGAATAAAGTACCTTTCTCTGAGTCTGTCGCCGGGCTCCCGTAATCGGCTGTCTCCGCGTTCTGAAGGGGCCAATATCCCCTGAGGTAACGTGGTACAGTGGATATGCCAGTTCCTCCATGACATCGAAGGTGTCTTCAGATCCCGGCGGCCGTAGTACATGTTGTAGCACGCGACGGAATCGGGAGTGTCAAGGAAAGTATCCATTTGACGCGCGGCTGCAATAGCAGCTTCCCTCGGGGTATTGTCAGGTTTGGCATATTCGTCTCCCAGATCAAATGTGAGCATGTAATGGATTCCGTCACCTTGTTCAGGTACATATTGATTGGTGGGAAATACGGCGTAAGTTTGATCACCAAGAGGCTCAATCCATCCTTCTCCCGTTTGCTGTTCTTCAGCCATAACCTGCCACATAGCATCAGGCCGATCGTTAATTTGGCGAAGTAACGGCAGCTTATCAGAATTTAACGGTGGATTGCAAACCGTGAGAGTATATCCGCGAGCAGGTTGTGCCTCTAAAACATGACTCATTAGTAGAAATTGTATCTTACTTTACCCTTACAATCACGTTTACAAAGATTTTTTTAAGTATTATATGTGTAGATTTTCTTGATCTTTTTAATTGCCCGAAACTTCGTTATACTGATTTTATGAACTTAAAACGTTTTTTCAATCCCCGTTCGGTTGCCATCGTCGGGGTATCCGAACATGAAAAGAAAGTCGGGCATCTGGTGGCTCAAAACATGATACGGCAGGGATATAGCGGCGACATGTACTTTATTCATCCGTCAGGAGCGGAAATCTTAGGTAAAAAAACGTTGACATCGCTTAAAGAGATCAGACAAACTCTTGATTTAGTTGTTCTGGCAGTGCCTTCTTCGGTTGCCGTTTCCTACCTTGACGAAGTTGCGGCAAACGGATGTCACAATGTCGTTATGTTTGCAGCAGGTTTCGGGGAGACTCATTCACCTGAAGGTAATCGAATGGAAGAAGCATTACAGCAAAAAATCAAAGAACATGACATCACTTTGCTCGGCCCGAACTGTATAGGATACATCAATACTCATATCGGAGTGAACGCAACTTTTTTCAGTCACGTCGCACCGAAAGGGAATACCGGCATTATTTCACAATCAGGTGCACTCGGTACGGCATTTCTCGATTATGTTGCGGCAAAGACACATGTCGGTCTTTCAAACTTTATCAGTCTCGGTAATAAAAGCGTGTTGAATGAATCGGATTGCCTGGATTATCTTCTTGATGATCCGAAGACTGAGGTGATTGGCATGTATCTGGAGGATGTCGTAAACGGAGAGATATTTCTGCAAAAACTTCAGGAAACTACGAAGAAGAAACCAGTTGTAATCCTAAAGTCAGGAAAAACACGTGAGGGATCGAAAGCCGCGATGTCACACACGGGAAGTATGGCAGGTGACGACGAAGTATTCGATGCCGCAGTACGTCAAGCAGGTGCACTTCGCGCTGATTCATATGCAGAGTTTGAGATGATTCTGAAGCTGTACAGTCTTGATGCCGTACCAGCTAACAAAAACATTCTGGTTTTATCAAATGCAGGCGGGATGGGGGTATTACTGACTGACGAAATAATCTCGCAAGGGCTTCACCTTATCACCGTTTCCGAAGAAACAACGGAAAAATTATCGAAAGCATTTGAGGATACGAAAAAAATCACCGTTCATAATCCGATCGATTTATTGGGAGATGCAAGTGCGTTTGATTACAAACGGGCTATCAATCTGACTATGGAGGAAAAAGATATCGGTGCGGTTATCGTTCTTCTCACTCCCCAGGCCAATACGGAAATCCTTGAGACGGCACATGTATTGCGGGATGTCTATCATGCTTTTAAATACAAACCGATCTATCCGATTTTTATGGGGAAAGACTCAGTCACGGAAGCTCATCATTATCTGGAAAAGGAAGGGATCGCAAGTTTCCGTTATTTCTCTCCCCTGCCGAAGGCTATCAAGAAAATTCTTGAGGCAAAAGAATCCGCAAAATCAAAACAATTGGAAGTCAGTCC
>CAZDDM010000053.1:0-7484 GCA_964504235.1 uncultured Gammaproteobacteria bacterium
GTCGCTGTTGCCAGATTTTCCTGTGAATATGGAGTAAGCTGTCTGGCACTGACATTATCGTCTGTGCTTGCCGCCTCTTCTGAAATTGCCACCTCACGCTTCGGCTGCGGCTGATCGGTAGGTCTCAGAAAGACGAACGCTGCCACAATAAAAGCAATAACTAAAAAGGAAATACTGATTACTTTTGTAAGCATAGTACCGTATAAATACTAACGCTTTACAGTATACAGAAAATTTCCATCACCTTTCTTTAGCCTGATGACATATGCGTTGCAGCATTCCTGCCTGACGGCAAATTGATTTGACGGATTCCGTAGGCGCTGTTGTCTGCCATAATATCCCGTACTTCATCAACACGGCTGTCATGAGTTGCTACGGCAAGAAGGATACCGCCTGCACGGATATGCTCCTCATATTCTTTAGCTTCATTTTCAGGAACACCAAGTCCGACAAGCGCTCCCACCAAACCTCCGGCAAGTGCACCGGTAACTGCTCCGGACGCAGTTGTTGCGGCAGCCCCGGTGAGTCCGAGCGCTGCTGCAATGGGGCCTCCGATAAGCACTGCTCCCAGTCCCGGAATTGTTATGGCACCGATCCCTGCCAACAGACCGATCAGACCGCCGATTATTCCTCCCGTTGCGGCCCCAGAGGCAGCTCCTTCAGCAACGTGTACCCCAGTATTTTCACCGACCTCTTCCGCTTTCTTAATATCTTTCATAATAATAGACATATTCTGAGGTTCATACCCCAGATCTTTGAGAGAATTAATGGCATGTTCAGCTTCGTTCTGGGTTTTAAAAACACCGATTACTGTTTGTGACATAGAAATAAATGAATTATTAATACCACAACTATAACCGCCAAGTTTGGTAATGATGAAAAAGAGAGGTAAAGTTTTTGTAATAATTAGCGCTCGAAGCGATGCATCACAAAATCGAGAGTATCGTGCCAGTCGCGGCCTGAACAGGTCAGCCCTTCACTGTGCGGATGAGGCCCGTTTGAAGTTTCGGCCGTTCCGAAACCAAGAACTACAAATTGACCGCGTGCTGCCGGGCAACCATACTGTCCCGCCGTATAGCGGTAATAGAAGTAGTTGTGCCCTTGCGTCGTCCCGTGCCCGCCGCAGGAAGTGCTGCGGGTGTCCAAAGGATCCCGATATGATCTGTCCAGATACCCGCCTTCCACAAGAGGATCTAAAAAGAAAATTCCGTCATTGTCCCCATCTGTATTTGATGTATCCCATCCCGAACAGTTATTTTCACCATATGAAGGCGGTGTCGGCGGATACTGTCCATTATCGACATAGTACTTGGTCAATGCGAACATGATCTCTTTCATTTCAGCTTCCCGTTTGGCATCCCGGGCACTTTTTTGTGCATGAGCATATGAACCGATACCGAGAGTCATCAGTACGCCGATGATACTGATTACAATGATGAGTTCAATAAGAGTAAAACCCGATTGTTTTTTCATATAATATCGATATATCAATCTATTATAAGCATAGAGAGAAAGACTGCTTTTTTCAATACGAGGGAAATGATTAGAGCAATTTCGTCTGCTCACCGAGTGACTCTCTTTCTTTAGAACTTTGGAAAAACCTGACTTTCCCGTACTCACCGTCATAACCGGGTTCAATAATCAGATCTTCCTTACGCATCCGTTCCACAAGGACTGACAGTTTATAAAATCCCGCACTTTCAATCTCAGATATGGGGACGTTCCGCAGAAGTTCAAACTCCGATCCAAGTGCCGTAATGATTTCCTGATACATCCTCTTAACTGTTTTGGTATTGACTTCCACGCCCTCAATTTCCGCTAGTATTTCTGAAAGCGGTACGATGTATTCTACTTGCTTATGCGACGGCTTATATGAATCAGGACGGACGGCGAGCGAATCCACTCTATTCTCAACCCCAACAGTCACTCTTGTATGACAAACCGGACAAATCCCGCCATGGTCTTCCGTTTGTTTCGGCGAAAGCCGCACGGCACATTTACGATGGCCGTCAAAGTGGTACTTTCCCTCTTCTGGAAAAAATTCAATCGTCCCCCGCAATCTGTCATTATTTGCTTTAATTGCATGAACCATAGTTTTATAATTCAAATCAGTTGCAATAACGGTAGCTTCCCTGCCGATTTTTTGCGGAGAATGAGCATCTGAGTTTGAAAGTATCGTTATATGCTCAAGATCTTTAATCCGCCAATTCATATACGGGTCAGATGAAAGACCTGTTTCGATCGCATACACTTCACTTCTGAGATCCGCGAATGCCTCCTCAAGAGAATCAAATCCTGATTTTGAGCCGAATACGCCAAACCACGGCGTCCAGATATGGGCCGGAAAAAAGAGAGTATCGTCATGTAGATTGAGTACAATTTCAAACAGATTCCGCGCATCGAGACCTAACGTCGGACGGCCGTCCGCAGCCAGATTCCCGATCTTGGAAAATTTTGCATTCAACTCACCGGCTTTTTCCAAAGAAGGGACCACAATACAACTATGTACTTTACGTGTTTTATCCTGTCTTGAATAGATAGACGAAATCTCAACTGTGGGCACAAACAGACAGGGATTCTCTCTTACAGACTGCGGTAAACTTGCATCAATTCTCCGGGAAATATCATCTTTCAAGGTATAAAAACCGCCTTGTGACTGCACAAGCTTTTCAGAGAGTTCCGAGAACCATGCAGGATGTGTAAAATCGCCGGTTCCGATGATTGTCACCCCTTTCATTTTCCCCCAGTAATACAATCCCTCAAGTGTGAGATCCTTGCTTGTAGCATATGCGTAGTGAGAATGGAGATGGAGATCAACGACGTCGTATTTCATGAGATATGTATTTCGATATTATCTATCAAACGAACTTCACCCATATATCCTGCTATGAGAATCACAGAATCAGACGTGATATGACGGGGTTCAGAGAAATCCTGTATTGAACGGATTTCAATATATTCCGTTCTCCATAACGGTTCTGCTGACAGCATCTCATCAATTATCTTCCGAATAACAGGAGTATCTCTCACACCCTTTTTAACATTTTTTTTCGCTTCGGATAATGCACGATATATAACTGCCGCTTTCATACGCTCTTTAGGCGTCAGACGCATATTTCGGGAAGAAAGCGCAAGATCTGTGGGCTCTCTCACGGTATCACAACCCACAATCTGAACAGGGACGTTCAAGTCCCGGACCATTTGTCTGACAATAAGATACTGCTGATAATCTTTCTTGCCGAAATAGGCATGTGTCGGCTGTACCAGATTAAAAAATTTGAGGACAACTGTTGACATTCCGTCAAAATGTCCGGGCCTGAAAGCTCCTTCTCCGATATCGGCAAGCGGAGAGACATTTACTGTAGTACCGAAACCCTCAGGGTATATTTCATCTGCTTCAGGTATAAATAAAACATCAGCATAATCTTCAATGAGCTTTTTGTCATGCTCTATTGTTCGTGGATATCTTTTCAAATCATCAGGATTATTGAATTGTTTTGGATTAACAAAAATTGAAACTACCACAATATCATTTTCCGTTCTGGCCTGTCTTATCAAAGAAAGATGCCCCTCATGTAAGGCACCCATTGTTGGAATAAATCCTATAGACTTTCCTTCCTTAACATATTTTTGAATTATGTTTTCAGCGTTTTCGAAATTTCTTAAGATTGTCATAATAATAATTATATATTGAAAGACAAATTATCCACATCCTGTGGATAATATTACTACAAGATATTGTTATCTTTTAAACATACTGTTGATAGTTTTGAGATCAACAGATACTTGAAGCGGTCTCCCATGGGGACAGGTGTATGGATTCTCTACATTCTTCAGAGAATCAATGAGTTCTTTCATTCGTCCTTTTGTGAGCGGATCTCCGGCTTTAATAGCACTTCTGCATGCCAGGTATGTAATCATCTTGTGAGCGTAAGAATCTATGGATTGCATGTTGCCGCTCTCCTGCAGAACCTCCAGCAACTCCCTCATAAGTGGCAAAGGATCCCGGTCTTTCATCAGATCCGGAACGGAACAAAGCTTCCACTTATTATCATCATATTGCAGCACAATTCCGAATTTCATAATGCTGTCCTGATATTCTTTTGCTGTTTCCTGTTCCGATGCCGATAAATCCAGATGTATCGGTTGCTTGTATGTATACATGTCTTTTTTTGCGATTCCCTTTTCGTAGGCCTTCAGAAAACGCTCATACAGCACCCGTTCGTGTGCTGCATGCTGATCGATAAGGAGCAATCCGCCTTTTGCCTGTAGCAGAATATATGTGTCATGGATCTGCAGGAGATCTTTCGTATCAAAATCTTTCGGAGAACCGAGAACTTGCTCTTTAAGTCTGTCTGCAGCATATGTCCGTGTTCCCCCGTCCCGAATCTGTAGCGCCGGAGCATCCTCCGTATTCTGCCACCTTTTATCATAAAATCGTAGGTTTTGACTCTTCAAGCTTTTGACAATGCCGTCATACACCGCCTGATAAACTGCTTTCGGTTGCATGAACTTCACCTCCTCTTTTCTCGGATGGACATTTACATCGACCAGATGATGAGGAATTTCAAGATGTATGATCACTTGCGGATAATCAGTCGGTGAAAGGAGCGTTCCGTAGGCATCTTTAATGGCACCTGCTATTGTCGTATCTGTGATAGGCCGTCCGTTTAAATACAAAAAATACTGTTTCGTCGTTTTGTAGGTAAGTTGTGGTTTTGATATATATCCTGACAGAGAAAGATATTCCTGCACTTCACTCACGGGAATAAGTTCTTTCAAAACGGATCCGGGAAGAAGAAGCTCCAACCGTGCTTCAAATTCCGAGACAGCCGGATATGTTGCCGTCAGTTTATTGTTATGAAAAGTCTGAAATCTGATCGCGGGAAAACTGAGAGCATATGAGCCGATCAAGGATACGATGTGTCGATACTCTGTCTGCTCCGATCGTAAAAATTTTTTTCTGGCCGGTGTTTTGGCAAATATATTACTGACTGTGATATCTGAACCTTGGGGCATGGGGACAAGCCGGGCGTCCGTCTTTTTCCCGTTTTCAATAATGATACGGTATCCGGCTATATCATCAGGAGTCCGGCTTGCTATAGAAAGACGGCAAACTGATGCGATACTCGCCAAAGCTTCTCCGCGGAAGCCGAACGATTGAATGTTTTGAAGATCCTCCTCATTATAAATCTTACTTGTCGTATGCCGGAGATATGAGACTTCAATATCATCCCTCTTCATACCGATTCCGTCATCAATTACTTCAATTGCATCCATTCCGAAACCCGACAGCTTGATAACAATTGATTTTGCAGAAGCATCTATTGCGTTGTCAAGAAGCTCCTTTAGGATATAAACCGGCCGTTCGATAACTTCTCCGGCGGCTATTTGATTGATCAGATGGTCCGGAAGATGATGAATAATTCCCATAGCTTATATCTTACACTGACTTTTTCAGCTCAGCGAGAATGTTGATAGCATCAAGAGGTGTAAGAGTGTTAATATCCAATGCTTTTAATTTTTGTTCTACTTCCGTTTTGTTCTTTTGTGAAACTTTAGTTTGCTTTTTTGTTCTTTTTTCCCCGCTTTCAAGTTCATGAAGCTTATTCCACGCAGAATCAATAACTGTCCCGGGAAGACCAGCCTGTTTGGCAACCGCCACACCGTAACTATGAGATGCTGCTCCTTCCTGTATCGTATACAGAAATACCGGCTCTCCGTCCTGGTCCGCGACTGCCATATGAGCGTTTGAAATACGGTCCGGATGATGGTCCTCTAATTCCTGAAGTTCATGATAATGAGTGGCAAAAAGCGTTTTAGGTTTTTCTGCTCCCGTAACTAAATACTCGGCCACTGCCCAGGCGATACTGATACCGTCGTACGTACTGGTTCCCCGCCCGATTTCATCCATAATCACCAGACTTTTTGATGTCGCTTTGTGCAGAATTTGTGCACTTTCTACCATCTCCACCATGAACGTGGATAGCCCGTCAGCAATCATATCGGATGCCCCGCTCCTGACAAAGATTCTGTCAACGACACAAAGCGTTGCTTCTTTTACCGGTACGAACGAACCGATCTGATTCAACAGAACTATTGTTGCAACCTGCCGCAAGAAAACGGATTTCCCGGCCATATTAGGACCGGTTATAATTGTCACCTGATGTTTTCCGTCATCAAGAAGTGCATCATTCGGCACAAACTGCCGGTCTTCAAAGATTGACTCAACAACGGGATGACGGCCGTCCGTAATGGTAATGGAATTCTCATCGGTAAGTATCGGTCTGACAAATTGCTCCTGCTCGGCAATATCCGCAAATGTCAACAAACAATCAAGTACCGCAATGGCATCCGCTGCCTGCTGTATCAACGTAATACGATCAACCACCCACTCACGGACTTCACAAAAAATTGCATATTCCATGTCATGTGTTTTCTCTTCTCCCGTCAGAATAGACTCTTCTTTTTCTTTTAATTCCTGTGTGATATACCGCTCCCCGTTTACTAAAGTCTGCTTTCTGATATATTCTTCCGGGACCAAATGCAAATTCGATTTACTTATCTCAATGTAGTAGCCGAATACCGAATTGAACTTTACTTTAAGAGATGATATTCCGGTTTTCTCCTGTTCCTGCTTTTCCAGAATTTGAAGCCATTCTTTGTCTTTTGCAATTGTACCTCGCAGTTTATCCAAACTTAAATCTACTCCTTCTCTGATTAGGCCGCCTTCTTTCAGGTCAAACGGAGGATCACGAACAATATGTTTTTCAATAAACGTAATTATTTCCTGTACTTTTTCATCGACTGACTTATACAGCTCCTGCAGCAAAGGACTTTTCGCTTTTGCAATCGCTTTTTTTATTTGAAAAATATGTGACAAAGAGTCCTGAAGACTGATCAGATCACGGGCATTCCCGGCTTCAAGCGATATTCGGGCAATGGTACGCTCTACATCATGTGTCTGCCGCAAATGCTCTCTCAAAGATTTCCTGACTTCGCGGCTTTCAAGTAACTCTTCTACGGCTTCATGTCTTTGGGTAATTTCTTTTTTTCCGATGAGAGGATTTTTAAGCCAGGTCCGCAGTTTCCGGCCGCCCATGGCAGTCGCCGTCCTGTCGAGATACTGAATCAGGCTTCCGCGTGTCTCACGATTTCTGATTGTTGAAAACAGCTCGAGATTTATAATCGTTGCCCGATCCAGATACATATGATGCGCTTTCGGGATATGAGTAATAGTTTTGAAATGAGGAATACTGCTTTTCTGTGTGTATTGCAAATAATCAAGAAGCAGTCCTGCAGCGTATACGGCCCGTTTGTCTTTGGAAACATCAAAAAGCTCGATCTGACGACCGAACTGTGCTGATAATATCTCTCTGGCTTTCATTTTGAACTGTTTAGAAGAACCGAATGTATTGATATTGAGCCCGTCATGCTGAGAAAGCCTTCCTAAAATAGCGGGATCATTGTATTGTTCGTCAAAA
>CAZDDM010000054.1:0-7159 GCA_964504235.1 uncultured Gammaproteobacteria bacterium
GTTGACATTCTTTTATCAGTATGCAACTATAAAATTATGAGCAAATATCGACTTGTATCCCTACTAACCTTCTTATTACTATTGATACCTTTCTCCGAGGTGAACGCACAGGAAACCTTGCCGGGATTGCAATACAGCTGTCTTCAAGCACAATGGTGCACCGACGTTGATGCTGAATGTTCCACAAATCATGTGCACCGCGTCCAACTGACAACTGATCCTGAATTTACCGCAACCCCCAGCAGCCCTGAAGCATACGTCACAGAATGTATTGAAGTCGTAAACGCCGCGACCAACACTCCCGAAACGATTTGTACGACAGGCAGTACAGCCCTCGATCAGGAATTGTTCTGCGGAGCAGACAATCCCGATCCTTCTTCCTGTGATTTTTTTACCGAGCTGAAAAACAACACAGGATACACTCTTTCTGCGGGAGAATCCTACGGGACATATTACTACAACAGTACATCACAGGAATTTGAGAAGAAAGATCCGATGAAAATCAGCACTGATGCTCAAGGCACAATCGTACCATCAAAAATCGAATGGCAAAGCAGAACGAACCAAACACTTACCAGACGTTTTCTCGTATGGACACGTGTAAATGAAGGAGTAGGTACCATCGGTTCTGTCGATGCAGGCCAAAAACAGGCAACACTTTCATTCCCCGATCTATCTGATACATGTCAGGGAGTAACGTGGGATCCGGAAGGGATCGTATTTGATGCTCAGACAGGTATACCCCTCGGTGATGTGAGTCTTGCCATTAATTACAGTGAAGCAGCCGCCGGACCTTTTACAAAGGCAACGAGCGGTCTTGATGCAGTACTGCCTCCCGGAACCGACAATCCCCTCATGTCAACAGCAGCAGGGTTTTATCGATTCTATGGTGCTGAAGGTTACTACACGATTGTACCGCAGCACGGTGTCTATCAGCACATGGCTGACAAGCAGGTGACTATCCCAGCCTCAGTAGCCAAGATTTATCCGACAGGAAAAAACTATTATTCCAATTCCAAGCCGATTTATGAAAAAGCTGGGACGCGTCAGGTAAAGAATATTCCGCTGGTAGTCAAACCCGGACAGCAAAGACCGCAATTCGTATTCCAGGTCTTGAGTAGCGTGATTAACACAACTCCGAGAGGAGCAGTTGAAATCACAGGACGGGTCAACGCACCGGCAACGCTTGTTCTTGAGATCTGTTCCAACCTTTCAGGCATCCCGAACTGCCGCGCTAAGAAAGAATACGCGCCCGGAGCAGGAGGTCCTTCACCGGATAACAACTTTTCCTATAGTATCAGTGCCAAGCAAACTGATCTCCAAGCCGGAGAGAATTTCAAAGTATCCTTTGAACCTCTTACCGTCAATCCCGTACAGACCAAAACTTCACCGATCATGAAACACATTCAGAAAATCCTGAGTGCTCTTGTTCCTGAAGTATCAGCACAGGAATCAACTGTAAGCTTTACTGTTGAGCCGATCCCGACGTATCTGGAAGGATTTGCATATGACTCAACGGGTCATACTATCCCGAATGCAATGGTGAGCATTTATGTCTCATTCTCACCCCGACCGCTTTATCAGGTCCAGGCCAATGAGAACGGCTTTTTCAGAATCACATCCAATCACCTGCCGAAAAATCCTTACACCGTGACATACACGACTGCAGACGGCAGTAAAGTCAGCGTGACCACCTCACAGTTCTTGGCCCAGAACAATGAATTTATGCAGGTAGAAAAAGTTAACCCGTATCAGTATGTGACCGAATCCACCAATCCGAGAGCAACCGTCACACCGTCATTTCAGCCACGCTCTGCCGATACCGGGTCAATGGCACCGACTGCACCGGCAGGAACAGCTGCTTCACCGGCACCTGCTGAAGGAGGCCAGCCACAGACAGGTACCAGTCCGTATTTCCTGATTTTTATGGGAATAATCGGCATTGCAGTAGTCGGAATTGCCGTGACTTTGTACATGATGAAGCGAAAATCAAGCCCGACTATCTAAGCTTGACAAAGTATCAGTGTTTCATCATAATGATTGAAAGGAGTATCGATAGAGATACAGTGTTATCAAATTCCATTATCATATGAAAATTACCGTTTATACAATCAATGACTGTAAATTCTCACAAGCAGAAAAAGAATACCTTAAAAAGAACAATGTGGAATTTGAAGAAAAAAATCTCGAAACCAACCGTGATTTTCTGACTGAAATGCTTGCCGTCTCCAATAATTTTGCCGGCACTCCCGTTACAAAAATCGAAAAAGATTCCGGTGAGCCTATTGTATTGAAAGGTTTTACACAGGAAGAGTTTGATAAGGCACTCGGTTTAGCACCTGCATCAGCGCAGCCCGTACAAACAGCTGCCGTTGCAGCTTCATCTACGGATATGAATGCAGATGCCGCAAAACCTGCAGAAGCTAAACAGGAAAATACTTCCCCTGCAACAGATGCTCAGGCACCTGCTGGTTCCCAACCGGTTGCACAGGCAGCAGAACCTGCACCGGCGCCGATTGCCGTGGAATCCCTCTCTCATGATGACTCCACTGTAACACCGTCAGAAGAAATGCCGATAGCCCAACCGGTTGCCCCGCTTACTCCGGCTGCGCCGACGGCAAATGATTCAATCGGACCAATTTCATTGGCAGATGATCAACAACCGGCAGCAAATGCAGTAACAACCGAAGAAGCTCCCGTTGCTGATGTGACCGTGGGGAATACCCAACCGACTGTACCGACAACGGAAGCCGCACCTGCTCCAGCTGAACAGCCAGCTGCGGCACCTCAACCTGCAAGTGAAGCCTTGAATTCGGTGTTGCAAAACCTGCAAAATCAGGTGAATAGCACTGCACCGGCACAAGACGGTCAAAAACAGTAATACTCCCTATTCTTCATTACACAATGTTGTGTATGTGGCTATAGATGTTTCTAAATCTATACTTATTGAATGAGTTATTTCCTTTCGAAACGCTGTTTCATATGTTATCATACTTGTAAGTTAACGTTTTATTTATCATCATGAAGAACTGGTTGAAATTTTCTTCACAAAACATCCACATAGGAGTACATAAAGCAGATCCGCACTTCGGGTCCGTTGTTCCTCCGATCTATCCGTCTTCCACTTACCAATTCCCGACTGCAAAGGAGGGAGCACTGAGATTTTCAGGAAAGAAAAAAGGGCTGATCTATTCCCGGTTTACCAATCCCACCGTGTATGCTCTGGAAAAGAGACTGGCTGCTTTGGAACATACGGAGCGGGCTCTCGCGACTTCATCCGGAATGGCTGCTATTTCCCTCACACTCCTCCATTTTTTAAAAGCGGGAGACTCAATCATCGCTCATAAAGTGCTTTACGGCGGTACTTACGAGTTTATAGCCCATATTCTTCCCAGATACGGCATTACCGTCCATATGGTCGATGCCAACAATGAAGATGAAATTTTATCTAAGATTGATAAAACGACAAAAGTTATTTATTTCGAAACACCGACCAATCCTCTTCTTGAAGTGGTGGATATCAATAAAATCGTCAGGATTGCAAAAAAACATAATCTTATTTCGATCATCGACAACACGTTTGCGCCGCCGCCGTTCCAATATCCTCATGATATGGGCGTCGATATCGTCATTCACAGTCTTACCAAGTATATCGGAGGACACTCTGACGTCATAGCCGGTGCAATTCTTGGGAAACTGAAGCATATGGATCCTCTTTTCGCTTCAAGCTATATATTTTACGGTCCAACCATGTCTCCGTTTACAGCCTATCTGATTATGAGAGGCATCTCCACTCTGGAGATCCGTCTCAGGAAACAGGAGCAGAACGCCTTTAAAATCGCAGAATACCTTGAGAATCATCCGATGGTTGAAAAAGTATACTATCCGGGTCTGAAATCTCATCCTCAGCATGAACTGGCAAAAAAACAAATGAACGGATTCGGTTCCGTGATGTCATTTGAGATTAAGGGCGGATACGAATCGGGTGAAAAACTCGTGAATGCAGTTCAGATGATAATTCTGGCAGTCTCCCTTGGTGCTGTCGAAAGCCTGATTGAACACCCTGCATCGATGACTCATTCTGAGCTGACTCCTGAAGAAAGAAAAGCGTCAGGCATCAGTGAGGGGCTTATCCGCATATCAATCGGTATTGAAGACCCTGCCGATATTATCGCTGATTTGGACCAGGCTTTTAAAAAGATTTAACTTCAGAATCATACCGGATACGACCGCCTTCGCATGAGCGCATATATTCATCAATGGGCTGAAGCGGCCATACGGAAAATTATTCAAAGCGAAGCTGAGAAAAAATTTGATCCCTTACTGCGGTCACATCAGTATTCGAAGATCCTCCGAAAGATCGCACAAGATAGATATGTGAGTTTGTAGCAAGTAAGTAATACTGTTCATTGCCGAATGTTCCACCCTGAAACCGTACCATCTTAACCGCGGTGCCCCACTTCTGGTCATCAAGTATCTCTTTTACACGAATCACGGAAAAATTCTCATTCAAGCTTGTTTCCAGAGATACCATGAGTTCATCGGTTGTATACCCTTCCTGATTGTCATCACAATAAACTTCGACTGCCGCTGAAACATAGCCGCTGCCGGCTCGCTCAGGGTTTTTGAAAATTGCACGGGTCATATGTTTAAACATAAAGAGCTCCGCATCTGACTCTTCAAATATCCAGTAGTTACCCTCTTCGTCAGTTGCTGAGGGTTGAGTATTCGGATCGCGCGGGATGATATA
Organism: uncultured Gammaproteobacteria bacterium; assembly: GCA_964504235.1. Classification (GTDB taxonomy): domain Bacteria; phylum Patescibacteriota; class Microgenomatia; order UBA1406; family GWC2-37-13; genus UBA1450. The sequence goes on from CAZDDM010000054.1 coordinate 4,751, forward strand.
CGGATCTTCAGCAGGAGGAATGACAAGAGATATTCCGCACGTCTGTGATTTTTTTAAGGCCCAGTCCATCGGAACACCGGTTATAATTTCTGTCGGCGTTACTGTCGGTATCGGTGTCGCCGTCGGAGCAATTTCATCGCTTATCGTACCGATCGAACCTTTTTGGGCTAAATATTCCTGATATCTCATATAAACCACTAGCCCGACGACAATAATGGCTAACGGGACAAGACTCATAAAGAATATCTGCTTCCATCTGCGGACTTTGTGGACGTGTGCAGGTAATGGAGTATAAGTCTCCGTATCTTCTCTGCCCTGGAGTGTTTCTTCTAATTGGTCCGACATACTTTCAGTATCCTAGATCGGGAGTTAAGTTTCAATAGGACAATCATGTTCATGTTTGCCCAAAATGATATCCCTGCGTTGAAGCAGATCCCGTTTTGGGATATTCATATAAAAAGAGACTCTGTCACCCCATCCCGGACTTTTTACTGTCTTCCTGTGACCTACATATATAAGATCCTCTGTACCCATATCCAGTGTCATTCCATGACCAATGCCGTAACCCTGCGGAAACCAGGGATCAGTATCAAGCAACCATGAATCTCTGTGAAAGGGATTATCATGGTCTTTAAGCCACATGACTGCCTGCGTATAATCAGTCGACCAGCTTCCTGATACCGCGACCCACAGACCCAACAATTCATTATTAATCCTTAATGCCTGGGGACCTTCAAGCAATCCGTTCCCCCGAAGGATTTCATCATTACGACAACAGTAAGGATATATGGGACTTCCGATGATCACTGAATCTCCGGCAGGACGAAGGTTCTTGGCGGCAGGCATAGCAAAAATATGCTGCGGAAATCCGTCATTATCATGTTCCCAGCCTGAATAGATCAAAGCGTTAATTTCAGGTACATAGGTCATATCAATCGCCCATGATGACGTGGGATATTCTTCACTCCAGCGCCACGGATATGTTAGGGATTCAGTCGTATAATGCTGCATCCGATGAGTATTATTATCCCCGTTTGAAGCGGCAACGAGCAAATGGTACTCATGCTCGGATTGGAATATCTCAGGCGCCCAGAACTCCAACAGCTTATCTCCATGGTTCTCAAAGCGTAGGTGAATATCTGAAGCTGATCCCATTGCTGGTATTGACGGAGCGAAACGGTACGCGAGACCTTCGGGAGGGGCGGATACTGCTTCTCCTTGGAAAATCCCGACATATGAGTTTTCGAAAGAGAAAATATACGGATCAGCTCTGTGACAAAAGTCTTCAGACTTCCATTGTTCAGGAAGTTCCAATAACAAATCTTCCTGCTCTTGTTGAGCCGGAGACTTTACAACATTTTCGTTTTGCCCAAGTGCTGTAAGCACCTGTTCAGCAGTCGACATGTATTACTATTATATAACAGTGCTAAGTGCAGAGATTGATTCCTAGTTGTTGAGTAGAATAAAGCTATAAGAAGGTTTTTTTCGGAGGATATGATGCAGGGGCGGAGAGAATCGAACTCCCATCAAAGGTTTTGGAGACCTCTATTCTACCATTAAACTACGCCCCCTATCAGTCATTGGACTATAGTCGTCGGTCGATGGTCCGTTGACTACTGTCTATCGTCAAACGTCTAACTTGCGATCCCGAGTGGACTTGAACCACCAACCTTCAGATCCGCAATCTGATGCTCTATCCAATTAAGCTACGGGATCAGTATCTGTACCTGATATTGTATCATGCCAAAGAGTTGAAGGAAAGCAAAAATTGGTAGTATAATACTTTTTTTATGAGCCATGAATTACTTTCTCCACAACCGAATGAACCATCGGACACCCGATCATGGCTCAGGAAAATGACCGATCCTCCTCTCCAGTGGACTACTGAGAAGATTCACGGGATATTCCCCGAAATTACGGCTGACCAGGTGACTATTGCAGGAGGCCTTGGGGTCGCGGCCGGCTCTCTTATGCAAATGTACCAGTCACAGAAGGTTCCTTACGGCGAAAAACAAAGTATGACCCCTCTTATTGTCCTTTCAGCAGGACTCGTAGCGGATGCTGTAGACGGGAAAATGGCAAAACTCAACGGCACCTATGGTAAAGGTAACGGCGCACTATACGACGCAGTCACCGATCGGACAAACAATGCATTTCTTGCCATGACTCGTATGTATCAGGCACATGCTAAAGGTTCTCCTGCAGGAGAAATTCTGGCGATGACATCAGGGATGACAGGTCTCTTCCCTAGCTGGTATCGTGCCCGAACAGAGGCAAAAGCAATTCCCGTAAACGAAGGGGGTAATGCATGGTGGGAGTTTTTCGGGACTCATGCCGGAAGGTCAATTCTCCAAGCGGCCGCAATCAGTATACCGACAATTCTTTCTCAGCCTCAGGTAAAGAATTTCG
>CAZDDM010000055.1:0-7121 GCA_964504235.1 uncultured Gammaproteobacteria bacterium
AATGAAGCTGATTTCAAACTGAAAATTATCGGAACCGGACGTGATGAAGAGTATCTGAAAAGTATTGCCGGTCCAAACGTCGAATTTCTCTCAAATGTGCATGATGATACATTTAAAGCTCTGTACAGTCACGCTAAGGCGTTTCTGTTTGCATCGGTTGATGAAGAATTCGGTATTGCACCGATTGAAGCTATGGGTTACGGTATCCCTGTAATTGCTCTTGCATCAGGCGGTCTAAAAGAGACTGTTCAGGACGGGAAAAACGGATATTTGTACCGTGAATTGGATACCAAAAACCTTATGGAAAAAATCCGCACATTTGAGAAGCTTTCCGATCCCCAGCTGATCGAAATGAAGAAACAGGCACGGAAATCAGCCGAGCAATACTCTTTCGAGAATTTCAAAAAACAGATACTTGCTTTTGTAAAAAAAGTCTCATAACACCATGCCCGAACTTCCTGAAGTAGAAACAATCAGATTATTTCTCCATCAGTGTCTTATCGGAAAAGAAATACGAAGCTGCGAAATTTTGGTTCCCAAGATGTTCCATGGTAATCCTAAAGATCTGGAAAATGCGGTTGTAATTGATACTGATAGGAAAGGAAAAGTACTCACTCTCGTATTAGAAAAAAAAGGACGAAAACAGTATCTTTCATTTCATCTGAAATTATCAGGACAGATTCTCTACGCTGCAGATAAAAATTATGCGGAGTATCCCAATACAATTCCTCTTGCAAACTCGAACAAAATGCCTGCCAAAACAACGAGGATGGTATTTTATTTCACAGATGGTTCTGTATTGTATTTCAATGATCTTCGTAAGTTCGGCTGGGCAAAACTTGCGGATACGCCGGAACATCCGACAGGTGTTGATGTCCTGTCAGAACAGTTTACTGCGCAGTATGTCGTAAAAAGTCTGATAAAAACCAAACGTCCCGTAAAAACCGTACTTCTTGATCAGACTATTATCTCAGGGATCGGGAACATTTATGCCAACGATGCACTGTGGGAGGCGGGAATTCATCCTGAAAGACAAACAAGTTCGTTATCACAAGAAGAACGTAAACGCATTTATATAGCAATAAAAAAGACAATCGCGGAAGGTCTGAAATTCAAAGGATCATCAGCGAAAGATGAACTGTATGTACTCCCTGACAGCACTTCCGGGGGATACCAGAAACACTTTAAAACCTATCATCAGCACGGGAAACACTGCAGTAAATGCGGTACGGTCATCGTGCGGACAAAACTCGGAGGAAGAGGAACATTTTTTTGTCCCGTCTGCCAGAAGTAATGATCAATTTTCTCCGACATACTCTCTTCCGATAGTTTGCAGATTGTCACAGATATCTCCGTCTCCTAAAACCATCGGGTCGATATTTTCTTCATAACAGATAATAAGTCCTTCGATAAGCCTTCGGGCACACAATGCATCTTTGTTCCATAAATGCTTGATGACTACTTCACGATCACTGAAACCGTAGGACCGTATACAGAGTGAACCGAACAATAGAGCTCTGTCACACCTGACATACTGAATATTCTGGATCGGAATACTCCGTATGGTATCGGCAAATAAAAATGTTTGCTCAATAACAATGACTCGGTGAACATCGATAATAAGCTTCGTCGGAAAAAACTTGAAGGGAAAAACGGTTTCTACTTTTAGAAGAACTTTGCCCGATTTTCTTCTGATCTCTTCGAGAGATCCTTGCGACTTACTGCTTCGAAACTCATGAAGAAAACGTGCCCGCGGATCCCTAGGATCAACAAACTGTCCCCCCGTATCCCGTACCGGGGCAGGCTTATTTGATATGAAAACTTTGTGTAGCATGATCGAATGGCTCCCTCGCAACAAGCTTCTGCCAAATTCATAACATCATTCAGAATACTCCGAAGAGATAAATTCAGCGTAATAGATTAAAAAGCAGACGGTAAGAGATTATTCGTATCGTAATGCATCGATCGGAGAAAGAGCGGCAGCTCTTCTTGCGGGATATAATCCGAAGATGATACCGACGAGAGTAGATGCGACAACCGCAATAATAATCCAGGATATGCTTAATACAAAAGGGATCCCCACAACAGCAGAAACTCCATAGGCCCCCAAAATACCGAGAATAATTCCGATAATTCCGCCGATCACTGTCATGACAACTGCTTCTATAAGGAATTGAGTCAGAATATCATTTTGTTTTGCGCCGATTGATTTTAAAAGGCCGATCTCTTTAGTTCGTTCCGTTACGGAAACCAGCATAATATTCATAACGCCGACGCCACCTACAACAAGTGAGATGCTGGAAATACCCGCAATTAATGTGGTCAGTAAGCCCGTTATAGTATTGACCGTATCCAGAGATTCCTGAAAACTCGTTAGGGTAAAGTTGTTGTCTTCATCGTCGTCGATATTTTTTCGTTCTCGCATAAAAAACTCAACATCCTGCATTGTCTGATTCAGATAACTGGTATCTTCGACACTTATATCTATTTCCGCCAGTTCCTTATCTCCCCTAATATCTTCACTTAACACTTCCAGCGGAATAATTGCTGCTGAATTAAAAAACCTCCCCATAAGGGCACTGTCGCTTTTGGTGACCCCGATTACTTTGAATCTCGCATCATCTATACGCACCGATTCACCGACGGGATTTATTCCTTCGCCGAATAATTCTTCAGAAGAATCGATTCCCAGTATCAAAACGCGGTCATTGCTGTTTGCATCCGTGAGCAGTTCTCCGTAGACCAGTTCCGGCTTAAGCATATTCTGTCCGGTTTGGGTAATACCGTACACAAACACATTTACCTGCTCCTCGTTTGCAGAGATGAAACGGGATGTATATCCGATGGGAGCTACTGACTCGATATTTGAAATATCGGCGTCTTCTATAGCTTCCGCATCCTCCAAAATTATGGGATCCTGACTCGCTCCTCCTGCTGCGCTGAAAAGGTCACCTCCCGGCGTTATTTGAAAATAATCCGTTCCGAAAGAAGAAAGCTCATTCGTAACAAAAGCGATGGCGCTTTGGCCGATGGAAGCAATCATAATGACAGAGCCTATTCCGATAATAATCCCAAGCATCGTAAGGCTCGTCCTCATAATATTCCTTCTGAGTGAAATGATCGCTGATTTGATTATTTCCTGATATTCCATATTAAGTACTGGTATCTGATACTATTTTCCCGTCCACAATGCGGACTTTTCTCTTGGCAAAATTGGCAATATCTTCTTCGTGGGTTATAACGACTATTGTTCTTCCTTTATTGTTCAAATCCTGCAGATATCCCATAATTTCATGAGCCGTTTTACTATCCAGGTTTCCCGTCGGCTCATCTGCCAAAATGATTGACGGATTCATAATGATTGCACGTGCTATCGCGACTCTTTGAATTTGTCCGCCTGATATGTGATTTGATAAATTTTGAGCTTTATCTTCTATTCCGACAAGCTTTAGGGCATCCATCACCCGTTTTTCCCGTTCTTCTGAAGGTACTTTTCCATACATCATGGGGCGTTCTACATTTTTAAAAACAGTCGTACGGGGCAGCAGATTAAATGATTGGAATACGAAGCCGATTTCCTGATTACGAATTTCGGCAAGTTCATCGTCTGAGTACGAACTGATATCTTTGCCTTTAAATAAAAATTTCCCCGATGTAGGTGTATCGAGAGCCCCGAGAATATGCATGGTCGTAGATTTTCCCGAGCCGGAAGGTCCCATTACGGCAACGAATTCACCTTCATATATTGTGAGAGAAATACCGTACAACGACTGATAAAACTCACCATCCCCCAGCGGATATTTTTTTGTCACGTCTCGTAATTCGATAAGAGGAGTTTTGCTTGTCATTCATTCTGTTACTGGCCGAATAATCCTGGCCTTTCAACTTGTTCATTTTTCAGCGATACAACAATTTCTTCACCGTCCGAAATGCCTTTTAGAATTTGCGTTCTTTGTTCTCCCCTTACACCCACTTGTACAGGCACAAACTCAAGTTCGTTTTTATCATTTACAATCTGAACTGCTTTCCCGCCTTCATATGGCTTAACTGCAGTATTGGGAACGCTTAATGCATTGACAAGTTTTTCCGTTATCATTACGACATCGGCCGTCATTCCCGCTTTCAGTTGATTATCACGGTCCTGAATAATAATAAACACATCATATTTCATAACTCCGCCATCATCATAACCGATCTCATCAACCCGCGAAACAAAACCTTTGTATTTTCTGTTATCGATCGGGTCAACATCAATAACAGCCTCATCTCCGGGTTCAACCTTATTAATGTCCGATTCCCCAAGCGACAACAGTACACCAATGACACTGAAGTCTGCGACGGTAAGTACCGGTTTTACCGATGCTGAACTCACACCGGGAATGGATACTGCATTCCCGCTTGAAGCAGTCACTGAATCATTTAATACTACCGAAAGATTAGATACTGTCCCTTCAGCAGTGGACTTTACAACTGTTGTTTGTGTTGCCTGATATTCGAGCCAGGATGAGTTAACCGCAGCCTGTGCTTGTGCAATTACCTTTTCCTGATCAATATACTTTTGTTCTGCTGCAAGCCATTGTTTTTCGGGAATATGAAATTCCGGCAATGCTCTGTTTTCATAATCCGGAGTGCCGTCATCTTTTTCATAACTGTCACTTTCTGCAAGTTCCTTAAATGTATCCCATTTTGCAAACATATCCGCCTGCAGTGCCTCCCGATTCGATTTAGCGGCATTCAGTGCTGCAACGGCCGAAAGGTAGCTTGCATATGCAGCCTGCTTTTCTTGTTGTGTTGCCGTACTTTTGACTTTAAATAATTCATCCCCAGGCTGAACTATTGCGCCGTTTGATACATACAATTCTTCAATAACGCCGTTTGTCGGTGAATAAATATCTGTTTGGGCAGAAATTTTTACAACTCCGGACTCATCTACACTTTCTGTAATATCCGCCCGTTTTACAGCTTCTACATTGTATTTCTGACCGTTTTTATGAGTCAAAGAAGATACGGCACTTGCGCTGACTACAAGAAGAAGGATAACAATACCGATTTTTTTCCAAAGTGATTGTCTCTTAAAAAAGGAGAAGGCTTTGCCAATCACTGATTTTATGTTCTTCATTCAATAGCTCAAAAAGTAATTATGTATTTATTAACATGATACCTCTGGGAGAAATCTTTGTCTATGCGGATTTGATATGTCATTTCTTCCTTTTTTACAGAAACGGCCGCCAATCAGCAACAGGGATGACGTTCGAAAGAAGAAAGTTCCAGGCATAAAGATATATTGCAGGGAGGAGGAGGATGAGCACCAGGAGAAATTTTTTCGACGTGAGTGTTTTTTCAAATGCAATCGCGGCAAACGGCCACAGCGGCAAAAGGTACCTGGATAAATCCCTGTGCTGGACAAACGTTCCGAACATAAAGAAAAGCAGCGGAAAATAAAATAAACTTCGGTATTTTGTATCTTTTAATGAAATAATCGCAAACAGATACAGGATAAAGTACAGCATTATTTCCTCAAGCCAGGGAGTATCAACCCATTTGGCCTGAGAATTGAAAACGGAAAACGGATACGGCATCGGGACTACTCCGCCCGTATGAAAATATGCAAAAAAGTCGTTGTACTGTATTTGATATAACCCGAATACGACAAGCAGACCGACGGGTATCAAACCGATCCACAGCCAGTGAAATGAGAACTTCTTTTCCCGAATAATCCGTTCAAGAAAAACCAATCCGTATGCCCCGAAGAGTAAAATACCCGGTGTCTTCGTCATAGTGGCCAGAGCTCCTAAAATCCCTGCGGCAAAATATTGTTTCTTTTCGAAAAAGAATATGGATGCAATTATGAGAAACATGAACAGTGTCTCAGGAGCACCGACTGAACGTATGATGAAAAAACGGGGCAGGAAAAGCAATACGGAAGTCAATACAAGCGGGTGCTTTGTCAGATTGAAGTGCCGGACGAAATAGTAAAACATGAACGCAAAAGCAATCGTAAACAAAATAGTGACTCCGAGCATTGCATTGAGATATCCGAGAACAGGTGCCAGTAAAGCGATAAAAAACGGATATAGCGGAAGATGAGCGGCATAGTACTCAAGGGGTAGCGTAAACTCAAGCCTCATCGCCTCTATAGCTTTCGGATTGTACCAGGAAACCGCAGGAACGATGTAGTACAGTCCGTCATAATTCTGATACACATACTGCATAGATGTATCCTTATTGAATCCGAGATACTTCAAGGTATTGGTGGCAAACGGCAGATAAAGCAGTAAAGTAGATACGATGATAACTGCTATAATGGATACTAATTGAGGGTATGAGATAGTTTTTTTATCCATACCGTATTCTACCATTTTTGTCATGCATAAAAGAATAATCTATTTCACGATCCTGACTCTTATCGGTATCGGAGCCTTTTTAAGGCTGTATGATCTGTCAGGTTTTATCACCTTTCTGGGAGATCAGGGCAGGGATGCGCTTATCGTAAAACGGATAGTCACGTTTGAGCATTTTCCTTCAATCGGTGCGCCGAGTTCGGTCGGAATGGTGTATCTGGGACCGTTTTATTATTATCTGATCGCTCCCTTTATACTTCTCTCCAATTTCGATCCGGTCGGTCTTGCTTACGGCGTGGCATTCATGTCGATAGCCGGAATGATTATCAGCTATCTGATTGTCAGAAGGCTTGTGAATGAACGGACAGCAATTTTATTCCTTATCTTTTCAGTCTTTTCCTATGCATTGGTGTATCTGTCCCGCTTTTCATGGAATCCGAATCTGCTCCCGATATTTACGTTTTTGACATTATATTTCTGTTATCAGTGGCTGACGACTAAAAAGCGCATCATGAGCATCCTGTTCGGGGCGTTCCTTTCCTTTTCGATCCAGCTCCATTATTTAGCACTGTTTCTCTTTTTCCCTCTGTTTTTTGTTTATATCTTTCATTTTTTTCAAGAGAAAAAGAATAAACAGCTGCTTACGGGTTTACTACCGGCGATTCTTTCCTTTACTTTTTTCTCATCACCGCTCATCCTTTTTGACCTGAGACATAACTTTCTGAATGCCCGAAATTTCATTGCATTGTTTACCGAAGGAAAAGTCGAGTCAGCAACACC
>CAZDDM010000056.1:0-6874 GCA_964504235.1 uncultured Gammaproteobacteria bacterium
GCGGCCGCAATCAGTATACCGACAATTCTTTCTCAGCCTCAGGTAAAGAATTTCGTTGATAGAAGGTTCCCCGTGTCGTCAGATACACTACTGAAAGTCCCGTACCAGGAAATATGTGATGCTGTCACAACGGCAATCAGCGCGAAAGTATCCTATGACCGTTTCAAACAGTCTCAGCTTCCGCCTGAGTACGGCCCTTTTGATGAAGTACAACAGCTCAAACAGGATGCAGCTCAAAGGAAATTAGGTCCTTATATGACGCTTATGGGGATCAATCTTGCGGCTATGCTCGGCACCTACTACGGACTTCATCAGGATGAAATTCATAATTACTTGAGCAACGTGTACAGTGATTTTTCAGACTAACTTTACTCAATACAGCAAGCCAGCCTGGCAAACATCTCCTGCTTCATTCCGTCAGTATCTATTTGTGTACGATCGAGATCCAGGAGATATAAAGAATTTTCTACGAACGTTAATTCATCAAAAGAATATATGTCTGCCGTCCGGCTTTTTTTCTTTCGGTCTATCAGAAGCGGGACATAGGAGATTCCGGTACCCATACACAGCTCTACCATCTGTTCCAGGTTATCACTCAAATCATCGACGGCAAAAACACGCTCAATTTCCCCTTCACATGCATTTTCAAGCACAGGAAGAACTATGCGGGGGTCACACTTATTAAAACCTCCGACTATGTGCGGCAATCCCAACTGGGAAAGTCTCTGACCAAACGGTATAAGATGGCCATGCAGACCTGACCTTACAATCTTCAGTGCCTGAAAGGAAAGTTCCTGGTCTGATTGTAAAAATCCAAAATCCTTATCCTGGTCGAGATGACCCTGTGTCCACACAATCGGTAAAGAACCAGCTGCAGACATTCTCTCAAAAGCAGCCGGCACATCAGGAAAGAGTACAGGGTGCGGAGTTTGGAATACTTCAATGACTGTTTCAAGAGGAAGGTCTAATTCATGTGCTATGACCGGAGCATTATCATGTACGACAAATACATTCCTCGATAGGAGGTTGAATGCAGCCCGTACCCGTGATAAAGCCTGATGAGCCCCCTGTTCGTCATATATCCTTTGTTCCAGACGTTCCATCCTGTATTCTGTCACCAACTGCCGACACTTCCTCCCCCTCCTCCTCCGCCTACCGATCCTCCGCTGAAACCCGACGAAAAGCCGGAGCTTGAGGTTGTGGAAGTCGTTGCTGCCCTCATTGAAGAAGCAAATGAACTATGAAGAGAATTGCTGAATGATTGTGCGGTAAAAGCCCCTGTTGTCTGTCCCTGATACCATGCAGGCTGCGAAAGAGTCAAATCCTTAAACCTCTCTGCCCAAATCTTCTCCACTCCGAAAGAAATCGCATACGGTAATAATTTTTCAAACATCATCTGCCGGTCTGCCTGAAACTCCAGTTGTCGTTCCTGGGAAGTGAGAAAATTCTTTAAAGATTTTGCAATGTTCGCGGCATGCACTCCTTCAAGCGTTTTTCTAGGCATTATCCGTCCGAAAATGCCTGCGGAGATGACCAAAAGAATATTGAAGGTGAAAGTTGCCAGACCCGTGATAATAGCATAATACTTCCGGATATTATCGGGATCTTTGGGGAACAGTTTATCAGCAATTAACTGTTTATACATTTCTTTTTCAACAGAACTCACTGTTTTCGCAAGATCTGTATCTTTATCCTTGAGTCTCAGCTCAGATCCGTCGGAAAAAACCTCTGTTAAAAAAAGTTTCTCATATTTCAATAATGATTTATCTCCGACAAAGTCTTTCGTCTTGTGCAGCTCAAAATCATTCTTTTTCTTTTCGACGATCTTCAAGTATCCTTTTTGTGCAAGTTGGACTGCCAGAGCGGTAAATTCCTGAAGTTGTATTTTTTCATCAACTATTGCCCCTGCTTCTGCAGGTGTAAGTTCACGTCCGTTCGGTAATTTAGGAGCACTAAACCATGCTGATGTCTCCCCTATTCCCTGATGCTTGGGATCACGACCGTGCATCCACCACTTTATCGGCAACCACAGTGGATATACTATGTACCATAACAAGGCAGCTACAATAATACCGAATAGCGTAATTTTCCCGATTAAGGTATCCCAAAAACTAACCACCTCTTTCGGTTCAAGAACCGAAACAACTCCCATCGGGAATCTTGCTACAACAGTTAAACCTTCATATGGCACCAAATGCTCTGAAGAGTACATAAGCTGGTATCCTGATACGGCTACGGTGCATCTGTCTGTTGCGGTGCTAGCGGCAGAACCGACAAAACAGGTATATTGTATTTGCTCCTCGCTGATCTCCTCAGGAAGTTTCACGACGGCTGTCGCCTGGGCAATCGGGACATTGGAATCACTGCCTATAGCTTCCCAATAGAGCTCATCCGATTCCGTAAAATATGTCAAAGCTCCGGCAACTGTATATCTGATGACGTACGTGTGTCTGCCTGTTATTGTCTTGTCGGGATCTCCGATTTTTAGTACCAACATATCCCCCTCACGCGAAGTTTCAAAAGGGTATGCAGTACCATTTCCATCGTCCACGGATATATCTTCAATATCCATCCGATATACTTTTCCCTCGTCATTTGTTTTATCAGTCGGGATTTTTCTGAATATTCCGTGTCTTTCGTCTGTTCCGAAATCATATAAAATCTCTTCATTTACACTGATTCTCCCGTCCTTTTGTACTTGGACTGTCGAAGTGTATGATGGGATATATTCTCCAGAATACTGCACCTCAACTGCTTGCTGAGAAGTAACTTGAGTTATGGATTGAGCTTCCACATACACGGGAGCTAACAGTAAATTAATAGTTAAGGTAAAAAGTATGTAGATATTCCGCATGGTTCTATTCTACTCTATTTCGTAAGGAATGCCAAAAAACGTTTATATAGCAGAAAAAGACATGAAACTTACTTCTTGGATTCGGATAAACTCAAGGAGTTCCATACGACATTAAATTTTATTACCTCAAAACTTTGGATATCTTTATCATTGATAACGGTTGCATGCGGCTGCCCGTTTTTATAGGTAAGAAAAATGACTTTGTCACCATAAAGCAAACTGTCAATATTTATGACATCGCTTTTTGTCAGTAAAAATACCTGATTCCGCATAGAACTCTTATCCTTTTGATACTGCAGATTTTCAACGGTCTCGGAAAGAATCTCTTTCGTATAGAGCATACCTTTTCTTACCTCATCACGAAACATGTTCAGATATGTACCGAAGTATGAAGAAAATTCCTGAGACAGTACATAAAGATAGATCTTTTCATGTTTGAGAGCTTCTTTAAAGAGCTTGATAACTTCGTCTGTACCCTGGTAATATGCTATTTTCGGTTGGGTGTGATAGAGTCTATAAAGAGCATGCAGCTGAGGAAGCTCCGCTCTTAACGAATGCAATGTCTCCTGCATTTGTTCTTTTTTAATCTGCGCAAGATGAACAAGCTCTTCAGGTGAAGCGGGTATATACTGTTTCTTTTTCACGTCTGCACTCAGTGAAAGGAGTTTCTTCTCAGAAAGAGAATCAATCAACAGATATACTGTTGTACGTGGAATGCCGGTGTTTCGAGCAAGTTCCAACGGGGTAGCTGATCCGTGCTCTAATGTAGAGAGATAAATAACAATTTCTTCTTCTGACAGTCCGAGATTAATAAGATTTTGTTTTAGTATATCCATACAAACCTTATTCTACACTGTTTTTTTCGGGAATGTCAATATTTATGACAAATTTACCATGCCGCCGGTTTATACTGTAGATATCTCATTTCCTCAGGATCTATACTGCCGATAATGGCGCGATAGAACGGATGTCCTAACTGACCTATCTTGTGCATAAGTCCGTAAGGCGTCGCCGGATCCTGAATATCTCCCATATGTGCCTGGAATATCTGATCCCCAGAAACGACAGGGACTGCGAACTGTTCTACGCTTGTGTCGCCGTTGTACTGTATTTTACTGCCTGAAAAGTCAGGAAGACCGGCCCGGAACTGTCTGGCTTCATTGTTCAGTGAACGCATTGCACGATACCTGCCCAGCAGTGCTCCAAATTCTGCTGACAACCACAACACGGCAGGAAACGTTGCGCCTTGTCCCTGTAAAGTTTGAAATACTTCCCGTTTCAGTCCTCCGGGCAGTGCTTTCAAGATCTCTGTTCCCTGTTGCGTAATACTCCGTACAATCTCATCGGGTGTCAATCCCGACCCGACATAATACCCTTCAAATCCTGTCAGACGTGCATTTGTATCTCCTACCGGGTTTTGGCGAAGGGTCTGCCATCGCAGAATACTCGGATCATACACGTGACTTTTCTCAACAAGACCTGTATAGAAAACTTCGCGGACCTTGTCTCTCTCTTCATCAGGATGTTTTTTCTGTACCGCCTTATATAAATTACCGGCTACAAATGATTCCATTCCTCCCAGCATATCTATAGGTCGAACTGGAGGTCTATTGCGTATATATATTTGAGAACCCTTCAATTCTCTGCTTTTTGTAACATCCGGCTTCAATATTTCAGACATATCTTATAGTAAATAATAATTACCTTTATTGTACTCTTCATAATAAAATCATTAAATACATCACAGATCTGTATAAAGTTCCAAATCAGATGCATCACCAATGCATATCAAAATCCATTATGAAGTAATTATTTTACCTATAATATAGGGGTTGAGTTCCCGGAAGATTCTCAACCCCTATTGAAGTTATTGACCACCGTCGTTGATGTTCACATCTACCTTATCGGGGATCTGGACGTCTGTTCCTCCTGTATTTCCCGTGCCACCCATTCCGAATCCTCCTCGGAAAATAAAAAACAGTATGAGAAGTAATACGACCAGCATTATTCCCATCATCATACCCATGCTCATTCCGGCTCCGCTACTTTCGTTTGTGGTTTCTGCCATGTTGTGTTCACCTCCTATCTTTCATGTAACTGCTAATAAACTACATCATTCCCATAAGACGCAAAACTAAAAATATCACCAATACAATGACAATAGCACCGCCTATTCCTCTTGGAACCGGGATAAAACTCAGTATCAAGTTCACTAAAAAGAGAAAAATGAGTATAGCTACAATTAATTCAATAAGTCCCATGAGCTTTCACCTCCTTCAGATTCCAATGAATAACATTCTCAAGAGTAGTATAAAGTATAAATTGTCACAAAAGCCTAAATCTTACTTTTTCTTTATGTTATTTATATAGTTTATTTACAATAGGTCGGAAGTGAATTCTAACGGAGATTGGATTACAAGATGGTATAATAAACAAATTCGCAAGCCGGAGTGGCGAAATTGGCAGACGCGCACGGTTCAGAGCCGTGTGATAGCAATATCTTGGAGGTTCAAGTCCTCTCTCCGGCACAAGGAAGGACTCTAGTCTTTGGTCTTTAGTCATAGGTACATATATTCTTCAATATATGAGCCACATTCTTATCTTGTTGGAAAGACAATCTAGCGTCTAAAGTCCAACGTCCGAAGACTATTTGGAGGTGTCGCCTAGAGGCCTATGGCAGAGGTTTGCTAAACCTCCGAGCATCTAAAAGTGCTCGCGCGGGTTCGAATCCCGCCACCTCCGCTCACCTACACTCTCTTTAGTGATATCGGTATCCTACTCTCAAAGTCATTCTGTATAAACCAGACCTGAGAAGGGTATTCAACAGCTGCATACCCCTTTTTTTTTAGCCAATTCAATTGGAAATAGCGGAACAAATTGTCGATTAATTTTATATATTTGGACTTATAAGACAATCTATAATTATCGGTAATGTCAACTGAATTTATTTGAACATTTGGAAGAATTTTGAGTATCCATCTGTTTTGAATAAACAGATTTTCAGTGAGATTCGATCTGTCGAAAATAACGTGTAACTGTACCAGCTCATGAGCAGTGTATTCATTTTGTTTTCCCGAAGGTAGAATCAGGTTCTGTTCCTCCATAAAAATATTCCAACACAATTTTCGTGCTGTTGAACTTCCGAAAACAGCCATAAGTCGGGTTATCAGGAGAACATAAAACCGGCTTAACCATAAGGTCCCCGCTTTTGTAATAACAAAAAGATCAATATCATCACCTTCCTCCGCATCATCCATACTTAAAGAACCGGATATCCCTATCAATAGGATTGTCGGAAAAAGACTAAATATCCAGTGGATATCTCCATACTTCTTTTTCAGATCTCCCGAATATACTCTTTTTGCTTTACACAACGAAATGATTTGTTCACTTTTTGCGTATCTGCGCCCATCACTAGCTATAGTTTTTTGCTGAACAAGTTCCGTTAGAGATTGTTCTAACCTTACCTTGGAAGTTTTTACTCTCAGTGAAACAAAGATTTCATGAAATGTCGGCGCATACTCAAAGAGACCGTAGTAAGACAATACATGTAGTATTTCTGATTTCATAAGAATTGTTTATTTGTCAGTAAACCCAATCTTCGTTTGAAGCAGAAGAAAAAGATATGATATCAGCCTCATTTGTCTTTTGATCCGCCAGGGTTGAGTCACCAGTCGGAACAACCACTCTGCTCCGATCGAACGCATCCATTGGGGAGCTCGTGCGACCTCCCCTGAGGCAAAATCAAATCCCCCGCCCACCCCCATACAGATTACACCTTGCAACATGTCCCTGTGCTTCCAAAACCACTTCTCCTGCCAAGGAGAACCGAAAGCGGCAAAGATAATTTGCGGCTTGTAATCAGCCACTATATCAAAAATTGCTTTTTCTTCTTCCTTCTTTGGCAAGGTTATGTCAGAAATTCCCGCTAGTCCCAGAAATAAATTACCGGGAAATTTTTCCTGGTAGCACTTCGCCAGTTTGTCTGCTACATTTGACTTTCCGCCCAAAAGCAGAACA
>CAZDDM010000057.1:0-6661 GCA_964504235.1 uncultured Gammaproteobacteria bacterium
GCGACCCTGGCGAGAATCGAACTCACAACCTACTCCTTAGAAGGGAGTTGCTCTATCCAATTGAGCTACAGGGTCTGAATTGAAGTGAGCCGACTGTCGGATTTGAACCGACGACCCCCAATTTACAAAATTGGTGCTACTACCGCTGAGCTAAGTCGGCTAAGCCATATTGTAACAAATTATGCTCAATTAAGGAAGATCCTGTCTGTCTGAAGGAAAAGGGACGGATGTTCCGTCATCCGGAAAGAACGGTTCAATAATATCATGTACTTCAGGTCTCGTCACAAGATACCCTATTCCTGCTGAAGCAGCCAACAGTCCGATAACAATAAGGGCTTTACCGCATCCGCCCTGACACCCTTTTTCTACGGTGTCCGGAATATCCTCAGATATAAATTTACTGAATCGTTCAAAATCCATAAATGATGCAATGAAGTATTGTGCCGCGGGAGAGGGTCGAACTCTCACGCCTTATTCAGGCACTGGATTTTAAGTCCAGCGTGTATGCCATTTCACCACCGCGGCATCGGATAACTACGATTATATCAGATCAACTTCTGCTGATCTATATCTTGTGCCGTAACGGCAATGTTGAGATGTTTGCACCCTTTCGGTGTCACCACCCGACCGCGCGGAGTTTTTTTAATAAAACCTATTCTCAATAAGTACGGCTCAATAAACTCTTCAATAGTTCTTCTGTCTTCCGCAAGGGAAGAGGCGATTGTTTCAATTCCTACCGGGCTGTTTTGGAAACGCTCTGCAATGACGCGGAGATACTGGATATCAATATCCGACAAACCCATCTCATCAATTTCCAGAAGTGAAAACAACTTTAAAGCTACATCTTCGTCGATCATCTCATGTCCGTCGACTTCGACAATATCGCGCGCACGTTTTAATATGCGATTAGCTACACGAGGGGTTTTTCGTGAACGCTTGGCAATCTGAGAGGCTGCGCCTTTGGTAATTTTGATATGCATAAGTTCAGCCGATCTCATAATGATATCAACCATATCCTGATCGGTATAATAATCAAGGCGAAGCAACAATCCGAAACGGTCCCGCATCGGGGCTGAGATGAGAGCAAGTTTTGTCGTTGCGCCTACCACAGTAATCTTCGGCACGGGCAAACGTACCGTACGTGCAGACGGTCCTTTACCGATCACAATATCCAGAAAATAATCCTCAATCACCGGATACAGCATTTCCTCAACGGGTTTCGGAAGTCTGTGAATCTCGTCAACAAACAAGACATCATTGTCCTTCAGGTTGGTCAGAATTGCGGCCAAATCACCGGTTTTTGTGATTGCAGCCCCTGATGTGACACGGATTGTGCCTTTCAGTTCACGGGCGATGATATGAGAAAGCGTCGTTTTCCCGATACCGGGAGGCCCATAAAAAAGAATATGTTCTGCAGGAGTACCGCGATTTTTTACGGCATCGAGAAACAATCGAAGGGTTTTAACGACATTTTGCTGACCGATATACTCATTCAGAGACTCCGGCCGTAAGCTCACTAAATCATTCAGTTTCGCCATAGTAGTATCATTATACAGGATGAAAAATTGCGGTCAAAAAACCTTACAGGTTCGGATTACTGAGAAGTCTGATTGCCTCTTTGATTTGTTCTTCAACCGCTGCTCCCTGCGGGAGCTTAGGAAGAATTTCTTTCGCTTCATTGACTCCGAAACCGAGAGAAGTAAGCGCATCAACGACTGTCTGATCTTCTTTTGATACATAACTGTTCTCAAGAACGAATTCTGATTTAAACTTCTGAGACAGTTCAAGCATGATTTTCAGTACCGTTTTCTTTCCGAGTCCGGGTATACGGGTAAAGTATTTGGAATCATTGGTGCGGACGGCAGTTACTAACTCATCAACTTTACTGTTTGAAATGATCGAGTATGCGGATTTCGGACCGACCCCCGAAACATTGATGAGAAGAAGAAATAATTTATATTCCTGTTTGTTCTGAAACCCGAAAAGAGACTGCACGTCTTCACGAATATGATGATAGGTATATACTTCAAGAGGATCTCCGGACATGCATTTCGAAAGCAGAGTATTCGTGAGGAACACATTGTAAAACAGCCCTGAGGATGTTTCTACCAATGCGACATTCCCGTCAATTTCCGAAATCACACCTTTAATTTTGCCGATCATGAGGTAAGTATACCGCAATTCAATCGGTTCTTAAAGATAAGAAAGAACAACTCTGTTTACTTGCTGTGGATTTTCTTCTCAATATCGTGAATCAGCACTCGTGTACGATGTACTGCATCAGGATTGACAGATACTGACGTGATACCTTTTCTCACCAGTGATTCGACAATCTCAGGATAGTCAGATGCCGCCTGCCCGCAGATTGAGCAGGTAATACCGGCATCAACACAGGTTTCGACAATGTGTTCAAGAATTGAAATCACGGCAGGATGACGTTCATCATAAATATTTGAGACTTCCGCACTGTCGCGATCAACCCCGAGAAGCATCATAGTCAGATCATTCGTACCGATTGATACTCCGTCTATTCCGAGATCAATAAATTCCTGAAGCATGATTGCCGCAGCAGGAACCTCTACCATCATCCACAGTTTAAATCCCTTGTAATTCAGCAGACCGTGATCACGAATAATCTCACGGATACGAACCATTTCCCACGGTACACGGACAAACGGAATCATCAGATGGATATTGGTATACCCTTTATCCCAGATTGCCTGCAAAGCATCTAGCTCCATTGAAAAGACTTCCGGGTCTGAGATATAACGGGAAGCGCCGCGATACCCGATCATCGGATTTTCTTCATGAGGCTCATATAATGATCCCCCTTTCAAATGGCGGTATTCATTGGTTTTAAAATCGGTTGCCCGGTAGACAATTGGTCGGGGACTGAATGCTTTTGCAAATTTCTCAAGTCCCGAGGTCAGCTTGCGTACAAAAAGCTTTTGCTGTTTTTGCTTGATAAATTCTCTCGGATGAGTACCGATTTCAGCAATCATAAACTCTGCCCGCAAAAGTCCCACACCATCCACGTCAAGTTTCGCCGTTTCATCTGCAATCTCAGGCTCTGCAAGATTGGTATACACTTTTGTAATCGTTTTTATTTTCTTTTCATCAGCATGCTTTTTTGCTTCGAGCTTCTCAAGCTGTGATTTGGTCACGATACTTCCTTTGAAGATATCTCCCGTCGTCCCGTTTACAGAAATGACCATATCATCCTTAATCTTTTTAGTAGCTCCTTCCGCCCCAACAACAGCCGGAATTCCTAATTCGCGGGAAACGATTGCAGCATGGGATGTTCTGCCGCCCTTTTCGGTGACAATTGCCGCTGCTTTTTTCATGGCCGGCACATAATCAGGATTTGTTTGGGGTGCGACCAGAATGTCTCCGCTTTTGATTTTTGAAATCTCTTTCGGTGACATGATTATATTCGCATGACCGACACCGATACCCGGAGAAGCGGGTGCTCCTGAAAGCAATACGTCCTTTCCTGCTCCCGATAGGGCATCATTCGAGTTAATTTTGGTCTCCACGGTGGTAATCGGACGTGACTGGACGATGAAGACTCTTCCTTTTTCTATTGCCCATTCAATATCCTGCGGAAAGAAATAGTGCTCTTCAATATCTTTCACAAGCAATGCAACTTCACGTATCTCATTGTCACTGAGCTTCTGAACGGTTCCGTCCTTCTTATTCAGCTTTATCTCGCGATTACCGCGTCCTGATCTGACGAATTTAAGATTTTGATATGCCTGCTGTTTTTTGACAATAACAAGAGTATTTTTGTCCACTTCGTAATGGTCAGGAGTTACTTTTCCCTGCACAATATATTCTCCCAATCCGAAAACGGCTTCAATGACGATTTTCTTTTTGTCATTAGTCACCGGATCAATGCTGAACGCAATACCAGACTTATCTGACTGGACCATGCGCTGGACGACCGCAGCGAGTCCGACTTTGAAATGATCAAATCCTTTGGTCTGTCGATAATAAATTGCACGGGCAGTAAAAAGAGACGCCCAGCATTCCTTTACCTTGTGGAGCAGTGATGTGTCGCCCTTTACATTCAAATACGTCTCCTGCTGACCGGCAAACGATGCATCAGGCAAATCCTCAGCTGTAGCAGATGAACGAACCGCAACCAACGGCTCTTCATATAATCCTTTAATTTTTGCCAATGTGTGATCGAGAGCGCTTGATTTCTTTTCCAAATATTCCTTTTCTTTTTCATTCAAATCTTCATAATGCTCGATGATCTCATTTGCCAGCGCTTTCGGCATCTCCGATTTCATAATTAAATCACCGATATGATCCGATGCCTGTTCTATTTCGGTAGGATTGTAGTAGTTTACGATAGAGAGTATCTGCTTTATCTTGTCAGCAAGATTTGCTCCCTTAATAAATTCAAAATAGGCGTTCGAAGTAACTATAAATCCGTACGGGATGGGTAGGTCAGCGTTTGTCATCTCGCCGAGGTTGGCACCCTTGCCGCCGACTAGGCCGACATCATCTTTGCCCACCTCCTCGAACCAGACGATAGATTTTCGTTTTGTCATATGTTAAATATACACAACTTTTGCAAGTAACATCAAGAGCAAAAGAAGACGGAAATAATGGAATGAAAACCTGCTTGACCTGTGCCTCCATTATTGCTACGATGATGGTATCTCATATGAAACGCTTCTTAGGTACCAAAGGATTCACACTTATTGAAATGATTATAGTCATTTCAATTATTTCACTTCTTTCCACTGTCGGCACGAGCTCGTACACAAACGTTTTGCGGAATGCACGTGATACCAAAAGAAGAGCTGATCTGAATGAATTCGTAAAAGCGGTAAAACTTTATCAGGTACATCATAACCAGGGTCCCGCGGAATGGGGATGGTGTCAGACAAGTATCGGAAATGATCCCGGACCGTGTCCCCCTGCAGCACCGACATATCAGTGGGACAGAAATCAAACGTGGACAGACCTTGTTACGGGAGGCTATCTTGAAGAGTTACCCATTGATCCCGTAAACAGTCTTGAATATTATTATTACTATGAACCCAACAATCCGTCCCCGAATACCGGCGGATGGATCCGCGCCCGTCTGGAAGGTACGGATTCATTTTATTTTGTCTTTTGGGATGCCCCATAACTATTAGTTTTTTCAAATTTGGATATGAAACGTATATATATACTTATATTGCTACTCATAGTTTCAATCATTATTACGGTTGTGTATTTCATAAATCAGTCGGCAAAAGCGAAAAAACAAACCGAAATTATCCAGGAAGGTAATACACTTCAGGTACCTGCCGATATGGTCGGGGAGAACGGTGAACCACCAGGTTCAGAAGGCGGACCATGATTTTCCCCGCATTTATCTGAAAAACGCAGTCTAACCCTTGACAGCGTTATAAGGGTTTGATATTATACAAATACATGATTTTCAGTAATCATCCGTAGGGCACTATCGGAAGCACAGCCTGCTCTCCCAACAGCTCCAAAAGATACAAACTGGTTACGTGCAAATTGCCCTTGACATTTAAAACAAGCATAGGTTAAAATTGGCCTTAAGCTTGAATTTCATTCGAGTGTTTTTTTTACCCAAAAAAACAGTGTCAAGACCGGATACGACTGGGCCTGTAGTTCAGTTGGCTAGAACATCGCATTTGCAATGCGAAGGTCACCGGTTCGAGCCCGGTCAGGTCCACAATTTCGGTGCTGGTCATAGAGAGTTACGAATAACTGTCTATAACAAACAGCGAAATAAGAAGACGAACTTTAACAAATCGTTCAGATTTAAGGTCTTTTTTAGAATACACAACACATTTTGTGTTGATGTAAGAAACATGAAAAGACGTAGGCCATCTTTCGTTGAATGAATTCCTTTCATTCAACACCGTTTAAATTTCCGAAAGGAAAATTTTGACAAACCGAGAGAGATGGGAGAAATCACGCCAATGGCGGATGCCTTGGCAGTTTGAGCCGAAGAAGGACGCGTGTATGAGCGCGAAAACATCGATGAGTCCTCAAACAGACATTATCAATCGATGATTTCCGAATGGGGAAACCCTCTATGTAGTAATACATGGAATCCCGCAGTTTACTGTGAGGATGGGAACCCGGGGAACTGAAACATCTAAGTACCCGGAGGAAAAGACATCATAACGAGATTCCGTTAGTAGCGGCGAGCGAACGCGGAACAGCCTAAACCGAGGCTTCGGCTTCGGGGTTGCGGGACTGCAATGTCCGATGAAGTATTTATAGAAGAATGATCTGGAAAGATCAGCCACAGAGGGTGATAGCCCCGTATTTGACATGAATGCTTCCGGTAGCAGTATCCCAAGTACCACGGGACACGGCAAATCCTGTGGGAAGCTGGGTCGGTCACGATCCAAGGCTAAACACTCAAACTGACCGATAGTGAACTAGTACCGCGAGGGAAAGGTGAAAAGATCCCCGGGAGGGGAGTGAAATAGTACCTGAAACCATTGGCTAACAAACAGACAAAGTCTTGATTTATCAGGATGATGTCGTGCCTATTGAAGAATGAGTCAGCGAGTTTTCCGGCTGAGTGCTCTTAGTTTAACCAAGCTTATCTTGGGAAGGCGAAGCGAAAGCGAGTCCTAATAGGGCGATTTTGCACTGTCGGAAAGACCCGAAACCA
>CAZDDM010000058.1:0-6633 GCA_964504235.1 uncultured Gammaproteobacteria bacterium
CTTTGACTTCTTCAGGAATTTCGTCAACAATATCGTATTCGATACCTTTTTCATCTTTTCCCCAAATCAGTGCTTTCATAGTCATAAGGTCGACTACGCCGCGGAATGTATCTTCGGCTCCGATCGGATACACCATGACAATAGGATGAGCTCCGAGTCTTTCTTCAATCTCTTTTACTGTTCCTTCAAAATTTGCACCAAGTTTATCCATCTTGTTGATAAAAGTGATACGGGGAACTTTATATTTATCAGCCTGGCGCCAAACTGTTTCCGACTGACTCTGTACTCCTTCTTCTGCATCAAACACGACGACTCCTCCGTCAAGAACACGGAGTGATCGTTCGACTTCAGCAGTAAAATCTACGTGGCCCGGAGTATCAATAATATTGAATCGGACGTCTTTCCAAAATGTCGTCGTTGCAGCAGAAACGATGGTGATACCGCGCTCACGTTCCTGTTCCATCCAGTCCATTTGTGTATTTCCTTCGTCAATGTCTCCGATCTTGTAGCTTCTGCCCGTGTAAAAAAGAATTCGTTCAGTTGTTGTTGTCTTTCCCGAATCGATATGTGCAATAACACCGACGTTGCGGATTTTGTCTTGAGGGACATTGCGGTTTTTTGTTGTAACGACGTTTTGGGCCATATGTTTTTTTAAATTCTAAAATAGGAAAATCGAAATTCTATATACCCAATTCAGTTTCTTTATGGGATTTTTGAATTTCGAAATTCAGGATGATATTATCTTACCACTTTAAATGAGAGAATGCCTTGTTCTGATCTGCAAGCTTCTCGGTCTGTTGTTTTTTTGCAACAGCCTGTCCTTGATTTTTTGCGGCTTCGACAATTTCGGATGTCAGTTTGTCTTCAAAAGAGTGAAACTCTTTATTTGATCTTGAACGTGCTGCCTCTAAAATCCAGTTCAGCGCAAGGTGCAGTTTCCGCTCTGAGCGGACTTCTGTCGGGACAAGGTATGAAGCTCCTCCCAATCTTCTCGGTCGAACTTCACGATCCGGAGTCACGTTGGCAATTGCTTTATTTAAGGTAATCAGTGCATCATTATCTTCTTTCTGAAGATTTTCGAGTGTCTTGTACACAATTTTCTGTGCGACTGATTTCTTTCCATCAAGCATGAGATAGTTGATGAGTTTTGCTACTTCATAACTATTGTAGACTGGATCTGCATCCGGTTGTAGTCTTTTGTATTGATGTCTTGGCATTGTTGTTACTAATAAACTTGTTAGTTCGTAGGCGGTAGGTAGTAGCTTGTTGGTATTTTGTATATCTGTAAATGCAATATGCTTTCTACAGCCTACAGCCTACTACCTACAAGCCATTTACTTCTGTTTCGGTTTTTTTGTACCGTATTTTGATCTTGATGTTGTTCGTTTATCAACTCCGGTTGTGTCAAATTTGTTGCGTACAACATGGTATTTCACACCCGGAAGATCTTTCACACGGCCTCCTCGAACGAGTACGATCGAGTGCTCAGCAAGGTTGTGACCGATACCCGGAATGTAGGCAGTTACCTCCATTCGGTTGGAAAGTCGTACTCTCGCTACTTTTCGAAGAGCTGAGTTCGGCTTTTTGGGTGTCATGGTACGCACGATTGTGCATACACCACGCTTCATCGGACTGTCGTTATCTACATATCGTCTTTTGACTGCATTGTAGTTAGACTTCAGTGCTGTTGCTCTTGATTTCCGCGTTTTCTTCAATCGGCTTTTCCTCACTAGTTGGTTGATCGTTGGCATATTGTGTTTTACCCTGTAAATAATATTTATTAATTAAGTCTTCTGTGACTGGTATTAGACGTC
Organism: uncultured Gammaproteobacteria bacterium; assembly: GCA_964504235.1. Classification (GTDB taxonomy): domain Bacteria; phylum Patescibacteriota; class Microgenomatia; order UBA1406; family GWC2-37-13; genus UBA1450. The sequence goes on from CAZDDM010000058.1 coordinate 1,815, forward strand.
CAATTATAACATTCTCTTTCAGTCCTAGCAAGCCGTCTACTTGTCCTTTGATCGCGGCTTTTGAAAGAACGTTTGTTGTCTGCTCAAATGATGCGGCTGACAACCAGGAGTCTGTGTAAATGGCAGCTCTTGTAATTCCGAAAATCGTGACTTTTCCGACTGCCGGTTTTCCGCCGACTGCGATTGTCTTTTTGTTTTCTTCATCGAATTTGACTCGTGATATCACCTCATTTTTGGTAAGCGAGGTGTCTCCCTCATCCTCAACGATGACTTTGTCACTCATTTTTCTGATAATGACTTCGAAATGTTTGTCATGGATTCCGATACCCTGGGATTCGTATACTTTCTGAACTTCATTCAAAAGATACTGCTGAGCATAATGCAGACCTTTGATGCTTAAGATATCTTTGATGTTTAGGTATCCTTCAGAAAGCTGAGTGCCTTCAGGAACCATATCCCCGTCTGCGACTTTCAGTTTCTGAGTTGTCGGAATACTGAATTCCTGAGCTTCGTCCTCTTCACCGTTTGTCGGTGTAACTTTGACGACAAACATATCCCGTTCGGTATCTTCCGTGACAGAAACCTTACCTGCAATTTCGGTAATCGGCGATACAACTTTAGGATTTCTTGTCTCAAAAAGCTCTTCGACTCTCGGCAAACCCTGTGTCACGTCAGAGATGACGATACCTCCGAAGTGGCGGACACGCATGGTAAGCTGTGTACCAGGCTCTCCGATTGATTGAGCTGCAAGTACACCTGCCGGAACTCCGATCTCGACCACATCCTGTGTTGAAAGATCAAGTCCGTAACATTTCTGACAAATACCTGTTTTAGATTTACAGAAAAGAGGTGTCCGGACAACAACCCGTTCAATTTCATTATCTTTGACTATCTTGAGTTCTTCTTCACCTATGAGTACTCCGGTTTCAATAAGTGTCTTTTTTCCTTTCATTACAGGTTCTGCAGTGTAACGGCCTTCAATTCTGAGCATCATCTTATCGCCGCGTTCACCTTTGGTATCAATTGTCAATCCGGTTGCGGTTTCACAATCGACTTCGCGGACAATCATGTCATGAGCAACGTCATGCAATCTTCTTGTCAGGTATCCGGCATCAGCTGTTTTCAAAGCTGAATCGGTCAGACCCTTTCGTGCACCTCTTGCTGAGACGACGTACTCAAAGACATTCAAGCCTTCACGATAATTTGATTTGGTCGGAACTTCAATGATCTTACCCATCGGGTCGACGACAAGTCCTTTCATTGCTGAAAGCTGTTTCAACTGTTCGCGGGAAGCACGTGCTCCTCCTGAACGGATGATGATCTTGACAGGATTTTCTTCATCGATTGCATCCCAAGTTTTGTCGGCAAGTTTTTCAGTGACATCAATCCACAGTTTATTGCTGATGCGTTTCTTTTCATCAAGTGTCAACAGACCCTGATTGAAGTTGTCCTGGATATTTGTTACTTCCTGTTCTGCTTCGGCAATGATTTTGTTTTTGTCATCAATGATTTTACAGTCAAAGATTGAAACAGAAAGACCGCATGAAACGGTAGCACCCCAGAAACCGAGATCTTTGATTCGGTCAATAATTGCACCTACTTCTTCCTGAGACAGGTATTTCATGGCTTTCACCACGATCGCTTTGATGTCTCCTGCTGTAACATCTTCATTTACATACTGAAGTTCGATAGGTAATGTTTCATTGAACAAAATTCGTCCGATCGATGTTACAACAGTTTCACCGTTGATTCGTACACGAATCGGTTGGCGAAGTGTGATTCTGTCAAGATGATAATTACTCAGAGCTTCTTCGGAAGTTGCAAAGATTTTCATTTTTTCTTCAGAAGACTCTGCATGTTTATCAAGGGTTGTCAGATAGTACACACCGAGTGCCATTTCCTTATTCGGGATGACGATCGGTGAGCCGTCTGCCGGCTTGAGCAAATTGCGGTAAGGCAACATGCGGGCTTTTACTTCATCAATTGCCTGCTGTGAAAGAGGTACAAAGACTCCCATGGCATCTCCGTCGAAGTCAGCATTGTATCCTGAACAGACTGTCGGATGAAGCTTGATAGCATTGTCATCAGTCAAAACCGGGAAAAACCCAAGGATTGAAAGTTTGTGCAGTGTCGGAGCGCGATTCAAAAGAACCGGATGATTCTTGGTGATTTCTTCCAAAATATCATAAATCTCGGGAGGTCTTTCTTCGAGGAAATTCTTTGCACTCTTGATATTCGGTGCAAGTCCTCTGATGATGATCTCGTGGAGAAGATATGGTTTGAAAAGTTCAAGTGCCATCTCTTTCGGAATACCGCATTGATCGATACGGAGCTCCGGACCGACTATGATGGTGGATCGTCCCGAGTAATCTACACGTTTACCCAGAAGATTCTGACGGAAACGTCCCTGTTTTCCTCTCAATACGTCAGAAAGGGATTTCAGTTTCTTTGCCGATCTTCTTGTTTGAGCACGTCCACGTGACTTTTGAAGGTCGAGGAGAGAATCAACAGATTCCTGAAGCATTCTCTTTTCGTTTCTCAAAATGATCTCCGGTGCTCCGAGCTCAATAAGCTGCTTTAATCGTATGTTTCTGTTAATGACGCGTCTGTAAAGATCGTTCAAATCAGATGTTGCGAATTTTCCTCCAGGAAGCTGAACGACAGGTCTCAAGTCAGGCGGGATGACAGGCAAGACTGAGATCATCATCCACTCAGGTGAAGTTCCGCTTTTGATGAATGACTCAAGAATTCTGACTTTTTTTAGAAGTTTACTTCTTTTTTCACCACGGGTTTTGGAAATCTTACTCATGGTCTCAGAAATAAGCTCTTTCAGATCCTGCTTTTTCAGGAGATCCTGGATGACTTCTGCACCCATTCCTACCTCAACAAAGTCTTCAAGTTCATAGTCCTTAAGGAACAGATAGTCTTCCTCTTCAAGAGTATCAAGAGGTCTTAGAGTTTTGACAACCTTTGTCAAACGATCATACATGGCGACATATTTTGACTTTCTGTCAATAAAGCGATCAGAAAGACGTCGGAATGCATCACGTTCTTTAATATCTACTTCCTGCATAGCAAGATCCCTTTGTTCAGGATTTGATATTTTCTTTTCTACACTTTTCTTTTCTTTATCATACGTTTCTTTGAGCTTTTTCTTTTCGCCTTCATACCATTCTTCCTGTTTTTTGACTTCTTCATCCTTCAGTTTTTCAAGAGCCTGTGCGACTTCTTCCTGTCTTTCTTTGTTGACTCCGGTGACAAGGAATAGAGCATAGTAGACTATGCGTTCCATGGTCTGAGTCGGGATATCAAGGATGATACTCAAAGGATTGGAAGCACCCTTGAAGTACCAGATATGAGCAACAGGCGTTGCAAGCTTGAGATGTCCCATGCGTTCACGTCGAACAACAGAGGATGTCACCTCAACTCCACAACGATCACAGACGATTCCTTTATATCTTATTCGTTTGTATTTTCCGCAGTAACATTCGTAATCTTTTGTTGGCCCGAAGATTCGTTCATCAAAAAGACCGTCTTTTTCGGGGCGGAATGTTCGGTAGTTGATTGTTTCAGGTTTGGTGACTTCACCGTGTGACCAGCCCATGATATCCTCTGGTGAGGCGAGTCTGATTTTCAAACCGGAAAAATCAATGATTTGCATGTCATCCATAATCGTTTAGGAAATATAGTCAATTGATAATCCGAGAGCATTCAGTTCTTTCACAAGAACGTTGAAGGACTCCGGTACATTGGATTGAGGAATATTGAGACCTTTGATGATAGCCTCAAATGATTTCTGTCTGCCGCGTACATCATCAGATTTGATGGTAAGCATTTCCTGGAGTGTGTGAGGTACACGATGTGCCTCAAGTGCCCAGACCTCCATCTCTCCGAATCGCTGGCCTCCCATCTGGGATTTTCCACCCAGAGGCTGCTGAGTCACGAGTGAGTACGGTCCGACAGATCGAGCATGGAACTTATCCTCGACCATGTGAATGAGTTTCATAATATATCCGATTCCGACAAGTACCGGTCTCTCAAACGGTTTTCCTGTTGCTCCGTCGTAGAGTGTCATCTTAGCGTCGGCCGGAAGACCGAGTTTTTCCAGTTCTCCGAAGATAAAGTCTTCTTTAATCTGTTCGAAAACAGGTACTGAAATATAGTTATTGTTTTTCAAGGCAATCCACCCGAGAATAGTCTCAAAGAGCTGTCCCAGATTCATACGGGCAAGAATGGAAAGCGGTGAGATGATGACATCTACCGGTGTTCCGTCTTCAAGATACGGCATGTCGTACTCAGGAAGAATTTTTGCGATAACACCTTTGTTACCGTGTCGTCCTGCGAGCTTGTCACCGACAGTCACTTTTCGAAGCTGTGCGGTGTGGACAAGAATTCTCTTGAGAATACTCGGCTCGAGTTCATTCGGATCTTTCTTGGCATCGATGACATCAATATCAATCACGGTTCCGCGGTCACCGTACGGCATGCGGAGTGATGTGTCTTTGACATCTTTTGCTTTTTCTCCGAAGATTGCACGAAGAAGCCGTTCTTCTGCCGTCAGTTCTCGTTCACCTTTCGGAGCGACTTTACCGACAAGAATGTCTCCGCCTTTCACATCAGTTCCGGGCAAGACAAATCCGTCTTTATCAAGATTCTGGAGAATTTCTTCACGGACATTCGGAAGATCCCGTGTGAGTTCTTCAGGTCCGAGTTTGGTATCAACAACATCAGCGACATATTCTTCGCTCGTTATTGAAGTAAACATATCTTCTTTCAAAAGTTTTTCAGAGATAACGAATCCGTCTTCGTAACCCAAACC
>CAZDDM010000059.1:0-6303 GCA_964504235.1 uncultured Gammaproteobacteria bacterium
GGAAACATCTGTATTTTGGCGTTGTAATCAAGTACATTGCTGTTATAGAACTGTCTTGAGTATGCTACTTTATCTTCAGTATCTTCAAGCTGTCTCTGCAAATCCTGAAAGTTGGTATTTGCCTTCAATTCTGGATATGCTTCAGCTACTGCAAACAGCGATTTCAAGGCTCCCGTCAGCATATCATTGGCTTCTGCTTTCTCCTGCATTCCTTGAGCATTCATCAAAGCAGAACGCGCTTTAGTGACATTTTCAAAGACCTCTTTTTCATGTTTTGCATAGCCTTTCACGGTTTCGACAAGGTTAGGAATAAGGTCTGCACGACGTTTCAACTGGACATCAATGCCTGAGAGTGCTTCCTGTATACGGGTTTTCAGTACAACAAGACTGTTGTATGTGGCAACCAGATACAATCCTACAACAAGCAGCACACCGCCGCCTATAAATAATGGATTCAAGTAAATATCACCTCCTTTCGCATAGATACATTGTAGCATATGAGACTCATGTTGATATTGTTTGTATTGTAATTACGGGCTAATTTGATAGAATAAGATGTATGGAACAGGACATACATGCAGCAACAGACTATAAAAAAGTTACATCCGATATGATCCGCGAAAATACAGCAGCATTTGCTGTAGGTGGACTTCTTTTTATAATCGCTCTTGCAACAATCGGAGTCAGATATAGTGAGAGTATCAGTCAGACACTTTCTCAACAAAGAATACAGCTTTCAAAACTGTTTACTACAACACAATTACCAAACGAAAATGTTGATGAGATTACAAATTCCTTTAAGGATCAATCCATCAATTATATTTCGCCCGTTCCCAAACAGACAAAAGAACAATCAGAAAGCCTGGGAATCGTTGCAGAGGAAAACGGTCAAATCAGTGCCATAAGTTCCGGTCAGGTAACATATCAGCGCAATAAATACACGATTCAACGCGGAGAAAGTCTTCAGGATATCGCAAGAAAAGTGTACGGAGATCCCAATGCATGGGTACGTATTGCTCAGGCGAACAACATCAACAATCCCGATCATATCGAGGTCGGAATGGAACTCACCATCCCCCGCTGATTTTCCTCATGTTGTGTATAATGGTACTCATATAGTGCGGTGGTAGTTCAGTTGGTAGAATGTCTCCTTCCCAAGGAGAAGGTCGAGGGTTCGAGTCCCTTCCACCGCTCCGTTTTGATTACTACAATACTTTTATTCCGTGAATAATACAACAAAAAAGCACAGAATATATTCAATGGCATTTTCAAGTGTCTATCCTCTCTATATAGAGAAAGCAGGAAAAAAAGGCCGTACGAAAGACGAGGTTGACGAAATTATCCGTTGGTTAACAGGTTATAACCAACAAGATTTTGAAGCGCAACTCCGAGAAAAAATAGATTTCGAAACATTTTTTGAGAATGCACCTCATCTCAACCCGAAAAGATCCGAAATTAAAGGGATAATTTGCGGCGTTCGGATTGAAGAAATACAGGATCCTCTCATGCGTGAAATACGTTATCTTGATAAACTTATTGACGAACTTGCAAAAGGAAAAACTATGGAGAGTATATTGAGAAAATAATTGATGTATTAGAGAGTTTTACTTATTTTTGTATTCCGATCCATATAGTAAGCGCTCATAATGTAACCCAAATGTGAGAATGCCTGAGGATAGTTTCCGAGATATTCATGTGTCTCTTCATCAATTTCTTCTGCCAGCAATCCCTGTTTGTTCATAAGTTCTTCGACGTTACGATACAGTTCTGAAGCCTTCGCCTGCTCTCCGATTTTTGCAAGCGCAGAGATATACCAGAATGTACACAAAAGAAATGCTCCTTCGCTTCCCTGCAAACCGTCTTCACTAAAATACCGGTACACAAATACATTGTTGTGAACCAGTTCCTCAGCAGTTTTTTCAACAATAGTTTTTGTTCTTTCGTCAGATGTCTTCAGAAAACCGAACAGGACAAAAAGAAAATTCGTCGCATCCATATGAAGAGTACCCGGATATTGTTTTAGAATTCCCTTGGATTCGTCAAAACTGTTTTCCCAGATCCAATCATAAATCTGTTTCTCTAAACGGGAATAACGTTCAACTTCATGCTCTTGTAAACCGATTTTATCTTTTATCTTAAGTGAACGGTTCACACCGACCCAGCACATAACTTTGCAGTATGTATAATGCTGTTTTCCGGCTCGAACCTCCCAGATGCCGTTGTCTTTTTCATCCCACAAATGCTCAATTCTCGTGAGAAGGTACCGCACCATTTTTTTGTTCTCATCTGTAAGTTCTGCTCCCAGTGAGCAAACAAAATAATAGGCATCAATAAGTGCACCGTATGTATCAAGCTGAAACTGTTCCATTGCTCCGTTCCCCACACGAACCGGCTTTGATTTCCGATACCCGGATAGATGTTCAAGATATGATTCTTCAGGTACATGTTCTCCGTGTATAGTGTACATAAGCTGAATATCCTCTTCGCTCTCACGATCGAATTCTGTCACATTTTCAATAAATGAAAAGAATTTCATTGCTTCGTCCACATATCCGAGAATATATAATGCATACAAAATGAAAGTAGAATCCCGCACCCATACATATCTGTAGTCCCAGTTCCGCAAGCCGCCGATTTGTTCGGGCAGCGACATAGTCGGTGCCGCCACTATCCCGCCTGTCGGATAAAACTGCATCAGCTTAAGCGTGATTGCAGATCTCACCAATCGGTCTCTGTGTTCATGAATAAAGCTTCCTTTTGAAACCCAATCCTTCCAAAACGTTTCAGTTTCTGCTTCAAAATCTCCCTTCGGATGTACAGAGAGCTCACCTTTTTTGATATGTTCAAGAACCAGTTGTTTCGTTTCACCTTGACCTATCGGGATTCGAAGAAGAAAGGAACCGTTTCCTCGTGCAATTGCCGTCCCTGTCGGAAGAAAAAGAATAAAACGGCCTTCGCCGCTGGTAAACGTTATCCGAGAACCTTCCTGATTCATATCTGCAGATATTTTTCCGTATTCAGGGCGGGGTTGGAATCGGAAATTGACTGATCCTGATCCGGAAATACCTTCAATTTTTCTGACAAGAAGCTGAGTTTTACATGAAGTAGTCGGTTTGGGTAGCATAAAATCTTTTACCCGAAAGGTTTTGTTTTCATTCGTAATTTCATGCATTACGATTGCAGTTTCAGATACATAACTTGAACTTGTGGTATATCCGGACATTTCTATAGAAAACGTACCGCCTTCTGCATCAAGAATTCTTCCGAAAATACTGGTCGAGTCAAAGTAAGGAAGACACATCCAGTCAATTGAACCTTCAGTGGAAACCAAGGCTGCAGTCTGCAAATCGCCGATAAGAAAATAGTCTTCAATGCGGTTCATATTGACATGATAACACAATAAAAAAATGAAGCTAGTACGTTTTATTGGTTATGGCGTAGTTCTTACCGTACCTGGTCACGGTACCGTTTGATCCGTTCCCGTTGCACGTATGATCCCTTGCAAATTCGATATCTCTCTCATTTGGGTTTTCAAGTGTAGCTGTCAAAGAATATACTTTACCGCCTTCGCAGATATAAATCATATACCCGGGTTCTTGTCTGGGATCCTCGATATGTGTTTCCTGTAAAAATCCTTCATCATGCAGGGCCTGAATTACAGATCTTCGATAATATCCGCCGTCAACATACGAAAGCCAGCCACAGCCGCATTTCGGATCCGTCCAGTTGGCACCGCCATCAACGCGAAACGTACCGTGTGCGGCATAGTACTGTTCAAGAGCTATCTGTACTTTACGTAAATCTGCTTTTCGTTTGGTATCACGACCATTTTTCATTACATTTGAATAGCTCCCGATGCTGAGAGTCGAAAGTACTGAAATTATTGATATCACGATAAGCAGCTCTACAAGAGTAAAACTCTCTTCATTTTTTAAATGCTTATATATCTTATTGAGGAATTGTGCCATCAAAAGGTTGTTCCGTATTTATAATTTCCTGAGGAATTGTTTTTTGTTTCGAGTTTTGGATAGACATGAAAAGAATCCCAACCAGAACGACAACTGCACTTCCGACAAAAATACTGATGAGAGTGGTAACTTTCATAAAATCATTATACTAAGTATCTTTTTTGTATTGTATATAATGAATTATGCTTGCAGAACTTCAGACGGGAACAAAACCCAAAAATACTTCATATCGTGCTGTTGTGTCGGCTATCTTTGCAATAGTTACCGGCTCACTTGCCGCACTTGTTGTGTATACGGCTCCTCAATATTCATTCGGTGCCGAATTATTTCAAAAAACAATGATCGAACCCGTGACTTCAAATTTCTCCGCTCCTCTTGAGAGCATACATGCGGATTCAGAACGACGTCAGATCATCGGATTTTTACCGTATTGGGCTGTCGGAAACAAAGCAAAAGTATACCCGGAATATATGGATCAGATGATTTATTTCGGCTTGACCATGGATCAATCAGGCAAACTCCTTAAGGAAGATAAAAACGGGAATACTCTTCCCGAATGGAACAGTCTCAACTCCGCATACTTTAAATCATTGAGGGAAGAAGCCCGTGAAACGGACACAAAAGTACTGATTGCAATAAAAAACTTTAATAATGAAGAAATAAACACACTGATTAGTAATCCCGCCTCAGTACAAACTGCCATCAAGGAAATTAAAAAACTTTTATATGAATATGATCTGGACGGAGTCAATATTGATTTCGAATACGTCACCCGATCGGATTTTCCGACACAGAAGTTTTACAATCAGTTTCTCAAAGTTCTCTCTGATGATTTACGAAACGAAAAAGCTGACGTTATTATATCTTTTGATGTCAATGCAACAGCTGTGTATGTCGATATGGCATATGATATGGTGAAGATCGGTGACACAGTCGATCAGGTTATTATCATGGGGTATGATTATTCTCAGCCGTCTTCTCTCCACGCCGGACCGGTTGCACCTATTGAGACGGATGATAACACTCCAAGTCTCAGCAAAACGCTTGACTCACTGAAAGGCCGTGTTGAACCTGAAAAAACCGTTCTCGGTGTTCCGTTTTACGGATATGAATGGCAGACTCTCACTGAGGATTTTCGAAGCAAGGCAGTCCCGCACACCGGTGCAATGGCAACGTATAAACGGGTTCGTGAGCTAATAGCAAACAAAGAAACGGTATCTATTCAGTATGATTCATTCAGCCAGTCACCATGGCTTACCTATCGACAGAACGGTCAAATTAAACAGATTTATTATGAGGATGAGAAATCTCTTGAAGCAAAAATTGAGTTTATTCACGACCGTGATCTGGCAGGTATTGCCGTATGGGCTCTCGGATATGAAGGAGATTATATAGAGCCATGGATCGTGATAAAGGAAGGGATCTGGCAGGAATAAAACGTGGTATAATCTTTTCAAAGAAAGCCGCTTTAGCTCAATGGCAGAGCATCGGTATCGTAAACCGGTGATAGGAGTTCGATTCTCCTAAGCGGCTCATGAGATCGCGCCTATATCAACACAAACAACATGAAAACAACAGAAAGCTTTTGGGCTTGTTGTTCTTCATACTTATTCTGACCGTTTTTATGGCCATAGTGGGATTTCGTCTTCTTATAAACGCGACCATATTCATAAGCGGACTTATCAATCCGCAAACCGAAGAGACATCACAAACAAAAAAGAATGAAGATTTTTACGGGATCTTTGATTTGGATGAACCTCCCACAGCCACTAACTCGGCACAAATATATGTGTCAGGGACCGTTGAAGATTATGACAAGCTGGATATTTATATTAATAATACAAAGGCAGAATCAGTGACGGTAAAAGGTAAAAGCGGTTTTAATGAAAAGATTGGACCTTTGAAACAAGGTGAGAATAAAATCTATGCCATTGCCAGATCCGGTACTGAACACTCAAAAGAATCAGATACTTATACTGTTTTCTATAAAAAAGATCCTTTGAAACTTGAAATTGAATCACCCACTCCTGATATGAAGACATCTGCACAGGATTTGATTGTTAAAGGAGTGACCGATCAGGGGGCATCACTTCGCGTGAACGGCCAGCCTGTTGTTGTGGATCTTTCAGGCGAATTCAGCAGTACTTACAGACTGAAGGAAGGTGAGAATGTCCTGATGTTTGTAGCAACTGATGCAGCCGGAAATACAGTTGAACAGGAACTGAAAGTCACATATCAAAGAGAGGATTAATTCTTTTCCCGACTTCTATACCCCTCAAGCAAAAACATTAAAAAAAGCAGAAACGGGTGCAGCAGAACATTGTCAAATACGGAA
>CAZDDM010000060.1:0-6283 GCA_964504235.1 uncultured Gammaproteobacteria bacterium
CCGATAGGAGAGGTAGCAGAAAGCTTTTTCTGCATAGGGTCAGCTTCAAACTCACCGACAATACTGTAGGTTTCTTCACGCCCTTCGCGCTCGACCGTGACTTCGGCACCGATAGAGATACCGTGTGACGGTTGGGATTCGACAACTTCAGCGCGTTTCATCAGTTCTTCAATTTCCTTAATTCTGCCTTCTACAAATGCCAGTTCTTCTTTTGCTGCAGTGTATTCACTGTTTTCGGAAAGATCACCCATCGCACGGGCTCTCCCCAAACGATCAACCGCAGCAGGCCTCTGAGTGGTCTGCAATTCCTGCAATTCGCTCTCTAATTTCTTATATCCGTCTTTGGTAAATTGAATTTTTGTGTTAGTCATAAAAAAAGCACCCCCGTTAACTTACTGTTGCTGTCTCTGGGGATGAATGTTAGAATAATACCTTAGAAATAAGTAGTTGTCAAATGTGATAAGTGGTTATCTGAGGCTCTGTTTGAGTGTGACGTACGTATATAATGTGTATATATATTCACCAACTTATTATAAGATGCCACATAACTACTGAAGCAATTTTGGCCCCATAGTCTAGAGGCCTAGGACACCAGGTTCTCATCCTGGCGACACGGGTTCGAATCCCGTTGGGGTCACAGGCAAAAGGCTCGGTTTATCCGGGTCTTTTTTATGGGAAATTTGGAAAAAGTTATTGAAGGGATAGTGGTCTTGGGCCGCTCTTTCGAGTAGCCCAAGACCGATGTGTGGGGAGATTGTGGGCGGAAGGGGACTATTCGTCATCCTTCCAGTTATCTGTGTGCCCTTTGGGGCACTTCATATAGAACCGGTAGACCTTGCGATTTGACGAGGCACTAATGCCTACGTATTCGCGACGTTCCTCGACCATGGTCTCCTTGCAACCCTCATGGGTGCATTGTACACGCTTCTTCGCCACAATAAACCTCCTTAAGAGATTGGAATTTAGTCATCCCACGCTTTAGGGACGACGTACGATATTATATAAAAAAGATATAGCGATGTCAATACTATAGGATAATAAAAAAGAGCTCAACTGAAGTTAAAGAAAGTCAGTGGAGGCGGGCGTGCACGCCCGCCTCCACCTCTAGATCAACTTAACCATGAACCGATGATACGGAGATTTTACCGCATCATTGCAGGAAGAAATACGTACTCCAACCGTTGTGAAGGTTTTACGTTCACAACGCCCCATTCAGAATACGCTGACTCGTTGGTTCGTCCGCGCAAACTGAGAGCTACGGGTTGTTGATCGGAGGACATGACTTTCACTTCGACGATGAAGCCTGCTTCGGCAGCTGCAACGACGACAATGTTGCCGCGGGTTGCTGCCATGGCATTGATCTCGACCGATCGGGCCTGGTCATAGATCTTAACTTCAAGCTTGGAATCCTCAGGCAAACCATCCAGATAGAACTTCGTGGACTCAGCGTCGGGAAAGTTCAGAGTGACGGTATCGCCCTCAACAGTGGCGGTCGGAGCAGCGATGCTCATGACCATACCGCCGGTGACGCCCGAAAGCCACGAGTAATTCCCAGAACAGTCCCCGAGGATGTACGAAGTGCTGTCCTGTACCCTATCAGTCCTAAAGTTCGGTAAAGAGACGTCATTGGGTACGAAGGTCACCTGCGGAGTGTAGCTCTGGGGATCAAGGGCAATCTGCAGGAAGTTTGCTGCATCCTGCTCTGTGACTTCACCGTTCCCGGTAATGTCACCGGCCTGAGTGGGACAACTAGACGTCCCGACTGCAGTTTTCAAAGCTTCTGAAGCATCCTGTTCGCCGATGTACGTATCGGTTTCAATAGGTTCACCCCAGACAAAACTCTCCGTCTGGTTTTCTACCTTACCGACACGAAGGGCATAGTCACCGGAAGCATCCGTGGTTGTGTCCAAAGAGGTCGTTGCACCGGTGAGAGTAACATGTGCTCCTGCGACATCTTTGCCGTCCCAACTGGTGAGAGTACCGGTCAGATCGACCATCTCGATACGGGCTATGCCTGACGTGATGCTTCCTGCGGGAAGATCCACTTCGTTCACGCGACCGATACCTGAGATCGTGTACTCGACATCATCGCTGATCTGCAGAATTTCCAGTTGCAGTTTCGCGATGACGGCATTCGGTGTTGTGATCGGTGTGGCGATAGCGCCTGCCACAGTAATCTGGTTCCCCGACACGGAGTACTGTATGAGTCCTCCGTCCATCGCGGTACCGGTCTTGGTGGCGCCCACGATCGTGAGATCGGCAGGAATATCAAGCACGAGCCTGAAAGACTCAAGACCGCCCGCGGGAGGGGTCGTCAGCCTGATATCCATCGTGAAATCTTCCGGTGCAGTTGTGACGGGCATCACCGTGATTGCAGCCGTGTTGGGGGCTGCCTTTAGGATACCCATCGGTACGAGGCTGAGCAGGATTGCTGCCAGAAGGGCCAGAATCCCGAGCCTTTGTGTAGTTCGAACGTTCATTGTTATCCTCTCTTGCTTGCTGTTGTTTAGAACGATAAAGCGGACACTCGCGCGTATTCAGTTGTTGAAAGTCTCCTTTCTTTTGATCATCTGCCCTTTGTCCGCCGGCAATTTGTAGCCAAGGGTATGATGATTGCGGAATAGAGAAGTAATGAAAAAATACAATCCTCCTATACACCGCAATCACCCCCTGCGAAACAAAGGCATTAGTTCATGTAAGTTGTCAAAGTGCTTTTCCCCACAACACATCCCTCACATGCAAGTCGTGATATGCGTCATTCAGAGGAAAATAATTATTTTCGTGTACTTAAAAAGACATGCAGAAGTCTAATAAAATACACATGCTATATGTATACTACACCTTGTATACATCTGTCAAATCCTTCACAAAGTTTATATTTGTCGTAATACAACAAAGTAGATCATTGATAATTTACTTAATGTTAATCATCATCTTTGCATGATAATGTTTCGGAAATCGACTATATGAGTATTACTACTTTTAAAATCGTATGAATCTCTTTTTAAACGATACTTGGGTCAGTGATCCGGAAGCGACAATTTCTATAAAAGATATTTCTGTTCTAAGGGGGTTTGCAATATTTGATTTTCTGCGCACCTATGACGGTAAACCATTCAGGCTTGAGGATCATATTGACCGTTTTTACAAATCAGCAGAGATGATGGCGATGATTCCGAAATACTCAAAGGAAAAAATTGCAAAAATCATTATCGATGGGATCGAAAAAAACGGTTTTCCCAATACATACATAAAATTTATTCAAACCGGAGGTATCAGTCCTGACGGATTTATGCCTTCAGAAGAACAGACCTTTTTTGTATATTTTGCAAAGGGAGAAGAGATGCCCCGTTCTTTGTACGAACAAGGCATAAAGGTATCTACTTCATCTCTTATGCGGCAGCTTCCGGAAATCAAAACGACCAATTATGCGGCGAGTATTGTGGAAATCCTGAAGGCACGGAAGACAGGATCTGTAGATATTCTTCATACCGATTCTGACGGTAATATGTATGAAGCAACCAGAAGTAACTTTTTCGGAGTGAAAGACGGCAAACTCATAACAGCAGCAAAGGGAATTCTTCAAGGAGTCACACGAAAAGTAGTCCTGGAAATAGCTGAAAAAGAACACATTGATGTCGAACTTCGCTTTATCAATACATCTGAAATTCCGGATCTCGATGAAGCATTCATCACCAACTCCAGTCACGAAATCACTCCTGTTGTCAGGATTGACGGCATAACAATCGGAAACGGAAAACCCGGAGAGATGACGGGAAGTCTTCTTCAGTCATACAGCCAGTTGATATAAAAAGAGTGCCGGTTCATAGAACCGGCACAATTCTTATTTACTGCTGATATACATTTGTTCCGTTACCGGAGAATGTATTTCCTGAAAGGGTATTATTCGGGGAAGTTACCAGATGAATACCGTAGTTCGGGTTATTGGTAAAAGCATTATTAGTGATCGCATTTCCGGAAGAAGTTATCACGGCGAGTCCTGTCGGGTTTCCGTCAACGGTGTTGCCGTCAAAAGTATTTCCCGTGGTGTTTTCGAAGCGCACACCCTGATAGGTGCTAGCCAGAATTTGGTTTTGACTGATCGTGTGATTTGATCCTCCGAACGTTTGTACCGCGTATTTGTTAGCGGTGAAGGTGTTCCCGACAATCTCAGTACTGGTAGCATTCTCAAGCTTCATGGCATATCCGCCGCTCCCTGAGAACGTGTTATTTGTGAAGCTGTTTCCTGTCGGGTTATTGGAGTACACGGTCACTGCTTTATAATTGTCTGTCAGCTGATTGCCTGCAAACGTATTATTATCCGCTTCCTTGAGTTTTATTCCGAACTGCCAATTTCTGTCAATCTCATTGTTACTGAATGTATTGTTCTTCGGTCTGCCGTCTCCCGAAGTCGGGGCATCAGTTCCTTTATAGAAGAACATACCGAAGGATGAGTTGTCCGAAAGGACGTTCCCTTCAGTAGTATTTCCGGAGCTGCCGACACTGAAGCGGATACCGTATTTATTGAACTGGGCATTATTGTTCGTGATCAGATTATTATGACTGTCAAAGATGGCAATACCTGCGTCGGTATTGTGATTGACTTCATTGTTCTCGACCACAGAGTCGTTAGCATTGCGATGAAGCATGATGCCGACACCGGTGTTGTATTCAGAACGGTTGTTTCGGATAGTCAAAGTGTCACATCGTTGGGAACAGATGATCCCGTGGTTGCCGTTGTGATGACTGTGATTGTTTTCGATCAATATACTGTCAGAATCATCGTGAGGATCGAGGCCGTATTTTACGTTGTAGGCGATTTCATTGTCAGTCCACTCACCTCCATACAGCCCATAGGTATATACACCGAAGTAATTATGGTGGATATAGCTGTTCTTGATGTCTCCGTACACATTTACCGCATCAAATAAGGCTTGTGTCGGAGTACCTGAAACTTTCCATACCAGTCCATAGCTCTCTGCAGCGTAATGTCCGAGATAGGCTATTTCACTATCCAGAATATCCATGGTGGACTCATAGGCAGTTACTCCATCGTCCCCGAGACGTGAGCGGACATGGATAAAGGCACGGCCATATGTATCGGTTTCAGTATCAACATTATTAGCTGCTGTATTCCACGAAGTAATCTTTGTTGACCGTATATCAAGCGTTCCGTGATCGGCTCGGATAAAGACGTAATTATTGGGGTTTGAATTGTTCTCACTTTTCAGCTTGAGATAATCAACATCTCCGCCGATACTTCTGCCGTAGAGCTTAAGCTTTGCCCCTTCAGTCAACCGTAGGTTGGCAGTAAGAAGCCATTCACCGGTGGCTACTTCAGAGAGTGGCCCCGATGATCCGATGATTGACAGAAGATCGGTCAATGTACAGGAGACTTCTCCGGTAATATACAAACTGTTTGAGGAACTTGCCCATCTTACATTTTCACTTGAACAAATTGGATTAAATGTTGCTGATGACGGTAAGACTTCAAATGTTTTACCTGCAGGGTTGAGTGTGTAACTAAAGGTTATTTCTCCCGTTCCGTTACTGGTTTTCTGCTGGAAATCATTACCGTCAATACGAATATCATAGTTTGTATTTGGATTCAGTTCTCCTATGGTAAAGCTGACATTTGTCGTCGTTGCCGATTCCACAGTCCATTTCTTATAGTGATTGCCGCTCATTTCCCAGATACGCGGAGTAAGAGATAGATTTCCTGATTGTGGTATTGACTGCAGAGCAATACGGGTGAAAGATACCACAGCAGTTGTATTTGAACTATCGAGGAGAAGGGAAGAGTCTAAACCGTTTACATTTGTCGCAATATCACGATCATTCATGTACGCAAGCCTTTGTGTGCTTTTTATTGTCCAAGATGCTGTACTTGTATTGGCCTTTGCTTGGACTGATGCAGTATCAAGAATTGTGTTCTGTGCATTTTGTTTTGAGTAATGATAGTTTTCTGTATTTCCGCTGAAACTATTTCCCGTGAAAGTGTTGTTATTTGCATCAGAAACGTACAAACCGTAATTGCCGTTCTGGGAAAATGTATTTGAAGTAAACGTATTTTGGTCTGTACCGTTATTTAACGCAAGACCGTCTGTTTCATTTTCAGTAAAGGTGTTCGAACTCCAGTTCATACTGCCAGCTCCCCACAGGTATGCACCGACATAGTTTTGAGAAAATGTACTGCCTGATACCATTCCGGAAATAGCTGTGGAACTATCAGGATTTATTGTTTTCATGGCGAAACCGGATTGATCCGTCGTTCCGCTAAATC
>CAZDDM010000061.1:0-6202 GCA_964504235.1 uncultured Gammaproteobacteria bacterium
TGGGTTCTTCCGATTACCGTATTTGTTTCCGGAATGCTTGTGATGATTCTGGAACTTATCGGGACACGGATGATCGCTCCGTATTTCGGCTCTTCACTCCATGTCTGGACTGCGATGATCGGTACGATTCTCGGTTTTTTGAGCCTGGGGTATTTTATCGGCGGAAGAATGGCGGATAAAAAGGCTACATATGAAAGACTGGGAATGATACTTCTCTTCAATGCAGTTGCGTGTCTGTTTCTCGTATTTTCGGCCAGATATATCCTGCTTTTTTTAGCAAATATTGTCCCGTTTACATCAATCGGGGCATTGATCGCAACGTTACTCCTTTTCAGTATTCCCAGCGTCCTTTTCGGAATTGTATCCCCTTATGCGGCAAAACTTCAGATACATACTCTAAAAAGTACGGGGACAACCGTGGGGAATCTGTATGCGCTCGGAACAATCGGAAGTATTACCGGTACGTTTCTTGCAGGTTACTATCTGCTTAGTGTTATGGGCAGTTTTCAGCTTATTTTTTTGATCAGTGTGGCATTGATGATAAATGCAGCTATACTTCTGAAAAAAAGCTTTCTTTCATTGATCGGGATGAGTATTATCGCCACATTATATTTCGGATTTTTGTCACCGACTAAGTATTACCAGATACCGTATGATACTCACGTCATGGCTATCGAGTATACTCAGTATAGTGATTACTTTATTCTGCAGTATGAAGATAAGGGGGATATTTTTCGTATGCTCATGACTGATTTTGGCGGAGTCCAGTCTAAGCATAAAATGGGTCACACAGACGTACTTGCAGCTGCATACTCAAAATTTTTCACATTACCGGCATGCTATGACCTGAACAATCGTGTTCTTCTCATAGGCGGTGGTGCCTTTACGTACCCCAATTATTACTCAAGTCAATTTCCGGACGGACAAATGGACGCTGTGGAAATCGATCCCGCGCTAACAAGTATTGCCCGGGAATACTTTGAGCTCGCTCCTGATATTGAGGGTGTACAGATTATTAACGAAGACGGTCGGGTATATCTGAATAGGAATACTAAAAAATACGATACTATTTTGGTTGATGCATACGCCAACTCCATACCTCCTTTTCAACTCACGACAAAAGAAGCAATCGAAAAAATGTACGATTCGCTGGAAAAAAACGGTCTTCTCATCATGAATGTTCTGTCGGTCATAGATGATAAGAAACCCACACTTGTTGATGTAGAGATGAAAACAGTACAAGAAGTGTTTGGGAATATAACCGTCTATCAGGTGATGAAAGATAAAGATTTTGAGGAGACACAAGGTTTTATTCTCGTTGCAGAAAAGGGTGATGTGAGATTGCAAAATACCTGCTTAGTGACAAATCAAGGTTTGCTGAACAATATCCTGCACTACCGACCGAAAGGACAGACTCCAATCTTTACCGATTCCTATGCGCCTGTCGAAAGCGTGATTTTTTAACCCACGAAAAAGGGCCCGCCGGTATGGGCAGGCCCCGTTTCTTGCTTCAACATGCGACTGGGTCAATCCGTCGTGACGGACGGCAGATAGAGAAAGATTCCCCCTGTCTGCGGCGAGACTGCGGTGATTGTAACTCCGCCGTCGATGAACTCCGTTGCTGCAACAGCGTCCGTAACGAAACTCTCAAGACGGAGGTGTGAACCGCCGACTTCCATTCCTTTAAATCTCAGCAGTAACAATTCACCATTAAGAAGGAACTTATCCGGCCCGCCGCCGTAGAAGATAAGCTTGCCTTCCGAAACCAGAACATCGTTGAACGCCACGCCGGCGCTGCGCGGCAGGATTGATCCACCTTCAAGACCGAGGAATTCGAGAGACTCCGGGTCGAAGTTCAATTCGCCGGCGAAGAGCTTGCCGGCAACCGTAGACGAGACCATGAGCGGAATCGTGATTTCCTGAGTCTGAGTAACAGTGATCGTTGGTAACGCAACATTGACAGCAGGTAGATCTTGCGGCCGCTCGGTGGTCAAGGTTAGCCTCAACTCCTTCATGTTCCCCCACCATTCTCCGATGGTGGGATCACTGAAATAGAACTTCCCGTCGATAAAGAACTCGACGCCAGGATCGAACCGTCCCGACTGATAGATCGTCATCAGGGGGACGACGCCGTACTTCAGCGTCTCCCCGCAGCCGACGACATATCCTGAGTCATCGACTGCGATGACTTCCAAACCTTCCTCTACGGGAACTCCGTTGTCGTAGGCACGTCCGTAGACGTAGCCTCTGATCGTACCGCCCATGATGGCCGGGCAGTCCGATTCTTCAACATCCTGTGCATTCGCCACCCCGAAAATACTGAGGGCAGCAATTGCAACTAGAAGAACCGCAACTAACTTCCTGGTTTTCATGATAGCCTCCTTGAGCTATTGTCTGATACTTATGACCCGCCGATTGCGGAGTGCTGAAGATTTTTCTTCATTGTCATTCCGGACTTGATCCGGAATCCGGTTTGAAATGACAAGAATCCTCAAAACTCCGCAATCAGCATAAATCGCATGTTATTAAAGTGCTCCAACTTCGCATAAATGCTTTGCCGGATAAGCAAGTCTACAGGATGTCATATATCATTTCTGTTAATACAGGATACAAAGCTTTTTTGTATTGTAGTAACAATATGATAATTACAGCCCATGTAGAAATTTGTGTCCTAATAATACACCCGAATACGCTCAAAATCAAGACTATAGGATTTAATATGCATAAATTTCCCATGAAAAAGGGCTACGTTCAGAGTATTGCTCTGTTACGTAGCCCAATTTTCTTGCTTACAACTTGTGGCGTCCTGCATTGTGCAGGACAGATTGTTTGAGTGCTTTCTCACGTGGTCACTCTGTCCACTCTCATCTTCTTTGATGAGATTATTCAGTTTTTACGGAATCTACCGCATGACTGCCGGCAGGAAATACAAGTACGGCTCAACCAGTGCCGGCATGACAGTCAAGTTGACCGTAGCCTCTTCGTTCCCAGGCCGAAGCTCAGTGGCATCAGATGCCACCATAGCTTTGACAGGGCCTCCCAGAATTGCCTGAAAGGATTGCTGCCAGGTATAAGACTCACCGGCTGCAAGTTCCTTCAGATCATTGACAGCAACGTAACTCGGGACTTCGACAGACAATGATGCCGTGACATTGGCAGGGCCGGCATTCGTGACCACGGCCGTAACCGTAATCATGTCGCCTGGCTCAACCTCACTCGGTTCAAGGCTGAGTGAGATCTGCATGTCTGAGCAACTGTCCGGGGCCACCACACACGGCAGCGGGAACTGCGGTTCGAGAGCCATCGTCGGACCGCTGACTGCGTCGAACTCATCAACCGTTATCGCATTGAGAGAGAGCACTTTCGTACCTTCCTCAGGAACGATCGTCAGGTCGACGGAGTTGACGGAATCGGTCATGGAGGCCAGCGGAACGAGGCCGCCGTTCGGCTCGACAGTGTCGAAGCCTGTGGCTGTCACCGCCTGGACATCTTGATCAAACTGCAGAGACACACCCGAGAACGGTTGGTCAGAGCTGACACGGAGCACGAGTGGTTCGACAGAAATCACGGTTGTGGTGATGTTGGGCGTTTCTGCCACTTCTGCCGCCCGCACGGTGCCGTCGGGAACCCAGTTCCCGGTGACGTCACACATCATCCACATTTTACTTATGTGGCCGGCGCTGTTAGGGCCGGTAACCTCGACCGTGATAGATTCTGCACGCCACTCGCCGCAGACAGCGTCGTTGTCGACATACCGTGCGACGTACCGCAGGATGCGGTTGGCGTCATACGAGGTGATCGGTGCCCGGTTATCAGCATCGGACGACCACTCCATGAATGGAATCCCAAAGCTTGTCAATAGTGCTGCACGACGGTGCGTCAGAGCTGCATCCAGCGAACTGACGGCATGTCGATCAGACTCTGACTTCGGCTTTGAGAAGCTTGCGGTCCACGTACCGGTGGCGGGAAGTGCTACTGTGTAGCCGCCGTCCCAACCGGTAGTACCAGTCACCACGTCTGTTCCATTTGTCAGAGTAACCGTCACATCTTTCATGACCTTTGGGCCATTCCAGAAGTATACGGCGCCTGTCCACTCACTGGCATTTACCTTCACCTGCCCATACTCTCCAACGACTGGAATTGCCCCACCATTGATCAACGGATCCGTCGTTTGAACACCGACCAACGTCACCGGCACGTTTCCTGCCCGCTGCGCCCGAAACTTCAGGCGAAGCATAAGACCGGATTCTGCCGTGATCGGTTGAGTTCCCTGACCCGTCACAATGACTGAGCCGAGCGTGTTGGTGTTCAGAACATACTGGAACCCCTGGCTCAGTGTTCCCTGCTGGTCGATACCTGCAAACACCAGATGCGTGTTCGAGTAGTTAACCCGCGCATCGATGCTGAAGATTGACCCAGTATTTCCACGGAAGGACACAGGAACGATGACCTCGTTCCCCACGACGGTTGTCGTATCGGGGATGACGAGAGTCACGGGAGGCTGTTGGGGTAGTACCGCGTTGATCACAACTTCTTCTTGTATCCGCAACCCGGTTCGCTCATCTGAGATCTCAAACTGCACGGCAAACTGCCCAGCACGTACAGCACGAGCATTCACCCAGATATTCTGAGTCGAACCTTGGGGATTGGACTGAAAGAAGAGGTAGTTTACACACCCTTCACCGGCTACACATTTCTCAAAGCCGGTAAGAGCAAGTCCACGAGGAACGTTTGTCCAGAGGTTCACAGATTGTGTCCCGCCTGTGCGGGTATACTTAATCTGAAACACCTGGCCGACAACAACCTGACTAGGAACCTCAATCTGATAGGTACCACCCAATGTTGCTTCTTGCCCCCACCAGATTCCGGCACATGCCGGAGCATCATCGGTAGGAGCAAGCTTGATAACCAAGGCAACGTTTCCCATCGTACTCCACGAGAAAGACTTGTCGATTTCATACCATGAAGAGTTCTCCAACAAATTCTTTGCGTATAGCTTCTGTGGCATGTTATTCACCACAGTTACCTGCAAAGAACGGTTGTGGAAGTATTCTCCGTTCATACTTGGCGCGGTGGGGCACACACTTTTATCCCAGTAGCTACCGCTCTGCATGCCTCGATCGGTGAATCGAACTTCCTTCACGCCCTCATTGATTCCTCGAGAAGCGCTAAAACCGCTCGTTCCAATCGCCTCTGTGAGAGTTTGTGTTTCAAACTGCTTACCGAGTACGATCTGAACCTGCCGGGTCTGGTGGGTACTAACAGAAACAACTGTTTGATCACTACTAGTACGCCAGTCCACCACCCAGTTGAGTTCCTTAATCAAGATCCCCTGTGCCTGGGCTCCAATCGATGCGGCCAGGATGGCCAGCATCGCCATAGTTAGGGCAATAGCCAAGACGATGGGATTGATCCGTGCCTGCGGCATTGCTGCTGCCTTTGCCTGATACTTCATCTGTTTATTCATGATCTTCCTCTTTGAACTAACTGTCTTGGATGGTTGAATGATTACGAATGAAACACGGTCCGAGGGACAACTCGGTGAGCAGGGCATTTCTGCCCTTATCCTCTATTCTGTTTTCTTTTTCCTTTCTTATGATTTTTCATCTTCCTTTCGTCCTGACACAGTGAGTGTCAAAGGTTGATGATTGCGAAAAGCAAGACAAAAGAGCTGTCATTCTCGACTACGACGGGAATCCACTATGAAGCACACTATAATGGATCCCCGGGTCAAGCCCGAGGATGACAGAATTATTTTGGTCCTATTTATCGCAATCATAACCTCATTAGACGATTAAAAAACAAAGTGTCATAAAAACTGACATTTTCTCTGGATTCCGGATCAAGTCCGGAATGACAAAGAATTTCTTTTTCCACAAGTTGTTAATGTGCTCCAACTTCGTTGAGTTTGAGCTCAACTCCGCTGGACAATAGCAAGTCTACATTTCTTATATCTCTGTCAGGTACTACTCCCGCAAAAGCATTTTTGTGGGTTAGAACCGGAAAGAAGATAATCAAAAAGTAGAAGTTCTGTATTGTATGGAAGGTGAGTTTGACAGCTTTTGCCAACTACACATCCAATGTGTATATCATACCATAAACCCTTTCCGATTTCAAGTACTATAGGATATAAAGAAGGTGATATATCTCGTGTGTATTTTCACTCAAAATTGTACGAAACTATAAGTATAATAACGTATGG
>CAZDDM010000062.1:0-6073 GCA_964504235.1 uncultured Gammaproteobacteria bacterium
AGGTCTCAAACTTCAGACTCGGCGGGAAAACCCTCAACCAATATATTGAGGATTCGGTAACGACAGGTCAGGTCTTTTCGACTTTAGACGATCAGGTCAAGTTTCAGGAGACACAGATTCAGCAACTTGACCTTGAAAGCAACATTCTGAGCACATCCGTTGCTTCACAATCGGCGACATTGAGTACCGTAACAGCCAGACTAGACCAGATAGAACAGGCCACTAACGATACTGAAGCTGTAATCACTTCACTGCAGGATCGTATTGCTGCTTTGGAGACAATGTTTGCCAACAATATGTCAACCAGCTCAGCAATGCTCTTTACGGACAGTCCGACAGCCACTGTTTCGGCAAGTATTGCCCGCTCTATCACGGATACCGAGGTCATTTTCGATAAAAAGCTTATCTCGGAAGATGATTTGACCGTACTCGGTAAACTGAATACTTCGGATATCGGTGTGACGGGAACAATCTCAAGCGGACTCCTGACTATCAACGGATTCAATGATGAAATGGCAACTCCTTCAGCCACGATCTCAACTCTCGGCGGGGTACTCAGTCTGCAGCATGACGGTATGAGCGGTATCGAACTTGTGGCAGGAAAAGTTGCTATAGATGTCAACGGGAATGTCCTGGTCCGCGAAGGAGATGTAGAAATTGAGAACGGTGACCTGGTATTGAGAAAGGGAAGTATCAAGGGAAGCACCAGTATTCGCGGAATCGATGTACCTGTCACGGCAGGAGCCACGGAGATAACAGTGACATTTACTGACGTGAATGATACTGATACCTATGCAATCAGTGTGTTGCCGACATGGTTTACCAATATTATCGTCCAGGACAAGACAATAGACGGATTCAAGATATTGTTCGACAGACCGGCGCCGGTTGATGCCACTCTTGACTGGCTTATTGTGGAATAAGAGTGTACGACAAAAAGAAACAGATAGGGTATACTAAAAGCCTTAGTTACGATTTATTCAATTAATACATGATCACAACTGTTAAAAAGCTAAAAAATGGACTGCCTGTTATCTTTGTCGATACGGAGGCTTTTCCCTCTGTAACGACCATGATTCTTGTGGGAGCAGGTTCCCGTTTTGAAACGCCGGAAAACAACGGAATTGCTCACTTTTTCGAACATATGGCATTCAAAGGTTCAAAAAAATATCCTACGGCTTTTGATATCTCTTCAAAAATAGAGGGATTAGGAGGGGCTTTTAATGCATTTACGGCAAAAGACCACACAGGGTATTATGTCAAAGCACCCGTGTCTCACTTCTCAGAAGTGGCGGATGTACTTTCCGATATGCTTCTGCACTCGACGCTGGATCAGGGAGAAATCGACCGTGAAAAAAATGTCATTGTGGAGGAGATAAACATGTATGAAGATATGCCGTCCCGAAAAGTATCCGATATTTTTGATGAGATGATTTTTGCCGGTCATCCCTTATCCTACGATATAGCAGGAAGCGAAAAAACGGTACGATCATTTACCCGCAAGACATTTACCGATTATATTGACGAGCTGTATCATCCGAACAATGCCGTGGTCATAGTAGCAGGCGGTCTTGATACAAAAACGGTAGGGATTGAGAAATATCTTGGGATAATTGAGGAGAAATTCGGTTCATGGGACAAAACCGGCAAAACAAAACAAAATCCCTTCGTTTCGAAACAGCAAAAACCTTCTATTATTGTCCGCTACAAAAAAACCGAACAGGCACACTTCTGCTTAGGATATCGTGCCTTTCCCTTCTCAGATCCCCGCAGACATGCCCTTACTGTCTTGAGCGGTATCTTAGGGGGGGGAATGTCGTCACGCTTGTTTATAGAGGTGAGAGAGAGGCGTGGACTGTGTTATTACGTGTCTACAGGTCGTGAGTTGTATGAGGATACAGGGTACATGATCACACAGGCAGGTGTGACCAACAACATCAACCAGGTAAATGAGGCTATTGAGGTGGTCTTAGCTGAACATCATAAGGTAGCAAAAGGAGATGTTACTCAGGAGGAATTGGTAAAAGCGAAAGAACTATTGAAAGGTCGGTTGTTATTGTCTCTTGAGGATTCATACCGGGTAGCCTCGCTTCAGGGATCACGATACTTATTCGAAACACGTACGATTGAACCTGAAGAGATTATCACCTTAATTGACAAAGTCACGGTAAATGATATTACATCGGTTGCCTCGGATCTTTTTAGAGAAGATCGGTTAAATATTGCCCTTATTGGACCATACCATAAGGATGATGTTGTAATTAAGCAGTAATGATAGAAGCATATATTTTTATATTAGGGCTTTTTTTCGGCTCGTTTCTAAATGTTCTAGCCGATCGACTTCCTCATGGCAGAACATTACTCGGCCGTTCAAAATGTGACAATTGTCACCACGAGTTGTCGTGGAGAGATTTGATTCCAATTATTTCATTTATTGAACTAAAAGGAAAATGTCGCTATTGTAAAGCCTCATTATCAATACAATATCCATTAAGTGAAATATTTACGGGCGCTATATTTTTGCTAACGTGGATTTTATCAAATCAATGGTATCAAGACACCACTCTTCACATAGTACATATTGTGATAGCAGCTGTACTTATTGTTATGATGCTCAGTGATATTCGGTATCAGATTATACCGGACTCCATGCAGGTGATACTATTTTTATTGGGTATAGGGAGGCTCATATTATTGGGAATGCTACAACAGGATATGATTATGATAGGATGGCTTGAGTATATGGGGTGGGCATTTCTACACGGAGTCGTTGTCATGGCGCCACTGCTTACTGTTTTTTTCGTTACGAAAGGAAGGGGAATGGGATTTGGTGATGTGAAATTTGCTTTCATTACAGGTTTTATCTTAGGGTTATGGTCAGGTCTTGGGGCTTTGTATATAGGATTTATCACAGGCGGAGTTATTGGAGCCTTCCTGATTTTATCTCGGAGGGGAAAACCAAAATCTAAGATAGCATTCGGTCCGTTTCTCATATTAGGATTTTATATGATGCTATTTTTCGAACAGGATGTCATATATTGGATAAGTAGGATTTATGGTTTTTAGCTCTAAACGGAAGATATTGTATACGAATTTTGAATAGACAATATTCCTTTATTATCAGTCTAAAGCTGTAGTACCGCATACGCCATAGCAAGCCCACCGATACACATCACTGCCATCACCATCCCGTGAAAGAGCATGTTCCTATGAATAATCTTGGATGCAAGCGGGTTTCGTCCCAGAGCCTCAACTTCTTTTTTTGAAATCTGTATGTAATAAACTAAGCTACCTGTGAAGGATATAACGGCGATAAGTCCCGCGCTTATATATTTGATCAATGTCAAGAAAGGAATGGATTCTCCATTGTCGTTCGTAAAGATACTGTTTCCACCGACATTAACGTTGTATTCGGATTCGCCACCTCCGAGATTACCCAGATTTGTAGAGGAGACAGTCTCATAATTAATTGAAACCATGATGAGGCTATGTCCATCGCTGGTTTCTGTCATGTCTTCAAGCGCAATACCCAAGACTCTTCCGGGCTCTGTGACTTTCATTCCGTATCCTCGTTCTGAGGAGGAGGTTATGTAATCACCTTTTTTTATTAGACCATTTGTTTTCGTAACGAGAACAGGGACTTTCCCTGAAGTAGCGACAGGGTATGTTTGTGAGTCAACATCTTTTTGGCCAAGGCTAATTGCCGGCTTATCTGTCACGACTCCGAACATATTTGGGTCATATTCTTGATTTGAAATAGTAATTCTATTTCCTGCGTTCGTCACGATCATGCCTCGACGAATATCTGAGCCTTCAATCTCGAAACTGGTCGCTACGGTAAAACTTGATTTTTGAGCAACCGCAGATGTGGTAAAAGTGAAGGTTACAAAAAGTGTTATGAATATTCCGGGAAGAATGGTTTGGTAATATCTCATGTACCAACATTGTAGAGCGAAATGAAAAACAATTCAATTCATAATCGCACTCCTACTTATATATCACCTTAAGTGTTGAATATTGTGCTAAAAATTGTCATACTGAATCTATGGTGTCCAGGCGTTTGTATTTGTCTCATACCATAAAGAATGATTTATTTGAGTAGATTTTTTTCATCATACGTTCGTCCTTTCGCCGTCTTCGGTCTTTCCTTTATGCTTATCGGATGGGGGACAGTGAATACCGTCCGATACCGATCATTCGTCTCAGCTCTTCAACAAAGTGAAAAGCTATCAGGGAATGTACTTGAAGATGTTTTAGCAGAAACTGACAGCATAGAAGATCTGCTGATTACATTCAATTATGAAACAATATTTGCCCAATCGGTAGAGTTTCAGCAGGATATTACGGCGCCGAATATCCTGTATTCACTCAGTGCGGGTGACGGCATATCTCTTAGCGGAGACGCACAGACGCCTTCGATCACCAATACCGGGGTATTGACGGTAAACGGTCTGGCAGGAGACGTGACTTTTTCTGCGGGAGAAAACATCACCCTTGTTGAGGAAAACGGAGTGCTGACAATAAAAAGTACTGACACGAATACGGATACAAAATTGTCTGAGTCGGAAGTGGAGGCTTTTGTATTTGACGGTGAAAGTACGGGAGAGTTTTCCGATCTGCAAATCGGGGATATTTTGTTGAGCAGTGTCGGTTCGTCAGCAACAACCAGCGGTTCGAGTCTGGTGGGAGTATATCAAGGGAATTTATCAGAGATATCAGGGGAGAATGTACAGGAGATAATCGACAGTATCGATTCTACTTTAACTTCACTAAGTACATCCAGTCACGGAGAAGTTACATTTGCCGGATCTTTAGATTATCTAACACTTACCGGACAGGAGATAACTCTTAATCAGATAGATCTTACGACAGATGTGACAGGAAATCTGCCTGTTGCAAATGGTGGAACAGGCTCAAATACAGTTGCCGGAGCAAGAACGAACATGGGTTTGAGTGAAACTGACACGGTGACATTTGGAAGTTTGGGAGTTGGGACAACAAATCCGTTATACAAGTTAGATATCGTTTATTCTTCTTCAAGTAGCCCCGGAATGAGAATCAGAAACACTGATCCATCAAGTACAATAAGTGGGCTACACATCAGTGATGAAAACGATACCTCTCGTTTGCAGGTTGGTTACAACAATTTTAGAGATGAAAACTTTATTTGGGGAGGGAATGCCGTGCCGTTGAAATTCGGGACGAATAACCTGGAGCGTATGAGGATTGATTCGAGTGGGAATGTCGGTATCGGGACAACCAATCCCGTTGCTAATCTTCATGTAATTGGAAATATCGTAGGATCGACCTTGTCTGACGGTACAGTCTCTATTTCAGCAGGAAATATAACAGGTGCGGGAAATATAACTGCTGGCGGAGTTATTACCGGCACGGGTTCAGGCTTATCCGGTCTAAATGCCTCAAATTTATCTTCAGGAACAGTTCCATCCGCACGTCTTTCAGGATCGTATACCGGAATTACAGGATTGGGTACTGTGACTACTGGTACGTGGCAGGGGTCAGCAATTTCGTCTGCATATCTTGATACGAACGTGATTTTATCATCAGAGATCGATACATCTGCAGAGATTGAAGCTCTTATCAGCGGAGAAACCGGTTCGGGAGCTCTGGTTTTTGGGACATCTCCGGTACTTGCGTCTCCGTCTTTCACAGGAAATGTATATTTTCCGGGTTCAGGCATTTGGAATTCATCAGGAAATGTGGGTATCGGGACAACGAATCCCGGTGCTACGCTTGATGTACAGGGAGCGGCACAGTTTGGGAGCGGTAATGTCGATTTGATAAATGCAACAGGAAAAATTGCGGCAATAAATACGACGTATTTTGCCAGTGTCGACGGATCTGCCTTGACAAACTTAAATGCCAGCAATCTCGCATCAGGTACGGTTCCCTCTGCACGTGTAGCAGGTTCGTATACAGGGATCACCGGTTTGGGGGCAGTCACTGCGGGGACATGGCAGGGGACAGCTATCAGTTCTACTTATCTTGATACGAACGTGATTTTATCATCAGAGATTGATACATATACTGAACTCAATTCTTTAGTTTCGGA
>CAZDDM010000063.1:0-5960 GCA_964504235.1 uncultured Gammaproteobacteria bacterium
CCGATTTAATTTTCGCGAAGGAACAATTTCTTCTACCGGAATTATTTCCGTGAACTCAAGTCCGCGCCCGGCCAAGGTATATATAAACGGAGTTCTCCAGGGTGCAACCGATACAAATCTCACCCTCCCTTATGGCAAGTATACCGTTGAGGTCAAAAAGGAAGGTTATTCAAGCTGGAAAAAAGAAGTATCCCTTAAAGGTGAACTGGTAATGAGCTTGAACGCATTATTGTTTTCCAGGAATCCTTCTCTAACACCCCTTACCAATCTCGGTATCAGCAAAGCAGTTTCTGTCGGAAATACTGACAAAATTATTTTGCTTACTACAACAGGCGATACTGAAAAGGATGGTATTTATTTATTTGAACCCAGCAGTCAACCGCTTACTATTTTCCCGCCGCTCAAATTGCTTATGCTGCAGTCACTTCTTCCGGTTGAACTGGATATGAATACTGCTGAATTTGAGTTTGATCCGAACTACCGTCAGGCAATTGTCACATTCCAGTACGCACAAACGGAAACTGATCAGGACGAAGATGTACCGCCCGAATCTATTTCATATCTCGTAACTCTCGACAATCAGAACGTAGAGCTTTTTGATATAACCAACTCACGGGATACGATTCTAGCCCGATGGGAGACAGAAAAAAATAAAGAACTTCTGAAAATTGTTGAAACACTTCCGAAAAAACTACAAAAAACGGCTACTGAGTCTTTTTACATCGTATCACTCTCTCCCGATGAAAAAAAAGTAATGTATGTTGCTAAAGCTGATGATTCTTTACCGATTGTCCTTGACCCGCCGCTTATTGGTGCAAATCAGACTCCTGAAGTCCGAAATATAAAAAAAGGTAATTTATATATATACGACAAAAAGGAAGATAAGAATTTTCATATTCCTCTTGCACATGAAATTGTCATTCCTACTCCTACACCGTCTGTTGCCGCTTCCGTCCGGACAAACGATACAGTAACCCCTTCGGTATCTCCGACTCCGGCACTTGCTCAGGTACTGAATGCACAACTCGTCCACAATATTCAGCAAACGGTATTATGGTATCCCACATCGGATTATATTGCTGTTAAAGAAGATAAACAGATCGTGATCATGCAATATGACGGAGAAAATAAGGAAGTTGTATATGCAGGCCCGTTCAACCCGGCATACTTCGGTATATCACCTGATTGGAATCTGATGGTAGTAATCAATCTTAATCCTCAAAATAATCAGTACGGAGATCTTTATTCCGTAGGAATCCGATAAATTATTCACTCACCCTTTCCGCAAAAACGAGCTGTCTTTTAAGAGTAGTTCCCGGCGGCCAACAGGTTTGAAGGGTCAAGAATTCACGATCCGTTTTTCGCGTCAGGTATTCGACTTCAGTGGGATCAACTACCTCTTTTCCGGTCACTTTATACACGTATCTCTGACCTTTATAAAAAACGTTGATTTCATCACCTACTTCCAGTTTATAGAGCAAATAGAATACGGCATTATAGGTGCCTACATTCCAGATATAGTCAGTCGAATGAGCGAACATAAATATATGCCCGCCTTCACCCGGGAATGCTGTGCCCTCTGCATGTGCAACACCTGTCTGTAACGCCTGGAGGTATGTATCCTTCTCAGTCACGCTGACATTCGGCAGAACCAGCGAGTTTGCTGCAATTTTCGGAATAACAACGCTGAAATCAGTGTCTATCGGAACCAGGACCTCAAGCCTGGCATCTTTGGCCGCCTGTGATAATGATCCTTTACGAGTATCTATCGAAAATTCTCTCTTAATCTTTTGTTCCTCCCCCGGAGCCGCTACGACATACGTTTTATTGATGCGCTGTTCATATAGATAACGGGCCTCTTCTTTTACGGGTTGATAGAATGTCTTCCCGATAAAGAAAAGGGATGAAAGAATCATAAAATTACCGATCGTACGAAGAATAAGAGTTAAGATAAAATCTCGTGTATATAATCGGTGTTTCATATATTAAGTATTTATCACATGCCGCTTTCAAGGAATCGAACCCCAACTTTTCCCTCCTGCCTGCCAAGTATACTGTGCTGTTGAGAGGACTCGAACCTCCAACCTATCCCTTAGGACGGGATTGCTCTATCCAATTGAGCTACAACAGCATGCAGGCACGGTAGGACGGGACTGTTCTGTCCTTTTGAGCACAGCGGCTTAGGTCTTGCTATATTGTATCAAAACTTGCCGTTTAAAAAGTCCAACAAGAACGGATGAAGATTTATGAGCATGTGAAGAATAATACTATAATTCAAGTTATTCCATTTTTGATAAACCGCTACAAGAAAAAATCCTAAGATGAAACTGCTGGGATACAAGCCGGGATGGATATGAAATAACGTAAATATTACGGTCGAATATATTATGCTTGTGCGAATAGAATAGTATTGTTTCAGATAATTATAGATAACTCCCCTAAAAAAGAGTTCTTCATGGATGGGACCAAGAATACTAAACGACAGGATTGCTATCACATAACCCCATCCAGTAAGATCGGTAAACCCCTCCCACTGGTAATCCACTCCTTCGTCAATGGTATTCATAAGAGTATCTCCGAATAAAACGACCATAAGGACTACAAGAATCAGCAGCGGCACACGAACAAGTATTGATAGAGGGAGTAATGACAGTATCTTTTTGATATTAAGCCTTTCAAAAAAAAGTTCGCGAATCTTTTCAGGAGAATTCAGTTTAAAGTAGTAGATTACGGTGATAAGGATTAATGCATCAATCACTAATGCATTTATCTGCTCATTGAGCTCAGGTAATTGGAAAACGGAAATAACAAGATAGTAAATGAGGTATAAAACAGCAGGCACTAGCATATATGCCAGTGCCTGCTTAATAACATTCCAAAGTACATTCAGATGATACTTCATATTATTTCATTATCTCTTCTTCTACACGAGAGTATGACATGAGTTCATCCTTCTTAAACCAAAGATCAACCTCAAAAGCCGCTTCTTCAGTATTACCTGATGCATGAAGAAGATTTTTGATTGGCCGTCTTCCTGTATTTGCCAAATAAGAGGAATCATAAGAATAATCCCCTCTGATGGTTCCGGGTGCTGACATGAGAGGCAGCGTATGACCGACCATTTTTCGAACAAGCTCGACTGCATGAGGACCTTCAAGTACCATAACGATGACCGGTCCGGCAGTTATCATATCGACAAGCCATTCACGGATCTTCAATCCGATTTCATGCGCATCTGCAGATCCGAATTCTTTCTCAGGATCAATGCCGAGATCTTTATAATTTTCGAGTGTTTTACCCCCCATTCCGTTTATAAATTCTTCACGTGAGGCAGGATAGTGCTTATCTGCGAGTTCACGTTCGACCATCATCATCTTCATACCGACGATTTTGAGTCCAACCCTCTCGAAACGGGTTGTAATCTGACCGACTAGACCTCGCGCAACTGAGTCCGGTTTAAATATGACCAGTGTTTTCTCCATAGGTTAAATTAACTGTTAATGAAGTATTATTCTAACATAACTTTCAACTCTTCTCTCACCTTTTCTTAGTTGACAACCAACCAATCGAAGGGAATATCACTCTCAGCAGTATTTCCTATACGAACTTTAAATGATACGCCCGGATTTTTTTCCACCACGACAAGCGGTGTGGAAATAACATTTTTTCCTGTTACAAAAATCCTGGATTTATCTGTCACGCTCGTTGTATTTATAATTACCTCATTTTGTCCGGACGTTATTATTCCCTCTCCAATACTTTTATTTGATTCTTCTGTCTCTTCGATATTTAGTTTATTCACTGTTATTGAGCCCCGAACAACTATATTTCCATCTGTGTCAATAATCACTTTACCTCCCATTATTTCCAGATTCCCTGCTGATTGGTCCTGAATTTTTAGAGGTCCGTTAATCGTAGATATTATCGCAGAAGGCGTCGCTAATTCATCGTCAAATCCCTTGATACTTAAAAGCCCTGCAGTAATATCTCCCGTTACTCCGAGGTTATTGATGTTTGTATCACCGGTTACGGTAAGTGCTGTCAAGTCTAATTGATCGTTCATACCAAGGACCTCTGGAATACCTGCATCCAAGGCAGCTACATCCGTTGCCGTTTGTGTAGTAAATAGAGATTCAAGTTGGGATATGCGATCCTGCAATCCGGCAATAACTGCATCCATATCATTCGTCATATCTTCAATTGCATCAACTCTATCTATCACCGATTGAAGTGAAGCTGCAGTTGATGCGCTCTGTTGGGTCTGAATATTATTGACAAGATTGATTTGATTGAGAAGGTTGTTTTGGGTATCTAAGAATTTTGAATTCTGATTTGCTACTTGATCAATTAACTCTCCTGATTCATCAAGAAGGATACCAGCTTCAGCAATTTTTGATTTATTACTCAGTACAATCGTTTGCTGTTCTTTGACTGCTTCAACGACTAATCCGAGCATAGAACTAGTTCTAATATTGTACATTCCAGATTGTTGATCTCTTCCCACAACCACTGGAAAATACTCAAATACTTCCTGGGCAATAAAACCAGTATCTGCACCTGCTCCTTCTTTCCAATTAAACGTTACACCTCGCAGATGCATAAGTGTATCAAGAGCGTTCGAAATTGTCTGGATATTTTCTTTGAGACGTTGATCAGAAGTATTAGTCCAAGCTCGATTTCCACCACAACCACTAACATTTGAAACCGAAGTGCAATAAATTCCATAGCCTGATGACCCGCTTGTATAGGCATGTACACCCTTACCGTTTGTCGCATTAGCAATACCTAAAACTCCGGTACCAAGATCGCCCGAAGCACTTCCTCTAACACCCACACCGTCGTTACTACTTGCCTGTATTCCCATTATGCTGACAGCACCTGCAACGGTACTTGTACTTCTGACATACATTGTTGTGCTCGCTGTTGATGAAAAAACATCTAGTGGAACAGTCGGGTTTGTTGTCCCTATCCCCACATTGCCATAAGTCGGATTAAGCATAATACTTCCGCCTTCCGGAGATGTATATTCTCCATACAAGACTAGTGATCCTACTCCGGTCAACTCATTATTAACCGTCACCATCCCATTGACACCCAGTGTACCGGACAGACTAAGAGATGTACCGGTTGCCGCTCCGATATTCGGAGTAGTCAGTGTTGGAGAAGTACCAAACACAAGTGCTCCCGACCCCGTCTCATTCGTCACGATAGCTGCTAACTCAGCTGAAGTATCAATCTCAGTTGAAAGTATTACCGCACTATTCAGATAAGCTGTAGCGATTGCACTCCCTTGCCATGTCCCTGTAGTGACTGTTCCCAAACCCGTAATTCCTGTATACGAACCTGCAATTCGTGCAGAGGCAACCGTACCTGAACTTAGATTACTGGCGTTTAATGTAGTTAAGCCCGATCCGTTTCCTGTAAAAATGGATGTCCCAATATTGATGGAACCAAATCCTGAACTAATAGATCCGGCATTCAAAGCTCCTGTTCCCGTAATTCCTGTATACGAGCCTGATAATCTTGCTGAGGCTACCGTACCGCTTGAAAGATTCGTCGCATTAAGACTTGTCAAAGACGCACCGCTACCGGAAAATGTTCCGAAGGTCGCTGTCCCTGAACCGGTCAGACTTGTCAGACCTGTATAAGTTCCTGTCAGTCTTGCGTCCGGAAGAGTTCCCGAACTTAAATTTGAGGCATTCAGTCCGGTAAGTCCTGATCCTGTTCCCGTCACAACGCCACCCGTGGTGATTGCTCCCGATACACTCAACGATGTACCTGTAGCAGCTCCGATATTCGGTGTTGTCAACGTTGGTGATGTCCCAAACACGAGTGCCCCACTTCCCGTCTCATCTCCAATTATCCCCGCAATTTCTGCAGAGGTATCAATTAACCCATTATGAGTCAAAGTCACATCCGAAACTAAAGAATTGAGTTCAGTATATGTATCAATCTCTGAT
>CAZDDM010000064.1:0-5731 GCA_964504235.1 uncultured Gammaproteobacteria bacterium
GTCCCCATCATACTATACTGGACATATATTGACAATCTCTATGAGATCTGTATGATAGTGTATGAGCATCCTCATTATTAATTTATTCAATTACTTCTATGAATATCAGAATCCCGGCCGATGTACCGGAATCAGCAAAAGAAGCATTTGCCAGCAATTATAAAACCATGACTCATGAGACGGGGCGTCTCATGCTGTTTGCCGGTGATCAGAAAATCGAACATCTCAATGATGATTTTTATGGAGATGGTATTCCTCCTGAGGACAACAATCCCGAACATCTTTTCAAAATCGCCAGCCAGGCAAAAATCGGAGTATTCGCCGTACAACTCGGTCTTGCCGCTCGTTACGGTCATGATTATCCCGATCTGCCGTATCTCATAAAAGTAAACTCAAAAACACATCTCGTTAAAACAAATCAGTCTGATCCGATCAGCTCTGCTTTGTATGATATTGAGCAAATTGTCGAATTTAAGAAAAACAGCGGACTGAATATACTCGGTATCGGGTACACGATTTACCTCGGAAGCGAATATGAAGGCCAAATGCTGACTGAAGCAGCTCAGGCCATTTATGAAGCACATCAGCACGGACTTCTTTCTGTCATCTGGTGCTATCCGCGAGGGAAAGCTGTCCCCGATGAAACCGATCCGCATCTTATTGCCGGTGCTGCAGGAACAGTCGGCTGTCTCGGTGCAGACTTTGTCAAAGTCAATGCCCCGAAAAAAGACGGAAAATCTGATTCGGCACTGTTGAAAGAAGCAACTGTTGCAGCAGGACGCACTCAAGTCGTCTGCGCAGGAGGATCATCAAAGGGCGCAGAAGATTTTCTCAAGCAGCTGCATGATCAGATTCATATCGGCGGTACATCAGGAAACGCAACAGGACGTAATATTCACCAGAAGCCTCTTGATGAAGCTGTCAGATTTACCAATGCCATTTACGCTATTACCGTCGAAGATAAAAGCGTAGAAGAAGCAATGAAGATTTACCAAGGCTAATCGCATTATTATTTTTTACCGTAATTATGTCAAAGATAAAAGTCGGAATAAACGGGTTCGGACGGATCGGTCGGGCCTTTGCACGTATTGCCGCAATGCGTGATACATTTGAAGTTGTGCATATCAACACAAGAAAAACTCCCAATGAAATGCTGGCGTATCTGCTGAAGTACGACTCGGTCTATCGGACATTTGACAAAACGGTAAAAGCAACAGATGACGGTATTGAAATCGACGGAAGAAAAATCACCACTTCTCAGTCGCCTGATCCTGCAGAGATCCCTTGGGAAGCGGCAGGTGTCGAAGTAGTAGTTGATGCAACAGGTGCTTTCACGACAACCGAAAAACTGAAACCTCATCTGAGAGGAACCGTCAAAAAAGTCGTGTTGTCCGCACCGTCAAAAGATGATGAGACGTTTCATGTCGTGCTCGGGGCCAACGAAGTTGACCACTCAAAAGAAATTATTTCCAATGCTTCCTGTACCACCAATTGTGCGGCACCGCTTTTTAGGGTACTTCATGATTCGTTTGGCGTCGTACGGGCACATCTGACCACAGCTCATGCATATACACAGTCACAAAGCCTCATGGATGATGCAGGGAAAAACGAAGAACGGTCACGGGCAGCAGCTCTCAATATCATCCCGTCCTCAACAGGAGCCGCAAAAGCAGTCGGGAAAGTCATTCCGGAACTGAAAGGAAAAATGGACGGAATAGCGCTTCGGGTACCAGTCCCGACCGGATCTTTTACCGATATTACTGCAGTTGT
This sequence comes from uncultured Gammaproteobacteria bacterium, assembly GCA_964504235.1. GTDB lineage: Bacteria > Patescibacteriota > Microgenomatia > UBA1406 > GWC2-37-13 > UBA1450. Next base: position 1,771 of record CAZDDM010000064.1, read on the forward strand.
TGCAAAAGAAACTACAGCTGAAGAAATCAATGAGGTTTTCAGAAAAGCCTCGGAACAGGAGCTCAAAGGAATTTTGGGATATGCTGAAGATGTGATTGTTTCGTCAGATATCATCGGATCCACATTTTCATGTATTTTTGATCCTCACTATACAAAAGTCATTGACGGGACATTCGTCAAAATTTACGGCTGGTATGACAATGAGTGGGGTTACTCAACCAGACTGGTCGATTTGGTCGAAGCCGTTAGCAGTTCAATGCAATCATAATTCCCGGTACGTTTGTAGGGACATATACTTATGTCAGACATCCAATACATTGATTGCGTTGAAATCAAAGATAAACGAGTTCTGCTTCGAGTCGATTTCAATGTCAGTCTCAACCCGAATTATCTGACCATTGCCGATGATGCACGTATCAGACAGGCTATCCCGACAATACAGTATCTTCTGAAAAACGGGAACAAATTGATTCTGGTTTCTCATCTCGGGCGTCCCAAAGGCAAACCCGATCCGAAATATTCGATGAGAATTGTCTGCAATCAGCTCCATGAGTATCTCCCGGACAATCATATTACACTTATCACTGATTTTATTACCGAGCCTGCCTCCACCTTTAAACACCAGCAAAAAGATGAACTGTTTGTACTGGAAAACAGCCGGTTTTATCCCGGAGAAAAAGAAAATGATCCTGAATTTGCTAAGAGAATGGCCTCTCTTGCTGAAGTGTTTGTGAATGACGCATTCGGTGTCAGTCATCGGGAAGACGCTTCTGTAGTGGGAGTTACCAAATTCCTGCCGTCATACGGAGGACTCCTTCTCAAGCGCGAGATTGAGATGCTTTCCAAAGCCTTGCACAAACCGGAAAAACCGTTTGTTGCCGCAATAGGAGGTGCAAAAATTGAGACAAAAATCAATGTGCTCGATCGCATGATGGAGCTTGCGGATCATCTAATAATCGGCGGTGCGCTCGCAAATACATTTCTTTTTGCGCAGGGAATCGATGTCGGAACGAGTTTGGTTGAAAAGGATAAAAAAGATCTTGCGCAAAAACTTCTGTTTAAAGCTGCTCAAAATGATACTTCTGTTATACTTCCCTCAGATTGTGTTGTCGGATTACCTGAGGAGCTTGAGATAGGCGGTATGGTCTGCAAAGTGACTGAAGTACCGAAAGACAAACAGATTCTTGATATCGGTCCAGAGACCAAAGCAAGAATCGGAACTATCATCGCAAAAGCAAAAACAATCGTCTGGAACGGACCGGTGGGATATTTTGAAAATATTCATTACAGACAGGGTACCGATTTCATGTACTATGCAATCACCAACAATCCTGATGCGGTATCAATAGTAGGCGGCGGCGATACTCTGACTGCCATTTCAAAAAAAGAATATCTTGACAAAATCACCCATATCTCAACAGGCGGCGGCGCGATGCTTGAGTTTATCGAAAAAGGCTCGTTGCCAGGGATTGAAGCCTTGAAAAAATAGCATGATGGCTTATAGATTCTTAGCTGATAGCTTATAGATCTGAAGTATCTATAGGATTATTTTTCCCTATAAGCTCACAACCTATCAGCTATAACCTAACATACTTATGGACAGAAATCTTGCATTGGAGTTTGTACGCGTCACGGAAGCTGCAGCAATTGAAGCGGCACGATGGATCGGAAAAGGAGATAAAAAAAGCGCTGACGGTGCGGCAGTTGAAGCTATGCGAACACGGTTTCAAAACGTGGATTTTTCCGGAACAATTGTGATCGGAGAAGGGAAAAAAGATGAAGCGCCTGAGCTGTACGTCGGAGAAAAAGTCGGCACCGGCAAAGGTCCAGAGATGGATATCGCCGTTGATCCTCTTGAATGTACCGACAGTGTGGCACATGGCCGATACAATGCACTGACCGTTATCGCCACCGGACCGAAAGGAAGCCTACTGAGCGCCCCTGATACATACATGGATAAAATTGCCGTGGGACCGGCAGCAAAAGGGACAATACGCTTGGATGCCTCAGTCGAAGAAAATATCCGTAACGTCGCCGAAGCCCTTGAAAAGGAAGTCGGAGAAGTAACAGTCTCAATGCTTGACCGTCCCCGAAATGAAGAAATCATGAATAAAGTACGGGCAGCAGGAGCAAGACTTCGCCTTATCACAGACGGAGATCTGGCAGTCGCGATAGCAACCTGTATGGATGAGAGCCCGATCGATATGCTTCTCGGATCAGGAGGAAGCGCCGAATCCGTTCTTGCCGCTTCAGCCCTGAAAATTCTCGGAGGTGAAATCCAGGTGAGATTAATGCCACGAAACGATGCTGATCGTGAAGAGATGACCAAGATGGGTCTTGATGACAAAACGATTTACACAACCGAAGATTTGGCAAAAGGAGACAATCTGACTTTTACCGCAACCGGTGTCATTGACGGACCTCTGCTTCCGGGAATTGTCTTTAACCCGCACTCAATTATGACCCATTCCGTCGTGATGAGAAGCGTCTCAAAGACAGTCAGATATCTCACAACCTATCATCACGAAGATTAAGTCAGCCTTTCAGCTCGGTAACATCATGCAGAATTTCCGCGGCATGTTCCGGCGGTTTGACTTTTTCGTATACTTTCCTTATCATCCCCTCAGGATCGATCAAATAACTGATACGAAGAACTCCTTCAAATGATTTTCCCATAAATTTCTTTTCTCCCCACGCTTCATACTCCTGTATTGTTTTCTTTGATTCATCTGAAAGCAACAGAAAAGGGAGATCATATTTTCCGATAAATGCAGCGTGAGACCGGGGTGAATCTTTTGAGATCCCGACCACAGAAATATGTTCCTTTTCGAAAACATTGTATGCGTCCCTGAACCCGCAGGCTTCTTTTGTACAGCCCGGAGTATCGTCTTTCGGATAAAAATACAGGACATACCAGCGGCCGTTGAATTCCTCATTTGTATGAATGGTGCCTTTCTCATCAGGCAAAGAAAACGCCGGCGCCTTTGTGTTAGTTGTAAGTGCCATAATCGATATTTTGTAACTGATAACGATTTACTATTAATTCTTACCGGGATTTTTTGAAATTTTTATCCCAGATTCATTCACTGCAAAGATAATGGATACATCATTGTAATTCAATACAAGCGAAAGGAGGTGAAAACTATGAAAGATTATCAAGAATACACAAAAAGAAACGGCATGGATCCTATGATAGCCGGCGCATTTACATTAGCCGGTCTTGCCCTAGGTACGGCTGCAACTCTCTATCTTTCTAAAAAGGAAAACAGAGACAAGGCTCAGCAAAAAATTGCAGACTTGAAGCATAAAGCCAAGGAAGCCCTCAGTCACATGAAAGCGAAAGGTGAAAAAGAGGCTGAGGAACTGAAAACAAAAAGCCGTTCATTTGCAGCATAATGATACAACTGTTTTGCCAATAACCGGGGCTTCGGCCTCGGTTATTTCGTTTCAGCGGATCACTTCTATTACCGTATCAATAAACCCGGGTGAGGTGACGGTTTTAAGTCCGTTCTTTTCAACCGACGGAAGCATGCTTTTACCGATTATCTTGTCTTTTCTCATCCAATATACATCTAAATCTTCAAAGGTATTTCTGTTCCAGAAAACTTGCGGCTGAGGAGTATTGAAATAAAAAATCATACCGTCAAAATCAGCCGGTTTACGGACATACATCAAACCCTGCTGCCAGCGTGCCGGTGTATCCGCAACAACAAGGCGTAGTTCTCTTCCATCCACTTCTTTCGTAATTACCTCATAGTCGTCCCACAATGCCCTGCCGTCTTTTTGAGCCTTGAAATTCTGTGCATAGAACCGGTATACGGCAACCATCAGTAAAACGATTGCAGCCGCAAGGACAATCTTAATAACAATTTGCATATCATATAATAACAGTTTATAGACAACGCTATCTTTTATATTTATACTGTTGAAATGCCATCAGAAAAAAAAATTCATAAAAAAC
>CAZDDM010000065.1:0-5723 GCA_964504235.1 uncultured Gammaproteobacteria bacterium
GAATCCTCAATATATTGGTTGAGGGTTTTCCCGCCGAGTCTGAAGTTTGAGACCTCAAGGCTTTTGAATTCTGCTTTCCCTTCTACCGTCAAATCAGTCGCAGTAGCACTGCCTGCTTTGAGGTATGCCGATATGACTGAATATGCTCCCTGAGTATTGCTCAACACAGTGTTATTTTCAATGTTGCTCACGGAATAGCCTGTATCTGTAGCAGACAATGAAAGTTCTCCGGAAGAATTGAGCCCGGCACTCATACTTGTAATCTGTGCTTGCTGCTCCTGAATTGCATTGGCCAATACTGCAGTCAGTCTGTCATACTTTACTCCCTCCACTGATCCATCTTCGTTGTACGTGACAAGTTCCGGATGAATCAGTTCCATGTCTTCTGCAATGAATCCATAATCGTTTTGACCGTTGTATTTCCAATTAAATGTTTTCGGCTTCATCTGTAGTACCGCGTCCAAACCGAGATCAAAATCCTGAATATTTGTTTTGTATCGTGCACTTGATGAGCACCGTCCCAGAATTCCGACAGGGCCCGATGCGTTGTTGGAACAAACAGTATTTGCATATGATCCCGTTCCTCCAGTATAAAGCTGACCGACTGCAGTGTCCCGGTATGTTGCACCTGCATCCGTTGTGATACGGAGCCAGTTGTCATCTGCCCAGGTGCTGCCGATATACGATACTCCGTGGGTTGAACCTCCATCTAACATCAGAATTCCGCTTCCCAAAGTATTATTTCGCTGAAATGCAGCGACAAGATTATTATTCACACCAATGTTGAGCTGCCCATTCACTCTGTTCCATAGATACGCCTGGTTGGCTGAACCTGTATAGGTACTGCTTCGGACTCCTATAACCATTGCATCAGTTGTAGCATTGGTGGAGAATTGAAGCCATCCGGTAGCAGAAGTACCTGCACTTACGTTCCCGATATTGAGGACGTCTACATTAGCATTGGAGTTCGACACAATCCGTGCGTCTCCACCGACATAGAGTTTATATGTATTCTCAGACACATTGTTGATATTAACATTACCCGATGATGTAATTGTCATACGTTGTGCGTTTGCTGTTATGTCAGTAAAGTGACTCCAGCCATCAGACCGTGTTTCCCATTGATACGTACGACCGCTTCCTGTTGTACTTGCCATACGCAGGACAGCTGTACCTGTTGAAGTACTCAATATGGTGTTAACACCAGTAATATTACTATTTGCGGTCAAGCTTCCAGTAATAGTACCATTTCCAGTAAGCGTTCCTCCGGCAGAAGTTGCTGTAAATCGGACAGCTCCGTTGTAGTACATATACGATTCTGAGTTGCTGACAGCACGAAACAACCACTCATTGTCAACGTCATTATAGAGGCCTGTGGTACTTGCACCATCATGCATCAATAATGATCTCCCGTCTATACTATATCCTTCCCACCCATTATCACCGGCTCCATTAATTTGGATGGATCCGTACTCACCTGAAGGTCGCGATGACAGGTAATTCCCCGAAGTTCCGACATAGAGGTTGCTCCTGATTCTCCCGTTGCCCAGTACATCCAGCGGGTAGCCTGCAGCAGTCGTTCCAATACCGACATATCCATTATCGTTTCGGATTGAGAAGTTTGTTTCAGCCGTGGTTGCGAAATTAAGAGATCCCGAACGCTGAATTATACGAGATGTAAAATCAGAGCCAAGCTCTTCATATCGTATAAAATCAATATGTCCGGCGCTATTTGCCGCTCCTCCGGCGAGCTCGAGCTTACCCCACCCTCCTGTGCCTCCCGCTATCTGGACACCGGGAATATTCGGGGTACCGTCACTCGTTGTCGTACCTCCGCCGATATGGAGATCAGCTGTCGGAGTAAAACCATTGCCGATTGCTACCAAACCGGTACCATTCGGATCAATAATAAGATTTTCATTCGTGTCGTAAGTAGTAAGAGTCGCTTGTCCAGTATATCCAAGTAATAATGTATCACTGTAAACTAAATCATCATAAACAAGAAAATCGTATGTCCCGTCTCCTCCGTCAAACAAAAGCCCGCTTGCGTTTGAAGTAATTCTGTGATTTGCTCCGTTACTGAAAGATAGCGTGCCGACATTGGAAATATTACCTGCAGTATAAATGTTACCTAGCGCCATATCAGCGTAGGTACTGCCTCCGGACGCGGTACGAAGTCTTAGCCATGAATCTCCCGTGTCACGGAATACGAAGTTTGCACTTGCACCAAGTTCTCCGTTTGCGGCGGAATTGAGAATACTTCCTGTTGTTGTAAGGGCATCACTGACATTCAGAATTCCGTCTGTAGAATCCTGTATTACTCCTGAAAGTTCAATATTACCAATGACGTCGAGAGCTTCGCTTGGTGCACCTGTACCGATACCGACGTTTCCTGATCCCAGGTAGTTGTTTGGAAGTGCGGGAGATGCCCATCCTACACCGGGTCTGTCCTCAGCGGCAATAGTCGGTCGTCGGCCCGAGGCATATTCTTCAATTACTGTCACGGTAAAGGTTGCAGCACTTGCTTGATGCGTTCCGTATGCTATATTCTGTTTAAACAACAGTTCTAGATTGGTTGTACTATTTACTATAGTGTCATAACCGGCATCTCCGGTTCCTCCGATTTTTGTCATAGAGACACTAAAAGTACTGTTATATTGCTTTTTTACACTCAACACGTATGTGGCTGTTTGCTGACGATTATTCCAAGAAAGCAAATACGTTCCGAATGAACCGGTTGTTGTAGCTCCTACTGTCGGGAAGGTAAATCGTATATCCTGTGCTTCCTGAGACGTGTAGATAGCATCATTGTCATAGATCACACCCAAGTTGTCACTGGTAAAGAGACCGGGAACATTAACGGTACCGTTATTGGCAATACTGAGGAAATTACTCGTCCCTCGACTTATTCCGAACGTGTCGGTACCCAAATCTGAGTCGATACCGACATCCCATGAAGCTGATGCGGAAGTATTTGCGGCAAATCTGACAATTGATCCGGTAGTCGTCCCTGTATAGCTTGCAACACCATTCTGAAGATACGGAACATGCGGGTTATGGAGCATTATCCACTCGTTTGCATTATTGCTCCCAATTACCGGGTATTGCGTACCGCCATTACCCCACGAGTTACGCTGCTGCAAATCAATTTCATAGGTTCCCACATCAACGGTGAGAGGTGTTGAGAATGTGGCTAGTGTATTTCCCAACGTCAGTTTTGTCGTTCCGGCTCTTTGAAGGGTGAAGTCGTTGTCATAAGACGTAATGTCATTGGTAATAATACTGGGCTTTTTATTAAAGTAAAAAAGTGGTCGGTCGGTATAGATATGCGCTCCTGAGGTATTATTCGGTCCGAAATCAATATAGCCATTGTCATTCTCAATACGAGCAGACCAGCCATTGGCACCGGCATCAACATTCAAAGTGTGACTGGGTGCTGATGTCCCTATCCCGACAAAACCACCGGTAAAGTACGAAGCAGCATCTGAATTAATACCGGCTGTTGTTGCACCTACCGCGTTTTTTATATACAGGTTTCCTGCCTGACTGCTGCTTGCCCCAAGATACAAATCGTTACCTCCCTCATAATAAGCCATTCCGACATACTCACTACCGGAATTATTTACTTTAAATGTAGTATTGACCCCACGAACATGTAATGTAGCGTTTGGACTAGTCGTTCCGATTCCGACATCTGTACCATCAAAAAAGAAATCATTGTCTGCTGAAAGAGTGTCCGTATCTGTCCAATATGCCACTCTATTTGCCGCTCCTGTACCATCAACCGGTGCTCCGGTAATACAGTCTGACCCTCCATCAAAACACAAGTTGTTGACATATGCTGTACCATATCTGACTGTTGACGAGCCTAGATCCAAACCGCCATTTGCCCCCGGACGCAATGTGGTTCCGTTCATAAATAATTCTTCAGTACCGGTTGTGGCGCTTGTCCCTCCGACTCTCCATCTGAACTGTGATGCTGACCAGTTTGTGAGAGTCGATCCTTCAATTCCGGTTCCGTATGTATTTGAGTACCAGTAAGCTTTGTCTTCCGCTACGTCAGCAAAATCTATCTGCCCTGCACTGTTCAGAGATATATCTGCGACATCAGTAATCGTACCGGCACTAATATCAATACCGTTGATCGTTTCATTGGTATTTGCAGTAATCACTCCTCCTGTCGTCCATGAGTAAGACCCTCCAACAGTAAGTGAAGCTCCCGTAACATCTAATCCACTTTGTGCATCAAGATTTCCACTGAAGGTTCCCGTTCCTTGCACATCCAATTTAGTTCCAGGGTTTGTAGTTCCAATACCGACATTCCCAGTACCCTGGAAACCGAAGTCAAATCCTGCTTGTGCAATCGTCGTTTTTGCATCAAGTGTCATATTGTCTCTGAACTTATCAAAATCCAAAGAATCATCTGTGATACTTGCCTCACCGATTGTCGTCCAGCTGGCAAGCCCCGATGAGTCAGAAACTAATACCTTATTTGTCCCCGGTGAACCACCTGTTATCTTTACCTGTCCTGCTACTTCAAGTTTTGCACTCGGTGCTGTCGTTCCGATACCAAGTTCTCCAGCACGAGTTATACTTACAAGATCTGAAACTGCGTTATCTTGGAATATCAACGCTCCGTTACCCGGTCCTGCACCATTGTATCGGATGTTCATACCCGCGCTCGCATTTTCTAAAAATTGAATGTTCGCACTATTTACAATATTTGCCGTATCCGCTCTCAGTTGAATAGTCGCACCATCTCCCTGTATATGCAGATTGGTAGCCGGACTCGTCGTCCCGATGCCGACACTATTTGCTGAATTATCTACGAATAACGTATTATTATCAATATTTACATCTCCTGTGCCGGTATCCATGATGTTAATGTTTCCCGTGCCGTTTGCCCTGATCGTAAGGGCCTCATTAGTATCATAAGAGCTAAGAATTGATGTCGACCCGCCATATCCAAGCTTTAAATTTTCAGTATATGTTTGCCCTTCATAAATTAGTAAATCCCAATCACCACTATTTAGAGCATCAATACCAAATCCTGAAGCATTGACTGCTCCAAACTTATTCGTTGATGTGCTTGCGGTGTAAAAATATCTCCCAGCACTATCAATGACTGTGCTGTTGTCAACTTCATATCCTCCGGTCGCATCGATCGTACCAATCGCGTCCAATATATCATCCGGACTTGTAGTGCCGATACCCACACTTCCATTTGCAAGTATTGTCAATCTGTCACTTCCTGCTGTTGCTAGACTCAATATATCTGTACCTATTCTATACATTCCTGTATTGGTATCAGCTGAAAAACTATATGCCGGAGCGGTACGTGAACCATTTGCTGCCTGCACCAACCGTCCTGTGGTGACTACTGTCGTACCGCCGACTTGGAAGTTCCCTGAGACAAGATTAAACGAATCACCGGATGCAAGATCAAGTCTATCTGCCGCCCCTCGTGAAGCAACGACATCTCCGCCTAATGTGACTGATGTTGCAAAATTGGCATTTCTTGAACTGTCAATCGCAGTGGATCCGGCAATTTGTAGGTTTCCCGATACGAGATTAAATGAATCACCGGATGCTAGATCTAACCTGTTTGCCGCTCCTCGTGATAACTGTACGTCAGTTGTCCCGACATATATATTAGTAGTAAATAAAGCATTTCCCGCAACCTCAAGTTTTTGTGATGGATCACTTGTGCCGATACCGACATT
>CAZDDM010000066.1:0-5605 GCA_964504235.1 uncultured Gammaproteobacteria bacterium
GACAGTTCTATAACAGCAATGTACTTGATTACAACGCCAAAATACAGATGTTTCCTTCCAATATCGTAGCAGGATTATTCGGATTTAAATCATTCGAATTTTTCAAAGCCGGCGAAGCGGACCGTGAAAACGTCAAAGTCAGTTTCTGAGAATTTGTATAATAGTGCAGTTTCTCAGATGTTCTCAAAGCAGAATATCTGTCGGGAACGGTCGTCTTAGATGCGATATTCTGGGAAACTGATTATTATATAAATAGATCATATGACACCTTACGCACATATATCGGCAAACAAATTCAAAACGTATCTGATTTTTGTTATTTTTACCGTCATATTTACGGGGTTCTTTTTTATTATAGGAAAAGTATATGATGATCCCTGGACATATGCATTACTAGGACTGGTTATCTCAATCGGCTCTTCAGTCGGGAGTTATTTTTTCTCAGATAAATTGGTCTTGTCTACTACAAGAGCCCGCCCTGCCACAAGAGAAGAATTTTTCGATTTCTATACCGTTTCGGAAAATCTCAGTATGGCTGCCGGCCTTCCTATGCCGAAGCTGTATGTGATCGATGATCCTTCCCCAAATGCGTTTGCTACCGGCCGTGATCCGAAACATGCTGTTGTGTGTGCCACAACCGGTCTTCTTCACAGTCTTGAACGATCCGAAATCGAAGGTGTGATTGCTCATGAACTTTCGCATGTCAAGAATTATGATATCCTGGTCATGACCGTCACATCAGTACTGGTCGGCTCAATATCTCTCGTTGCGGATATTGTAATGAGAACATTGTGGTGGAGAGGCAGCGACAATGATAGACGAAATGTCCATCCGGCACTCTATATATTATTTATTTTGGCTTTAATTCTTACTCCTATCGTCGCAATGCTTATTCAGCTTGCCGTATCACGTCAACGTGAGTATCTCGCCGATGCAAGCGGAGCTCTTTTGACCAGATATCCCGACGGACTCGCCAATGCTCTTGAAAAAATCAGCAGTTTCCCACGGGGTGTAGAATCAGCCACGACCTCAACCTCTCATCTTTTTATTGCAAATCCCTTTAAAAAAGGACAGATTTCATCGGTTGTTGCCAATCTATTCAGCACGCATCCTCCGATTGAAAAACGCATACAGATTTTGAGAAATATGTAATATATTTAGACCATGAAACAGGAATTATTTAAACCGAACACAGGGAAAAAGCTTTTGATTGACGTAGAGGGTAAATCATTTTTCCGGTATCCTATAAAAACCGAGGTATTTGCCAAAGGAGATGATTATGCTGAAAAAATCAGCACGTTCATAACTACCGCCGTTAACAAACTTTCAAAAGAGAAAGCATTTGGTAATGATTGGTATGTCATCGTCTCGGAGAAAATTGTAGCGATATCACAAGGACGATCATATTTTATAAAAGATATTAAACCCTCATGGTGGGCAAAGACACTATCAAAGTTTGTCAAAAAAACACCTCACGGAATAGGACTCGGAAGCCCCTGGACTATGGAGCTTGCCATCGGTGAAGTCGGTTTACCGCGGATTTTACTGGCAGCTTTTGCATCGGTACTCACAAAACCCTTCGGTTTATCAGGGGTATTTTATAGAATAGCCGGACCTCAGGCTGCAGCGATTGACGGTCCGACAACATATTCACTGTATCCCTCAAATGTCTCTGCGAAACTCGCCCCAAAAGATCCTCATCATGCAGCAGAAAAGATCGCAAAAGCGATACGTTCAAAACTAACTGATGAAACCGTAAAAAAATTTTTTAGAGGTGCTGTTATCATCGATGCCAATGATCTCGGCCGTAATGTTATGGGGAATGCGACAAATCGAGAGAACGGTTTATTTGAGGCAATCATGAAGGATAACCCGATGGGGCAGGGAAGCGAACAAACTCCGTTAGTCATTGCTTTTGCGAGCAAATGACAGAAACTACAGAACTCCAAGATGTAATCAGAGTTTCCCCTACACCTGAAATAATCAGTTATGAAAGGAATTTCTCTTCATTGTGTGATGTTCAGAATCTTAAGTTAAGGACTGAAGTTATTCAATATGTTATGGAAGAGGCATGTAAAAGCACGGAAGGAGCTTTTGATCCTGAAACACTAAAGAAAACTAAAAGATTGCTGGATCTGGGTATGGGAAGAGGTGCAGTCGGAGCAGTAGCTAAGTCGATGAACCCCGAAATGGAAATTGTAGGGATAGATTTTACCGAATATCAGGGTGACACTGCATACGACAGGTATAACCAACGCATTATCGGATCACTCCTGGAGCCGAAGGTATGGGAGACTTTGAAGTCACAAGGTGCAAAATTCGAAGCGATAATGAGCGTCGGACTACCGATTCACGTTCTTGAATTTCTGCTTGAAGGTGATAATATCACCGATGTGTTGGATGAAAAAGGACAGGCAACAATTTTTACTGATATGCCCGTATCAGTTCCTCCGGAGAGCTCGTGGAAACAATATCACGGCAGAATGATTATTGACAACACCATTTTCATACGTAAATAAATCCTCAAAAATAAAAAGTTGCGTTATAATTACTTCATGTCAAAAACGGATGGTCTTACAAAAAAAGATGTACTTCATATAGCCAAACTGGCAAACCTTCAGATTCAGGAGTCGAATATTGAAATGTATCGAAAGCAGCTTGAGGAAACAATTAACTATGTTGAAAATCTCGACGAGCTGGATACCTCGAATGTCGAACCGACCTCACATTCGACCAGGCTCTCAAATATTTATTTTGAAGACGGAACAGAAAACATCAGACAATTTACTCAGGATGAAGCATTACAAAATGCAATAAACACGAAAAAATCAATGTTTGTAGTTAAACGGATAATGGAATAATATGGATATTTTCGGTAAATCTCTTACGGAATTGAAAGAGCTCATCAATTCAAAAAAAATTTCTTCAAAAGAACTTTTTTCATATTTTGCGAAAAGGTCGGAAAAATATAATACAGACCTCAATGCGTACCTCACATTGATTGATTTTACTGATCACAGTACCGGAGATCTCTCGGGTCTACCGATCGCCATAAAGGATAATTTCTGTACAACGGGAGTAAGAACAACAGCTTCGGCAAAAGTACTTGATACTTTTGTCCCTCCTTATGAATCAACTGTCACGAGACGCCTAAAAGAGGCGGGAGCAGTGTTTACCGGAAAAACAAACATGGATGCTTGGGCGCACGGATCATCAACAGAAACATCAGATTACGGTCCGACCAAAAATCCCTGGGACACAACACGTGCTCCGGGAGGATCATCTGGAGGATCTGCAGCAGCAGTCTCTGCATATCTTGCTCCGGCTGCAATCGGATCCGAAACGGCAGGATCTATCAGGCAACCGGCTTCGTGGTGCGGAATCGTCGGACTGAAACCGACATACGGCCGTGTTTCCCGATACGGTGTGATTGCAATGGGATCATCATTTGATTGTCCAGGACCGATGACACAGACTGTTGAAGATGCTGCCACGATTTTACAGGTAATTGCCGGAAAAGATCCGTTTGATGCCACATCCGCCACTGAGGAAGTACCCGATTACAGGAAGCAGATGACGGAAAAACGGACACTGACGTTTGGCGTACCTGATGAATACATGAAAGGACTTGATAAGGATGTAGAAAATAAAGTTGAGGAATCTTTGAAAGTTCTTGAAAAAATGGGTCACAAAGTGAAACGTGTTTCCCTTCTTGATCCGAAATACTCTATCTCAGTCTATACTATCCTTCAGAGAGCTGAGGTGTCGTCCAATCTGGCACGTTACGACGGCATCAGATACGGTAATGGCCGTGAAGCATTCGGACGCGAAGCAAAACGCCGTATGATGCTCGGGACATACACCCTTTCACACGGATATTATGATGCTTTTTACAAAAAAGCGCAGAAAATTAAAACACTTATTATTGAAGACCTCAAACGGGTATTCAATGATGTCGATCTGATCGTGGCTGCACCTACACCGATGACGGCTCTTAAATTGGGCGAGTTTGAAAAGTATCCCTTCTTCGGAGAAACAATGGATGTGCTGAATGAAGCTGCCGCCGTAGCCGGTACTCCTGCAATCAGCATTCCCTGCGGATTGGATTCAAAAGGATTACCTGTCGGTTTGCAGTTTATGGGAAATTATTTTGACGAAGGTACCATACTGAACGCAGCTTACCAGTTTGAAAAGGAGACCAACTTCTTTGATGTGCTTTCAGAAGGGAGAAAGAAATATGAATAAGTATTTTCCGGTCATCGGCATGGAGATTCATGTCGAGCTGAAAACGAAATCAAAAATGTTTTGTCAGTGTTCGGCAAATTATTTCGGAAAAGAACCGAATACGAATACGTGTCCGGTATGTCTCGGTATGCCCGGAGCGCTTCCGGTGCCGAACAGACAGGCCGTCGAATGGACCGTAAAAATCGGACAGGCATTAAACTGCACAATAAATAAACATACCAAATTTGACCGTAAACACTATTATTACCCCGATCTTCCGAAAGGGTATCAGATCAGTCAGTATGATGAACCGATTGCAGTCAAGGGTCATCTTGATATTACCTTGAAAGAAAAAGATAATACACTCACCGAAAAACGATTTAACATCACACGTGTTCATCTCGAAGAAGACACAGGGAAATTAACGCATGCCGGGACTGATACGCTTGTCGATTTCAATCGCTCCAGTGTCCCGCTTGTTGAAATTGTGACGGAACCTGATTTCGAAAATGCGGATGATGTGAAAGTATTTTTGGAAGAGCTTCATACCATCATCAGGACGCTTGACGTCTCCGATGCCGATATGGAGAAAGGATCGATGCGCATGGAACCGAACATTTCCCTGAGTATTTATGAAAATAAAGAGGAGCGGATGAAGAACCTCCCAAAATACAAAGTCGAAGTAAAAAATATTAATTCCTTCAATTTTGCTAAAAAAGCAATTGAGTATGAATTGAAAAGACAGGCTGAGATTCTTGATAAAGGGGAAACCCCAGCGCAGGAGACTCGCGGTTACAATGAAGATAAGGGTATTACCTATTCACAGCGTTCAAAAGAAGAAGCACAGGATTACAGATACTTTCCGGAACCTGATATTCCTCCGATGGAGTTTACGGATACATTTATCAACGAAGTCAAAGAAACATTGCCGGAGCTTCCTGGTGTACGTGTTAAAAGATATCTGGAAAGCTATAACCTTAAATATGACGATGCTTTCATTTTGACCCGGGATACCGACCTTTCAGCTTTTTACGAGGAAATTATTAAGGATTTGAAAAAAGAAAAAGATCTTGATCTTAAAAAACAGAATGTTGAGCAGGCCGCAGCCAATGTCATAGTCAATAAGCGTATTCCGACTACAGCTTCAAAAGAAGAATTTGTAAAGAAGTTTGTGAAAATGTTCAAGAAGGTCGAAGTTGATGAATCACAGCTTCAGGCTGCACTCGAGAAAGCAATTCAGGAAAATCCGAAAGCAGTTGCTGACTATAAAAGCGGAAAGACCAATGCCGTTATGGCGCTTGTCGGTACCGTGATGCGTGAGATGCGGGGACAGGCTGACGCTATGAATGTCCGTAAACGATTAGAACAGCTGATACAAGAT
>CAZDDM010000067.1:0-1808 GCA_964504235.1 uncultured Gammaproteobacteria bacterium
GCACCTCCCAAACCTCTCCAGAGCGGATCAGACAAGGTGATAGGCAGAAGTCCGAATATGGTAGTCAGCGATGTCAGCAGCACCGGTTCAAGGCGGCTTGCCGAGGCGTCAAGAATTGATTCCTTCACCGGTATCCCTTCATTCATATTACTGTTGATTTTATCAATAACAACGATTGCATTAGTCACTACAATTCCGAATAGAGCGAGAATTCCGATGAGAGCTGGGAAAGAAAGGGGGGTACCAGTCAATGCGAAAACATAAAACACACCGGAAATGGCAAGAGGAATGGTCATCATGACGATTGCTGACTGCCGGTATGAACCGAATTCAATAATCATGGTAACTAAAATCAAAAGAAAGGATAATGCCATAGCCTGCAAAATCGAATTCACGGATTTCTGATTTTCCTCATTGATACCTCCCGTTTGCCAGCGGTATCCGTTCGGGAGTTTCAGTGATTCTGCATAGGCTACGAGATCAGCGTTTATTTCCTGTATGTTGTATCCTGCCTCAACTGAACCTGAAACGGTAATGGTCCTCAGAGTGTCCTCATGAGAAATATTTGTCGGATTGGTACTCAGCTTCAGTTCACCAAGGGATAAAAGGGGGACATTCCCCTGAGGAGACTGGATATAAAGTGAACCGAGTTCTTCAGGAGTCACCTGTGCCTGCGAGAGGCGCAATGTAATATCGGTTTCTTCATCAAATCGGATGGTATCAAGGGTGAATCCTGATGCATAGGTGCGAAGCCACAAAGCCAGTGTTTCTCTCGAGATTCCCGCATCGGCCAGTTTATTCTGATCGGGGACAAATACGATTTTACTGGTACCCGATTTGTACGATGTATCGACATTCGTCACTCCCGGACGTCCTTCCAGGTAGTTCATAATTTCCTGAGAATACGTGGTCAAAACTCCGTAGTCAGCACCAAGCAAACTGATCTGGATGTCGGCACCGGCAGGCGGGCCGCCTGAAAGCTCGATTACACTGAGTCTTCCGCGGGAGTAATCTGCAAATCGTTGCCGTAGTTCCTGAGCGATCTCAATGGATGTTTTTTCCCGCTCTTCCGGGTCAGGAAGGGCGAATGTGATCAGGAAATTGGCAGGATCGATACTCCGGTCAAATGTTGCCGTGAAGCCATATCCGGTTTCTGTGACCACATAATCAACCTCAGGTATTTTTCGTGCTTCCTGTGTCAGTGCGACAGCTTCAGCAGTTGTTGTTTGGATATCAGTTCCCGGCGGAAGTGCCACTGAAAGATAGATCGTGTTCTCATCGGTTTTCGGAAAAAACTCATTTTTGACCAGTCCGAGCGGAACAAGCAGATATGAGACCAGAGCAAAAACAACGAGGAATACGATGACATTCCTTCGGTTTGATTTTTTCTCCAAAATCCTTTTCAGTATGTTCCGATACTGGTAACTGACAGATTCGAGATTGATGATGCCTTCACTGACAATGCGGCTTCCGTGCTCGCTCAATTTTTGCAAAGATTGATTTTTGTGATAATAACCTCTTATTGTGTCTATATAAATTTCACGCTTTGCATACAGCATCCACGCTGCAAGTCCGGCAACGAGGAAAATCGGTATAAGCAGTGCATTCTTCGGTGAAATGAGGATCAGTGCGGCTATAAAAATGATTACACCCAGAATCTGGACCAGTACCCGGACACGATACGGAAGAACCAGTTTCAGGAATACGATCATTAATGGAATGGTGATAAGTACTGCAATTGATGTCGAGGAAATCATTGTTGCTGTTATGATAAGCGGGATCGGTTTTATAAACTCTCCGATGATACC
>CAZDDM010000067.1:1908-5594 GCA_964504235.1 uncultured Gammaproteobacteria bacterium
GGAGCAGATATTTCTTTCACCTGTGCTATCTCTTCCAGGGTGACGATACGATCCGCAGTTGTGATACGGATAGACCTGATGTCATCAATGGTTGTGATTCCCGGATCAATAGTCAGTGAAAAGACGGAACCGTTCGCATTGATTGAACCTGCAGGATAGGAATTAGCCGTTCCACTAATGGCCTGAGACAAGACGAGAGGGGAGATACCGAATTCCTGTGCTTTCACCGGGTCGACAACTACCTGAATTTCCTGTTCTTCAAATCCTGATACCTGCACTTGTGATACTTCAGGAAGATCTTCCAAATCCTGTTTCAGATTTTCCGATAATGACATCAATGACGGCAGATCATTCGAAGTCAAAGCAAATGTCCAGATCGGCTGGTTTTCAAAATCAAGAACTGCGACTCGGGGTTCCTGTGCGTCTTCAGGAAGGTCAGTCACGGTGTCAACTGCCTGCTGTACTTCATCCCGTGCTTCATCGGGATCTACCGTTGAAAGAAACTGGAGTACGATTGTTGATGCATTGTCTAGTGATGTTGATGTGATCGTGTCGACATCCTGTACTGCTTTCAGTTTGTCTTCGATTGGAATCGTGACGAGCGCCTCCATGTCCTCAGGAGTGGCACCCGGAAGGATTGTGGTGACAGTCACGATAGGGATTTCTACTTCTGGATTCAGTCGTCTCGGGATCTCAAAATAATTGATGATACCGATAATAAAAATACTCAATATAAGGAGAAACACGAGTCGGAAGTTAGTGATAAATTTTCCGTGAATGGTGTTTTTAAGTCTGGGGTCGAATTGTATTCTGTCTAAATATGAGGCCATAAATTTCTATATAACGTTCGTATGCTGAAAAATCTTTGCTGCCAGGCCAGCGCTCAAACCGTTTCTTCATGAAAGTGCAGTACCTTTAGGCCTTTCCCAGCTGCAGATTTTTCACATACTTCACTTTTTTTAATGAATCTTAGGTATTGGTGAATAATTTAAAACAGATGATTCTGTATTTATTTCTCAACAACCTTATCTCCGCCTACCACATTCCGGTCGAGAATGATGACATCTCCTGATTTCAGTCCCTGTTCGACTTCGACGAATCGACCTATCACAGAGCCGAGAGTGAGATCGCGAGCTACAGCTTTGCCGTTTTCAATTACAAAGACATGAGAGCTTTCCTGTGTCTGGTAAACGCTGTCAATAGGAATGTAGGGGACAGATGCGGATGTGTCATAATATCCGATCGGGATAGTGACGTTAATATATCCGTCATCAGTCACGTACTGGTGATATGAATCAGGAATCGGGAAAAAGATACCGTACAGATTTCCCTGAATAGCATCACGGGAAATGTATGAAGGATAGGTCTCATAGCTTATTGGTCCGATAGTAAGAACACTCGGTTCGGCATATGTTGTCTTCAGAGCGATTTCGCGCGGGACATATGCGATTGCGACAATCGGATCTTCTTCAATCTCCTGAGACAGGATCATGAGGGGTGTTCCGGGATTAACTGCCTCACCGATTTTGACCAATACGCGCTGTACTGTCGCGTTAAAGGGTGATGAGGGATACATCATCGCAGCCTGTACCTGGGCAACCTGGAGCTGGAGTTTTGTGATATCGCGATTGAGATCCAGTGCTTTTTCCTGAATTTCAAGCTGTTTGATCGTAATATCCTTTTGCAAATTGGAAAGTTCGGCCTGAGGTTTATCACCGGCTATACTGTATTCGGTATTTCTTAAACCCGATCGGAGCTGGTTTAAAGCAGAAAGAATCTGAGATTTCTGTTGGATATACGGCAAAATCTGCGTATCGGTTGCTCCGCCGGTTTCCAAATCCGTAATGATAGCTTCGACCATTTTAAGCGCGCTGTCATTGACGTCGATCATTCCTTTTGTTTCATCAATTGATTTCTGAGAAATATCCCTCAGTTCATCTGCATTCTGATCCGTTTTATTTGCAATTTCTTTCTGTTTGGCAATAATTTCTTTTTGAGTATCGTATGTTTCATTGATATTTTGAAGCTGTCGTGAAGCAATCCTTGTTTGCAGATATGCTGCATTTCCGCCCTGATAATTGGTCGAAGTTGTAAGAAGTGTTGTGCCCTGTGCCACATAGTCTCCCGGAGCATAATAGATATTCTGGACGACTCCCGGTGAAAGTGCCGTAATAGTGACGACACCCGATTTTTCGACCTGTGCCTGCACGGTCATTTTCGGCGGTTCGCCGATGCGATATACCTGGACAGATTTTGCTGCCTGTTCTTCCTGTTTTTCTGTTTCTTCGGGCTGACGGAACATGTTTCCCACCACGATAAGAATAAGCAAAAGCCCCAGCAGTGCAAAAAGTGTCGCAAAAGGGCGCGCAGAAGCAAACTTCATTATTTTTTTACTGGGTTTTCTAGTGATAGAGAAGAAGCGTTGTTTTATCGCCTTAAAAAAACCTATAATATTATTTTTCATAAGCTTAACATTATATCAGATTCTGAAATAAATTGGAAATTAATTAAGGTAATTATTATTGCAACAGAAAAGCAATCTCCCAAAATACCTACAGCACAGTACTGTATTGTTCCGTAATCCAGCGATTTATATAATTTGTCCTATAATTTTTTTCCATAAGGAAATACAATAGCTGTATCTTCTTATAGGACGATATTCGTTCAGGAAAAATTATTTTTAATCTCCGGTAGAGAATATGCATTTCTACTGATAGATTTACCGGTCAAAACATTATTTGACCGTGCACGTTTACATATTCAGTTGTTTATGTCCTTTGTGTGAGGATACGAAAGATTAGAATTATCGGTTGGGTTGGCGAGGGAGTTGGGTGCTAGCATTTTGGTGATTTCCTGTGTGAAATCATGACGAAATATTATCTTCCAGCTTTTTTTATCTGACTTCTGATTTCCCGCGTCCTCACAGGGAGGACAACCACTTGAAAGAGTGGCTCATTCACAAGAGAGTAGGAGTAAATCATGCATGAAGAAGCTGCAGTCTCTATCCCCATGATGTTCCTGTTCCTGGCCATATTGCTCGTCATGGCAAAGGCCGGGGGCCTGGTTGCGAAAGTCCGTCAACCCGAAGTAGTTGGGGAGCTTATGGCGGGAATCTTCCTGTCCGTTGCCGGCTATCTCGGCCTTTCACTCGTCGAAAGCATCAGGCACAATGTCGCAATGGAGTTCATCGCCGAACTAGGAGCAGTGATTTTATTGTTCCAGATCGGCTTGGAATCCAATGTGACCCAGATGCGGCAGGTGGGGGTACGTGCTCTTGCAGTAGCCTTAATTGGCGTCATCGTTCCTTTCGGTCTCGGCGCATTCGTTGTCGGCCCGTGGCTGTTCCCGGGACAGGAAAGCATTACGTACCTGTTCATCGGTAGCGCTTTGGTCGCAACGTCGGTCGGTATTACCGCCGCGGTTTACCAAAGCGTCGGAACGCTGAAGATGAAATCGAGCCAGACGGTGCTCGGTGCGGCCGTCATCGACGACGTCTTGGGCCTGCTGGTCCTGGCTGTCGTCTCGGCGATGGCAAGCGGTGGTGAGGTGACTCCCTTGTTCATCAGCACGCTGGTGCTGAAGGCTGTGGGGTTTCTCGCTATTGCGGTGCTCTTAGGCGATTACCTTGCGACGGCGCTGTCTCGGGGATTTTCGTCCATCAGCACCGGACACGGCATGAAGCTCGC
>CAZDDM010000068.1:0-5484 GCA_964504235.1 uncultured Gammaproteobacteria bacterium
GCCTCACTCGGTGATGTGTGGTACACATATCGGATATCCTGATTTTCAATAAGATACTCAGCCAATGTACGTTCATGCTCAAAGTATAGTTCTGACACCGTGATTGACCGACGGAAAAAATAGTTGTAGGCAAAATACTGAACTGTGAGTATTACAATACCGAGACTAATAACAATGACTGATCTTTTTATGATAAGCGGCAGACGAGATAACTGATTCCACGCGTACAGCGTGCCGAATGCGATGATATACGCAAAACCGAGTGCCATAAAAGATGAGCGGAATGCAAAAGTTGCACTGTGTGAGTTGATAAGAGAAGGGACAATTCCGATAAGAGCAAAACCTGCCGTGTAGAGCAAAACCGCATTTTTGGTAACCGCAAGACGTACCAGTCCGAGAAGATAAACAGGTAAAAAGAAAATAAAAAACTGCCCGCCTGATGTCGTGCCGTTTGTAGGGCTGGCATCTCCTTTTTTGAACAAATAATCCAGACTTATTCCTTTCAGTGCCGTATCGATAATGTAATCGATTGATGATGTCAGTTTATTGTGAAAGATGCGCTGAAGCCATGCAGGAGCGGTCGAAGTCATCCGTTTGAAGTAAACATCTTTCGTCAAAAGATCAGTGTCGAAAAATATAATTTCACTCAGACGGCCGGATGTGATTTTGCTGTCGATAAAGATACTCGAGATAAAAAAGAATATGAAGACGCCTATGTTGATTACAAGCTGCTTGACGTATCTGCCGTAAGATTTCAGGTTTGACTGAAATGCGAAATATAGTTCAAGATAAATCAGCAATACCGGAATAAGAACTCGGTACGCCTGATAAGAGTAAAACGCACAAAAGAATAACAAAAACGATACCCATTTTTTCTTTGACAGGTATAAAATGCTGCCTGCGAGAGTAAACAACAAAGCAAGATTGACTTCAAGAGCAAGACGAGTCATATGAAAAACCCACGGACTGAAACAGTAGATGACGGTCGTCAGAAGTGCTAAATCTTTTTTCCGTGTGATGACCAGAATGAGATGATACACGAGAAAAATCAGCAGAGTAGTCGTCAGTAGAAAGGGTAACCGGGCGAAGAATACGGACCGTTCCGGCATAAGCTGCCACCAAAGTGCACTGAAATAAATCGAAATAAACGGAGTTTTCGGGTGGATTCCTTCAAATGCCAGCGGAAGATATTCTCCGGTCAGATCATGTCCTGTTGTTGCGATACTGTATCCGCTTAAAATAATATCCCGTTCATCATGCAAAAGGTAGATCTGATCGAGTGCGGGAAGACGGATGATCAGAAAAAGGAGTGCGAGTATGAGGAGCAGTTTATGAGTATTGAAGTACTGTTTAATTGAAACAAAAATATTCATCAGTTGTTACAAATAGTAATTCTTCAGTACGTGAAGTTTTGTCCGCAGAGGAGCAAATTTGTTTGAAAATCTGAGTTGTGCTTTCTTCTGCAGTTTTTGATGCAGTATGGAACCTGAACCGTCAGTCGATTGTGCGTTTTTGTGCCAGATCGTAAGTTCGGGGATATAATACAGAGGAATGTTATTTCTCTTTGCCCGTTCACAGTAATCGGCATCCTCATAATAGAGAAAATAGTTTTCATCCCAGTATCCGATATGTTCTACAACCTGTTGATCGAAACAGGTCAGACATCCGGTTATGAATTCAGTTTGTTCTAAGGTATCAAATTGTCCCTCATCAACTTCATCCACGCCGCGGTGTCCGGTTGTAGCATGCGCCCAATCAACGGTTCCGCCTGCATACCATAAAACCTTACCGACATCTTCTTTTGAGTACCGGTCTTTATGGAATTCATATCCGGGAGCATAGTAAATCTTCCCGCCGAATACCGTTTTCGGGTGTTCCTCAAAGGTGTTTTCGAGTTTTTGAACAAAGTCTTTATTGAAATATACATCGTCATTAATCACGCAGTACCGATTCAGACCCAATGATTGCGCTTTTTTAATACCAATATTGACACCGTGGGCATACCCCTTGTTATCAATAGGGATAACTGTCATCTCAATTCCCTCAGCACTTATTTCTTTTCGTTCAGGAGAGGCATCCGCGATAAACAGATGGAAGTTTTTATTTGATTGTGCGGCAAGACTCTGAAGAAAGTCGTCCAGGATACTGTAATTTTTGTAGACTACCGTTATAATTGCAATATGCGTCATACTTACGATTATATCAGGAAGAATCCCCTTCTTTTACTTGTAATTGTACCTGCGTTTTTCTTCCACATGATGATGATTATGCCAAGCGGCACGTATCGATGTGTGGCGGACGCCTGCGGGATTTATTTTTACGGTGTCCATGCCAATGATTCGATCTGGCATTTGGCTCTTGCTGCCGTGTCATTCAATGAGATTCCGTTTATATCGCCTGTATACACCGGCGCATTGCTTTCCGGGTACAATATCCTTTTGG
Organism: uncultured Gammaproteobacteria bacterium; assembly: GCA_964504235.1. GTDB lineage: Bacteria > Patescibacteriota > Microgenomatia > UBA1406 > GWC2-37-13 > UBA1450. Next base: position 2,443 of record CAZDDM010000068.1, read on the forward strand.
ATCTTGTTATTTTTGTATTCATGAAACTCGGGTTTCCCTCCCTGTACGTCTTTTTTAAATTATTACCTGCAGTGTGGTTTATTTTGTTTACCTATCTCTTAGTAAAACTAGGGCGTATGATTAAAGATTCAGTACTATTTGTATCGCTGCTTTTATTTTTCTTTTTTTTCAGCGGATCTTTCGGATATTTCCTGACACTCTTTCACAGCAAGACGATTGAGGGTTCGACAGGACTTCTTGCGATGCAATCAAGTCTAATGATGACGAATCTGCAGCTTGCGCTTTCTTTTGCGCTCCTTCTTGCTGAGCTTGTTTTGGTGTATCAGAAAAAGTGGAGTATGAAACGGATGCTTATATTATCACTGATCGTCGCTTTGCAGGTCGGTCTCAAATTCTATGGAGGAGTGATAAGCATTTTTGTTATCGGATTGTATTTACTGGAGCTTTTGGTCAGAAACAGAGATTTGAAAAGAGTATTTTTATACGGATTGGTTTTTTCCTTGATCCAGATTGTTGCCGTTATCGTCTTTTACAATCCGTTTGTCTCACTGCAGTCGGGTTCCGTCCTGATATTTGCTCCGTTTTCTCTCGTTCATTCGATGATCGAATCGCCGAATCTCTTTTTCATGCCGGATCTTGTGCAGCAACGGTATTTTCTGTATTCGGTAAACCCTCTCAGCACTCGCTTACTGTTGATTGAATTATTCTCAGCATTTCTTTTTGTATTCATGAACTTCGGTGTGCGGTTTATCGGAATGTTATATACCGGGGGGAAATCAATAATTCAAAAAAATATCAAACGGTTTGATATCTATCTGACATTAATTATTCTCTTTGCAACTTTGATTGCCGTTTTATTTATCCAAAAGGGAATATGGTGGAATACGGTACAGTTCTTTTACTACGCGATATTTCTTGCTAATTTCTTCAGCGCGTATCTTGTTTATGATCTGATAAAGTTAAAAAGATTTTGGAGCATTATTGTCGGAGTAGTATTTATGGCAGCTGTCTTCCCGAGTAATCTTGAAGTTATGAAAGGATTTACCGAATTAAACGGTGTCTATATTTCTGATGATGAAATTTCCGCATTGCAGTACCTCAAAGAAAAGCCGACGGGGATAGTATTCAGTGCATTTCAGATTATTGATCAGGAAAATAAGTCCCGCTTAGCCGATACATCGTATGTCAGTGCGTTTACCGGTAAACAGGAATATATCAATAACTGGGTACAGCTTGAACTGACCGGTATTGATTTTAAGGGAAGATATGACCAAGTAAAGTATGTTAACTGTTCGTTTTTAGAGAATGTAGATTATATATACTATGATACGAATTACTCGAACCGATTATTCGGTAAATGCAGTAAAGAACTGGAGCCTTTTCGGCAAACATATTCAAACGGTATGATCAGGATTTTTGAAAGATAGGTTTTCTTTGTCTTCTGTAGAGTGTTATGCCGATTGCGGCCAGAACGATAAGCGTTCCCATAGATATCATATTGCCTGCCTGCTGGATTTTGCTTTGTTCAAACTGCACTATCACATCGTGTTTTCCTTCAGGAATCTGAAAGGTGATCATACCGGCATATGCCGGATCCTGAAACTGGATCGGGACATCTTCTCCGTCTACATAGACTTTCCAACCCGGGAAAAAGTAAGTACGGTCAAGAACGGTTGCCGGTGTCATCGCTACAATTTGGAAAGTATGTGTGGTACTTTTTCTGTCTGAAGCAAGAATTTTTGCATCACCGCCGATGACTTCCGTACGTTTGGGAGGATAGTCAGTCGGTTCCGCAGCCATCCATATCGTATTTACTTCTGAGAAATAATTTGTCGTTAAAGGATACTCCCAGTAGAATGCGCGATCAAATGATTGAAATCCCTGTAAAGGTTGCCAATAATACACGGTACTACTGATGACTAAGAAGCAAAGAGCGATAAATATATTTTTTTTCTTGAGTATTGAAAGATCACGGATTGCATACGCACCAAGCAGTGCTGTTGTAAATGTGAGTATTCCGACAAACCTCCACGGATACTGGAACTGTCTTATAAATGTTATCTTTTCCCACAACGGTTCGGCGATGGGCTGCATAAATACAATAGTGCCGAATGTGGCAATAAGGAGGAATCCGATCATAAACTTCGTTTCAAGTTTGTACTTTTTTCTAAAAAGCAAAAAGGGAGCAATAATCAATGCTAAGACCTGAAACAATCCGATTTGTACAGCTACTTCCGCAACTCTCAAAGACTCACTATTTGTAAAGTTGGGTAGAAACAATGCTTTAAGTGGCGGGAAATGATGGTAAAACAAATCTTTCGTGAACAGAAAGCCGTTTGTATATTTTTGTTCCAGAATGGCCGGAATGATAAAAAAAGAGGAGACAGCAATACCGGAAATAAACGCAAAATAGGTGATTAATATCTCCTTCCGCTTTCTGGTGTTTACCAATACAAATATGCCGCTTACAGCCAGGAACGCAAAGCCCATGATGGTATGGCTCAAAGTAATGAGTGAAACGGTAAGAACAATGAAAAGCCATGAAAGATATGTTTTTTTCTGCAGAAAATAAATGATACTGAAAAACAGAAACGGTATAATTGCATACGCATACAGTGCTCCGAGATTTCCCCGCACAAGCATTTCGACCAGTCGGAACGGCGCAAACTGATAGAGAATTGTTACAAAAAAAGCAACCCGTATATCTTTGAAAAACCGTGATGCAAATAGATACATCCCGACACCTGCCAGAATATATGTCAGGGCAAAGCTCAGCTTGAGTGTCAGAACAGGAGATATCCCAATGGCGATAAACGGAAACGCGACCAAATACGGAAGAGGATAGACAAAATTAAACAACGCAGTTCCGTAGCCATAATGAAACTGACCGGTCCATCGGACGGGGAATTGTCCTTCAATAATTTCTCTGTAGTATGATGCAAAACGGATTGCATGCATCGCTCCGTCACTGGTGTGTGGCAATTGGGGATTTGCGAAAATACTTATGAGAGGGAGCGCGGAAAGTACAACGATAAGAAGAAA
>CAZDDM010000069.1:0-5080 GCA_964504235.1 uncultured Gammaproteobacteria bacterium
TCCTTCATCGGTATGAAGGAAGCTTCAAATCCCCACTCGATTGTCTGTTTGGCCTGTTCCTGTGTCAGCATTTTTTTCTCAAGAACGTATTCATATTGTTTTCTCAAGTGTCCGTTTTCAAGAGTTTCGGGCCAGTCGGTGTTTATTGAGAATTTGACACCGCTTTCGTATAGCGTATTGAGAATAAAATGCATCTCTTTATCATCTTTTACTGCTTTAGTTAACAAGTTGCTCATAGGGCAGACTTCAAGGAATGTTCCCCGTTTTGCAAGCTCTGCCATAAGTTTCTTGTCATATGCTGCTTTTATGCCGTGCCCGATACGGTCAGGGTTTATATACTCAATAAGCTCCCACATATCATTGGTATCGTCTGTTTCTCCAGAGTGTGCCGTGATGTTCAGACCGTTTTCCCGTGCGTGCTCGACGAGAGAGACATAATCTTTGAAGTGAAACCCTTTTTTGTTGTAGTTTGAAAAATCGATAGCGATTACCCCGCGATGCCGGTATTTGATTGCTTTTTCGACAATGATTTTGTTCTGTTCATACGAAAACTGTCTGTCAAGACAGAAAATGAGTCCGGCACGGAGCTTTGGGTACTCAAGAAGTGCCCGTTCCATTCCGCGAAGCATGGCCATAATCGCATGGTCCAGATCGACTTCGCCTTCTTTATTGTGCTTCATCGGATTTCCCCGAAGTTCGTATAGTTTAATACTGTTTGAACGGTATGCTCCACCGAGACTTTCATATACTGCCTTTTCAAGAGCGAGGGTACCTGATGAGAGTTTATCGAGAATCGGATGATAGATATCATCGAGGTACTCTTTCAATGTCATCTTGCGATCTTTTGAAAGTACGATATGGTTTACGAATTCATGATAGTCGCGTTTGGGAAGTTTGTAACCTTCACTATTGGCAATATGCCAGTATACGTGCGGTGCAATTGATGACCCGATGTGGGCGTGGAGTTCTGCGAGGTTGTTAAGTAGATTTTGATGTTCCTCCATAAACTATTATAAATGATACTACAAAATTTGTAAATACGTTTCGTGTTGTATGAATTCGCTAGTAACACAAAATGTACTTTTTATAAAGCCAGTACGTAATGGATGGCAGTTATAAAAAGATACATTTTGATTACTGCGCTCATATTATTATATCTTTATGAATCTTCAAAATGCGTATACTTCATTTTGACTTCCTATTTTACTCAAAAATCTCCATGCTTACGCAATGGACACTACCGCCGCCTTTGAGGTATTGGGACATGGGGATTGTGATGATACGGAAGCCCATGTGGGTGAGTGTATCTTTCAGTTCATTGGAGATTCCTTGAGTCATGATGAGGTCGTTTTCGAATGTGACCAGATTGCAGGCAAAATTGTTGTTGTCGGTTTCTGATGTCGGTATGACAGTTTTAAATTGTTTTTTGATGAGATCAAGCCCTTCGTCTGTTAGCGCTTTTTCATGTACGAGCACGGTATCTTCGTTTAGTGGTGCGACACAGGTGTCGAGATGATAAAAATATTCATCAGGCAGTTCCAGTGAGAGTATTTCTTTCCCTAATATGTCCGAAAGATGATCAGCCGCTTCTTTTGAAGATCTTTTTCCGTAACCGAACAGGTAGATTTCTCCCATTTTCAGGAAGTCTCCTCCTTCGAAGTAGACGTCATCAGGTAAGGTTTTTATTTCAAATCCCCTTTGTTTGAAATATTCTTCGGCTATGTCGGCTTCTTTTTGTCGCTCGGGGTATTTGAAGTTGGCTTTGATAAATACATTGTTTTCTGCATGGCCGAGATCCGTGGTAAAGACCTGATCCGGAAGTTCTTCGACACATCCGAGCTCTTCATACTGAATTCCCAGCTGGTCGTAAGCGTATGTGAGCGTATTGTATTCTTCCTGTGCTTTTAACTTGTCGATTGCGTTGTTGCGATCCATCCACGGGTTTATCTCATACCTGATATCATAGAAGGTAGGAGGACAAAGCAATAGTTTTTTCATAGAGTACAGGATAAGTTTATATCAGAACATTTATTCAGATTATAATAAGTTTCATTAAAGTATAATAGAAAATAAGAATAAATTTGCAAGAATTTTAAAAAAATAAGCAATTTTTTACATTTTATTACCACTATTGATAAATATGTCAGATATCCATCTCGGTGAGGAAATAAAACGAATTACCACAAAAGACGGAAGGGAAGTAGTACTGCGATATCCCTCCTGGGGAGACGAGGAAGGGATGAGAGAGTTTATCAATACCATGTCCTCTGAAGATACATTCATTACATTTTCAGGTGAGGTCGTCACAGAGGAAGATGAAAAACTGTATCTTACCCGGATGTTTGAAGGGATGGAAGAGGAAGACTGCATCTTAATTATCGCAGTGGCAGAAGATAAAGTTATCGGTTCAGTGTCTCTAGAAAGGAAGACGGACAGCCGACGTCGTGCCAGACATATTGCAACATTCGGAATTTCCGTCCTCCCTGAATATCGGGGTGTCGGTCTCGGTGAGGAAATGGCAAAAACCGTTTTCGAAGAAGGTGCAAAATACCTCTCGGAGATCAGGCTTATCATTCTTTACGTATATTCTCTCAATGACAGAGCGCATAACCTATACAAAAAGCTCGGTTTCAAGGATTACGGAAGACTTCCCGGCGGTGTCTGGTATCGGGATGAATATATTGATGAGATCCTGATGTATCGTGAGTTTACTTCTTCAACTCCGGCATCTGACTGAAGACATCAATGAGCTTTTGCATGTGTTCCTTAAGATCTACACCCAGCCCTTCGACACCGAGTTTTATTTCTTCACGATCGATTTTTGCTGCGAATGCCTTGTCTTTGAATTTTTTCATCACTGACTTTGCTTCCATTCCATCAAAGCCTGTCGGTCTCATCAGGCTGTAGGCATAGAGAAGCCCGGACAGTTCATCACAAGCTATAAGGGCAAAATCAAGCTGTGTCTGCGGTGCAACATCAGTCCTTCCGGATGAATGAGCATGTGCCGCCACAGCATGAATCATGCCGTCCGGATACTTCCAGTCGGCAAACCATTTCAGTGATTCATTGGGATGTTCGTCAGGATGTTCAAAATAATCAAGGTCATGAAGCAGTCCGGTGATATACCACACGTCTTCATTCTGACCGTATTCTTTTGCATAGAGTTCCATAGCACGTGCGGTCATGTTGGCATGAAGCTTTTGATAGTCTTCTTTTACATGTTCTTCAAGCAGCTTATGAGCTTCCTCACGTGTCGGCAATCCTGAAAGATCGACAGAATCAGTTGATTTTGCTATTTGTTTTGCAGCCTGAACGAATTTCACCTCAGGATAAATTTCTTTAGTTATTTTATCTACTTCATTACGAAGCTGAGGAAAGAGGGTGCCTTCCCGACCGGTAATATCTTCAAAAAACCAGAAAATCCGTTCGCTTTGTCCGTAACCGCTTGTAGGCGGCATGCCGTATTCGAGCATCTCAACAAAATCAATGTCAAGCATCTGTGCTTCTTCATCACCCGTTTCCCGAAGAGCCTGCTGTCCAAGAAACTGCTGCAACTGATATTGCGGATCGTTGATCTCCGTGTATCCGTTGCCGAGCTCAGATCCTGCAATGATGACATGGAATCTTTCAGTCAGACGCGGATCATCGGATTTGGCTTTTGCAAGAGGAGACATAAAAGCCGGTTCATTCACGAGAAATGCCGGACCGGAGATGTCCTTGCGGATGACTTTCCAGAGGTTGTCAATAAGTCTGTTTCTGTTCACAACTCCTGACAATTCAACTCCTGCTTCTTTTAGTTTTTGGAGCATTTTTTCCTCGGTATCTTCAAAAATATCGACATCAAATCTTTCTTTGATAGCCCGGACATAGTCAACTTCCTTCCATTCGTCAGAGAGGTCAAACTCATGTCCGCGGGAGGAAAATTTCGTCTTGCCGTACATCTTCTGTGCAAGATATCTAAAAAGATCGGTTACCAGTTTCATATTGTCACGGTAATCGGCATATGCCCAATACCATTCGAGCTGATAATATTCCTGTAAGTGTTCATCTGACAGCCCCTCATTCCGGAAATTCGGTCCGATCGTATATATTTTTTCAAATCCTCCTCCGATCAGTCTTTTCTGGTAAAGTTCGGTTGAGATGCGAAGGTAAAAGTCCTGATCCAGCATGTTGTGGTGGGTGACAAACGGCTGAGCATCTGCGCCTCCCGTGACATGCTCCAGCACCGGAGTCTCAACTTCCATGAATCCGTGATCGTTCATAAAATCACGGCTCGCTTTCCAGAAAATGGCTTTTCGTTCAAACAATCGCTTGCGGTCGGGATTGACGACAAGATCGACATATCGTCTTCTGAATTGCTGCTCTTTATCATCAAATGTCTGCGGAAAGGGCCTGAGACACTTGGAAAGAAGTTTGAATTCTTTTACAAACAGCGTGATTTCCCCCTGTTGAGTTTTATCAATTATTCCCGCAACCTGTACAAAATCACCGATATCAATCAGTTTCAGCTCTTTCCAACCCAGAAGAGATTTGGAAATATCCTCAGTAAGTTCATCTTTCTTAACGGCAATTTGGATTGAGCCGCTCTGATCCTGTATATCACCAAAAATCAGTTTCCCGTGTTCCCGTTTGCCGGTCAGACGTCCTGCAAGAGTGACAGTTTTCCCCTGATATTCATCATAACTGTCCTTTACAGTCTGATGAGATACATCTTTTTGAGATGTAGCAGGGTAGGGATTGATACCCAGTTCCTGAAGCTTCTTCATGTTTTGTATCCGTTGGGTGCGTTGACCCAGGAGGTCACTTGATTGTTGGTTCATAGGTATAAAGCTATTATAACAGCGTACTACAATATTTCCTCTATTATAATTCAAGAATGGATCCCCGAGCGGGGTCGGGGATAACGACGCAAAGTATGATTGTGTCCGTCGTTACTTTTTGATTTTGAGGATTTTGTAGTGAATGGTACCTGCCGGAACCTCTACATCCACCATGTCTCCTTCTTTTTTCCCGATGAGTGCCTGACCGATAGGAGAGGTAGCAGAAAGCTTTTTCTGCATAGGGTCAGCTTCAAACTCAC
>CAZDDM010000070.1:0-4974 GCA_964504235.1 uncultured Gammaproteobacteria bacterium
GCAATTCCCGTTTGAGCAACTTCTTCAAAAGCACGAAGGTCTGCCCTTTCATACTCATCAGGAGTGATATCTTTCCAATGGATAGTTTTCCTATTAAACTCCTCACGGGTATATCCAAGCATGTTGAGAAATGCATCATTTGCATTTACGATACGTCCGTCCATCCTCTCATACATGACGCCGATGATGTTGGCATCGTGAAGTGCTTTAAACTGTGACTGGGCATTGCGGAGATCTTCTTCCGTCTCATTTCTCTGTATTGCAAGAGAAATAATATTTGCGATCGATTGGAGATAATCAATATCTTCCTGTGTGAAAATCCTCTTCTTTTTTGTATGAACACTCAAAACTCCGTATGGACCTGAATTCCTGCTCAAAATCACGCTCATCCCGCTTATGATACGATGCTTTGTCAACATATTCGGACCGGTTACTCTCTTTTCGGTACGTAAGTCATCTACAATCACCGGTTTTTTTGATATGAGAGCAATAGCAGCCTGCGAGTGGGTGTCTTTTTCAATAACTGTCTTGTGAGGAATGGTTTTTTTGTTCCAGCCAAAACCGGCTCGCAGCATCATACATTTGTTGTCAGGAAGAAGTTCTAGAACTTTCGCGGCATCTATTTGCAGCACTTCCCGCAACTGTTCAATTGACAGTTGAAACAACTTGTAGAGATCATTTTCTGAAAGGGCTTTGCGGCTGAGCTCTGAGATCGTCAGCTGCCTTGAAAGACGTGACCTGAGCACTTCTTCAGCTTGGATCCGTTGGGTAATGTCCCTCACAGAACCGATCATTCGTTGAGCTTTACCCTTCTGGTCTCTGATAATATAAGCAGTGTTTGAGACCCAGATGACGGAATTGTCGTCCAACCGGCAGCGATACACTGCATGCCATTTCGTTTTATGTTTTGTGCTGATGGCCCGGCGAATATCCGTCACAACCCGTTCCCGGTCATCGGGATGTACTCGGTTTTTCCACCAATCCACCTGAGGAATATCCTTCTTGCGGAAAGAGGAAAATACTTCAGAAGTACCTACTGATTTTTTGATCGTTTTGGTGTTAAGATCCCACTCCCACAGCAGATCTGAGGTTAGTTTTGCTATTTTTTTGTACGAATCACCATCGATTCCGCGCATACCGGATGAAGACTGAGACATATAAGTGTAAGACTTCAATTGAAACAACCTATTCCCTACATTTAATCCAATAATATCGCATAAACGTAAAGATTATGTAAAAACATACAAGCATGATTTTAACCAGAGTTATTTCTGATCTTCCTTTTATAAACTGCTTTTACAATACGATTATTCATATGAAGAAGCTGACTATTATCATCAATCCGTCGTCTGGCCAGCCGCTTCCCGTCATTCCACAAATATCTGATTTTGCAGAGCAAAGCCGTTTTTCCTGGGAAATACTCACCACGCGCAAGCAGGGTGACGCGTCCCTATTTGCAAAGCAAGCTTTGGAAAAAAAAGCGGATGCCGTGGTTGTGTACGGAGGTGACGGGACTGTGATGGAAGTTGCAGCGTCATTGATGAATACAGAGACTCCTTTGTATATAATCCCGGGCGGAACGGCCAACATTCTGGCAAAAGAACTGCAGATTCCGCTGATGACAGAACAGGCGCTCAAGCTCCTGACAAATCCTGAAACAAACATAAAAAGAATTGATATGGGAACGGTAAACAAAAAGCCGTTTATCCTCCGGGTAAATTCCGGCGTGCTTGCCGATATGATCATTGAGGCAGATCCAAATGCAAAAGTGAGCTTCGGACAGCTTGCTTATAGTTTCAGCGCCGTGCAGCAATTTGCAAATACTCAATCGATACAGTACTCTATCACAATTGACGGGAAAACCGAAAGATTACAGGGAATCACGCTTACCATAGCCAACAGCGGCAATATCGGCTTTAGCGGAGTATCTTTCACGCCGGATATCAAAGTGGATGACGGTTTGCTCGATATACTCGTCCTCCGTGAGAATACCATCGGATCACTCGCCGGAGTCATCACGGGAGCGGTCATCAACAGGACAATTCATGAACAACTTGCTCATTGGAGGGTCAAAAAAGCAACGATATCCATGCACCCCGGGCAATCGGTTCTTCGGGATGATGTTATGCTGAAGGAAACGACACTCGAAATTGAAACTGTGCCATCAGCGATAAGTATCGCCACACCGTTATAATTATTGGATCATTTATGAGACATGTTCGGAGTATCATCCTCTTTTTCCTGACTACTGTCGCCCGATACACGGATCACCTGCACAGGGCACTTTTCGGACTTCCTCAGATGGCAAGAAGTGAGATTACCCCTCAACTCTACTTGGGAGGTCAATACTCAAAACACGGATATTGGAAACTGCAGCAGATCGGCATTACGGCAATAGTGAATATGCGGGAAACACCGGCGTTGATATATCAGGATCTTCCTAAACTTCGGATACTGCATTTGCCCACGAAGGATATGAATGAACCGACTATCACAGATCTCATAAACGGTATTCAGTTTATCGGGCAGGAACTTGATCAAGGAGGAAAAGTATATATTCACTGCCGGCTGGGTGAAGGACGCGGCCCGACCATGATGATTGCCTATCTTATGAGTACGGGGCTGACTCCTGAGGATGCTTTCCGGCTTGTACAGAATGTCCGTCCGTTTATCAGACCGACAGCATTACAAATGGCTCAGCTTGCCAAACTCAATGAGATGATCATAACAAACTCGTTATCCGCCTGATCGTCTCATCGCGACCAAGAAGCTCCATGGATTCATTTAAAGGAGGTGACACTTTTTTTCCTGACATAGCAACACGAAGCATCATAAAGAATTTCCCGAACTGAATTTCTTCCTTTGTGGCCAAATCCTGCATCTCCTGACCGATGACGTCTGCTTTCCAGTCAGAAATTGCCGACAATGATTCAAGTACCTTTGAAAGGATTTCTTTTTTATCCGTCAAATCAACTTCGTATTCCGCCGGTTTCTCAAATAAGAATGCTGCCAGTGACCAGTAATCTTTGAGCGTCTTCATACGTTCTTTCACAAGCGGAACGGACGCCGCAACAATTTCCTCAGAAAATTGTTTATCAGCATAAAATGACAGGATTTTGTCTTTTAGTTCATTGTCACTGAGCTTCATAATATATTGGCCGTTCATCCAGGTAAGTTTTTTTATATCAAAGACAGGCCCCACAGGCTGAACACGTTCAAGAGTAAACACCTTCATAAATTCATCAGCTGAGAATATTTCTTTTTCTTCTGGATGCGACCAACCCATCAGCGAAAGGTAATTAAGAACAGCTTCGGGCAAAAAACCTTCCGCCAGATACCAAGAAGCCCAAACCGGATTCTTGCGTTTTGAGAGCTTTGATTTATCGGGATTTCTTAAGATCGGTAAATGGGCGAAGACTGGAAGTTCCCATCCGAACGACTGATAAAGCAGTATATGTTTCGGAGTCGATGAAATCCACTCCTCTGCACGGATCACATGACTGATTTCCATGAGATGATCATCGATTACAACGGCCATGTGATATGTCGGGAATCCGTCTGATTTCATCAGCACCTGATCATCAATATTGTTTGTATTGATCTTCACTTCACCCCGTATAGCATCCTGAAAGACGACTTCTGTATTCTCCGGAACATTTAATCGTACGACATAATCGCTGCCGCCTTCAATTTCTTTTTTGACTTCCTCCTGTCGTGAAAGACAATGCTTATCATACTTCGGAATCTGTTTTTTCTCCTGCATTCCTTTTCTTACTTCTTCAAGACGTTCTTTTGAACAGATGCAATAATATGCTTTACCTTTTTCAATAAGTTCTTCCGCATATTTTTTGTATATCTCCAGACGTTCCGATTGACGATACGGACCGAAATCACCTCCCGCTTCAACTCCTTCATCATTGACGATCCCGTACGCTTTCAGTGAACTGTGAATTTTTTCTTCGGCACCTTCCACATATCGCGTGCGGTCCGTGTCTTCGATTCGGACGATAAACTTTCCGTTGTTTTGTTTGGCAAAGATGTAGTTTATATATGCCGTGTAAAGATTTCCTATATGTATATCTTCTCCGGTTGGTGATGGTGCGATGCGGGTTCTTATCATGGGTATATTATACAATGCTTTATAATACTCTTATGATCAAAGAAACTGACTTTACTTATTGTCCGAAGTGTGCATCAACGTTTAATCCCATCAAAGGCAATGCTTTGATTTGTCCCAACTGTGATCTCCATTATTACATCAATCCCAAACCGGCTAATGCCCTTCTCCTTGAAAATGAGAAAGGGGAAATTCTCCTTGTAGTACGCGCATATGATCCGAAAAAAGGAATGCTTGATGTCCCGGGCGGTTTTGTCGAAGTCGGAGAATCTCTTGAAGAATCATTGACCCGTGAACTGAAAGAAGAACTTGGCGTAGAACTGCATGATTTTACGTATGTGGCTTCCTGCCCTGATGAATACGAACACGGGGGCGTAAGCAGCAGATCTCTCGGGATATTATTTAAAGCCATCATTCCCGAAGGCACTGAACTTCATCCTGCAGATGATGTCGAAAGCTACCAATGGTTCCGTACAGATTCGATACCGTATGAAAGTATTGCATTTGAAGGAATCAGGTCACTGCTGAAAAAGCTGTACTCTTAAGAAGTCTCCCTGCTCCGTTTGACCAGTCTGTAAAGTCCGTATCCTCCGAAAATTATGGGAAACAGAAGGATATTTGTATATTTATAAACTTCCTGCACGCTTTTTGGTAATACCGGCAGAGAATAAATGCTCAGTGACCGTCTGCTTATACCGCTCAATGCACCACCTGATGCATAATCGGAAAGAATATTGAGTACGAATTCAAGATTTTGTGTCTCACGGGAAAGATACTGATTATAAATAAACCGGGAGGAACCGATCACCATCGTTTTTGCTTTACTCTCAGCTGTAGACTCGGCGGCAAGTGTATAT
>CAZDDM010000071.1:0-4923 GCA_964504235.1 uncultured Gammaproteobacteria bacterium
ATAAAAATAAATCCAATGACAAGAATTTTAAGCAGATGCTTGTCAAGCCATTGAAGCGATTTCTTGAGCTTTTCCATAAGTTTCTATGAGATAGTTCTTTCCGGTGAGTTTACCCAGAAGCATAGCTATCCGTGCTTTCAATTGTAACATACCTTTAAGTACCGTAACAGCAGCGGGACTATAATGCTTTTTGTAGAAGTACAAAAAGCCCCGATACACCTGTAATATCGGATATGTTTTGCCGCCGCTTGAGGCTGAACCGAGATGAATGAACCGTGCCTGAGGTACGAAATATGTCTGATAGCCCAGCTTTTTGGCTCGATACAACAAGTCAATTTCCTCCATGTACATAAATATTCCCTCATCAAATCCTCCGACTTTCTCAAAATACTCCTTTTTTGTCAATAAACAGGCTCCTGATACCCAGTCTACCCTCTTGATCTCTTCTGGCGAATAGCGTGTCAAACCCCAATAATCCCCCCGTAAAAACAATGCTCCGAAAACGACGGGAAGAGTATAAAAAGGCCCGCATGAAGCCTGGTCCGACGTATCTTTATTGAGCAGCTTTCCTCCGGCAAAATGTACGGTTTGATCATGTTCTTTGAGGTAACGGAAGAGATTATCGATTCCTTTTTCCTGAACAATGATATCTGAGTTTAGAAAAAGAAAATATGTGCCTTTTGCCTGTTTTGATGCGATGTTATTCCCTTTTGAAAATCCGGTGTTTTCCTTACTTTCGATAATTTCGAGGTTCGAACGACTTTTTGAGAGTTTCCTAAGCATTCCTAAGGAACCATCGGTTGAAGCGTTATCGAGAACAATTATTTCGAAGCTGTCTGTGCCGAGTTCTGTCGATTCATAAATTGATTCGATTGTCTGTTGCGTCAGAGCTTCAGTATTGTATGAAAGGATGATGATAGAAAGCTCTATCTCCCCTGTAGTCGGCTTGTTTACAGTCATAGAATATATTATAATCTACAAGTTCGAGATGGTCGATGGAAAGCATGGCTGGGTAGCTCAGTGGTTAGAGCGATCGTTTCATAAGCGATAGGTCGAGAGTTCGACTCTCTCCCCAGCCACCGCAATAGACTATTGGTCTATAGACGTTAGTCGTTGATATTCTTAATTCATCCGCTTCAAAATATGACTTCTTTATTCTCATTCTCAGGTACAGTATTTCGCCACCTCGGCCGCGGTAAAGATCTCGGATATCCGACGGCAAATATTCATGTCGATCAGTCAACTCCCGAAGGCATTTATGTCGGTTATGCGCGAATCACGGACAGATCATATCCTGCACTGGTTTTTGTCGGGAGGCCGCTGACATTCGGAGAAACGGACAAAAAAGCTGAGGTATATATACTCGATTTTGATCAGGATATCTATGAAATGAATGTTGATGTCACGGTCATGAAAAAGCTCAGAGAGAATCTTAAATTTGATTCCCAGGAGGCTCTTATTTCTCAGATGCAGCAGGATGAACGCGATGCGAGAGAATATTTTAACCTGAACAAAGATCTTACCTGATAGCTCCTGTCTTGGTTTTCAGTTATAATCTGTACATATGAATACTACTTTTTCACGAGAAACTGCAACACTTATTGAAGATTCTGTTTATAAAACCGGGATTGAAGGGCTTCTCTATATTGACAGAAAATTATTAGGGGATGACCGCGGTTTTTTCTCCGAGGTTGCCCACATTCCTGCCATTCAAAAAATTACCGGAACGGATTTTTCAATAAAGCAAATCAACCATGCCCGATCCGAAAAGAATGTAGTGCGGGGTATACATGCAGAGGACTGGAACAAATGTATTTTTCTTGCATCAGGAAAAGCATTTTGTGCCGTTGTTGATTTGACGCCGGAATCGCCGACTTTCAAGAAAGTCGAAACATTTATTCTGGGTTTTGATGATGAAAGTCTGCACGGCGGGCTTTTTATTCCGAAGGGCTTGGGGAACTCTGTTGTGGTACTGGAAGGACCTCTTGATTACATTTACTTTGTTGACAAGCTGTACAGTGAAAGAGATCCTTCAGGAGATGTTGCCGTTTCTCTCTTTGATCCTGAGCTGGCGATCGAATGGCCTATTCCAAAAGAGGATATGATTATTTCTGAGAGAGATAAAAATGCTGTGACAGTAAAAGAGAAATTCGGTGCAGTGTAACATTTTGTTTGTTCGTAACGAAAAATGTATTTGCCGCCAGGTGCGCGCTATCTAAATCCCTTATAACAGGTTACCTTTTCACCTTTACCGGCAGCATACATTTTTGTTACTTCGCAAACCGCTGATTTCGGTTACTTCCAATCCGGTTTGTAGTATTTCTTTCCCTTTAGGTTTGCCGGCAGATATTCTTGATCCACTTTCTTTCCTTCACGTTCTTCCATCCACGGGTACCGCACATGACCTTTCCCGTATCCTTCCTGTTTCATGACTTTGTTGGACGGATTCCTCAGATGCATGGGGACGGGATCGAGTTTGATTGTCTCGATGTCATGCATAGCTTCCATAAGTCCGGCATATGAAGCAATGGATTTTTTTGCCGTTGCAAGATATGTCGCACACTGAGCAAGGATGATTTGAGCTTCCGGCATGCCGACCATATGCACGGCCTGCATTGTGGAAGTCGCAACAACGAGGGCTGTCGGCTGGGCATTTGAGATGTCCTCTGCAGCAAAAATCACCATACGCCGGGCGATGAACATCGGATCTTCTCCTGCCTTAAGCATGCGGGAGAGATAATGAAGAGTAGCATCAGGTTTACTTCCGCGCATACTTTTGATAAATGCAGAAATAGTATCGTAATGAAAATCTCCCTTTTTGTCGTAATACAGCGATTTCTGCTGGAGAGCTTCTTCTGCCACCTCGAGATTGACACGCTGTGCGATAGAGGCTGCAAGTTCCAGGGCATTCATTGCAGATCTGGCATCTCCATTAGCGAAGGTTATGATATGCTCCAGTGCTTTCTTTTCAAATTTATTTTGCGGAAATTCTTTGACAGCACGTTTCAGAATCTTGCGCATATCATCATCCGTGAGTTGTTTGAGAACGTACACATGTGCGCGGGAGATGAGAGGAGCATTTACTTCAAATCCGGGGTTTTCCGTTGTTGCCCCGATAAGGGTGATCGTCCCGTCTTCAACAGCCGGGAGAAACGCGTCTTGCTGTGCTTTATTGAAACGGTGAATCTCATCTACAAAGAGAATAGTGTCCTGCTTAAAAAACTCTTTCCGTTGTCGGGCATCGGCTATGACTTCCCTCACTTCTTTGACACCGCTTGTGACGGCAGAGAAGGGGATAAATACGGCATCTACGGATTGAGCAAGAAGTCGGGCAATGGTTGTTTTCCCGCAGCCGGGCGGACCCCATAAGATCATTGAAGAAATTTTTTTGTTTTCAATCATACGACGAAGAGGTTTACCCTCGCCGAGAAGGTGTTCCTGGCCTATATATTCCTTCAACTGGTGCGGTCTGAGACGGTCTGCTAAAGGTTTATCCATGAGATCATTGTAGCACGAATACCTTATTTTTGTACAGCTGTACTATTTTATTGTCATTGTGATTTATTTTTTTTATCCATATAATAAAACTATGATAGTCCCGATGCCGCGTCATTTGAAAAGTAAAATTTTGTTTGTACTGTTGACCGGTTTCCTGGCATTTTTGATTGCATACTTTATCGATCAGTATTATATTTTTGGTAAAGGATGGTGGTTTTTGCTCGAGTTAGTAAGTTGACAACAATTGTCATTCCGGACTTGATCCGGAATCTATTACAATAATTAACCTGGATCCTGAATCAAGTTCAGGATGACAACATAGTTATGATATTCAGGCTTGATCGGTTTTTTTTCGATGAGAAGGATGTCGCCACATTTATTTTCGGCGTATTATTGGTCGTGAGTTATATTTTTTCCATACCTCTTGCACCGTTCAAATTCGGGTCGCTTGTTGCGTTATTTGTATATCTTCTCATTACCCGCTCACTAAAAAGCAGTGTGACATATGAAGGATACTTCATGATTGCCATTCTGGGATTATTTTTTTCACTGTTCCTTTCTCCCTACGGTCTGGGTATATTTCTTCTCATTTCGACCTTTATTTATATCAAGTCAAAACGGGTGTAGCTTCCATAATTGTTACAGCATTTAGCGCCGTCCTGATCATTGTGCTTACTGTTTTGTCTCGAATTGTTTCATTGTCATATGTTTTTACGGCCAGCTTCGTACCCTTAAGTCGATCTTTCAAAGGTTCAGGTGATGCATCTACAGCCAGTATCGCTCCGGCTTTTACTCCTCTGAGACTTGCGATCACAAAGAGGGCAGAAGCCTCCATTTCCGAGCTGAGAATCGGGGTTTCATTTGTTTTAAAACGGGGATCAGAAAAATATGAACCCCATTTTTTTATGCTTTCAGAAGCACCGTAAAACGAGTCATGGGTGCGGTTGATTCCGACAAAAGAAGGGATATTGGTATCTCTTGCCGCTTGTCTCAATGCAGAAACGACATCAAAATCTGCTACGGCAGGAAACTCCGGCAGAATGTATTCTTTTGTGGTTCCTTCATCGCGTATGCTTGCTGTCGGGATAATGAGTGATCCGGCTTGAATTTCTTTCCGCCAGGATCCGCCGCAGGTACCGGTCCGAATGAGCACCTGAGCACCGGCGTTGATTGCTTCCTCAGCAGCAATTGCAGTTGAGGGACATCCGATTCCGGTTGATAAGATCGATACAGGGACATTATTGTATATCCCGTTCATTAGTACAAACTCCCGGTTTTCGGAAATAACTTTCGTTTTTTTAAGAAACGGCTTAAACGCTGAAATCCGTTTCGGATCGCCGGGTAATAAAACATATTTGTTTATCTGACCCTTTGTTATAAGAATGTGTTGTTGTTTCATAGAACTTTTGAATTAATAATGAAATT
>CAZDDM010000072.1:0-4865 GCA_964504235.1 uncultured Gammaproteobacteria bacterium
CAGCACTCTTCATGCAGCTATTATCTACATATGTGGAAAGACGTATAAATAGTGCTATACTAAAGCTATGTTCAAAAAGGTTCTTGCAGGGACCACAATACTGCTTTTTATTGTAGTCATAATAGAAGCGTTGTATTTGTTTGTTTTCAAAACAGAAACAACAACTGACTCGGTAACCGTTGTCGAAACCAAATCGACTGCTTCCACTCCTTCTTCTTTCCGTGAAACAGAACAGGATACATTGAAAGTAAATAAGATTCTCGGCATTTATCTGTCATCCGCAAGCCCTATGTTTGCTGAAGGCGAGATCAGGACAACATTACAGGGATACATTGTCAAACAACCGCTGTTTGATGAGAAATCAGTCACTTTTGATATGAATACCACAACTGAGGGAAATGAAAATAGCACTATAAAAGCTTATTTTGAAAACACGACGTTTTTGGATGAAAACCGACAACCGATTGACTATCATTCCATTAAGAAGGGTGATCAGATGTCAGTGGTGTATATTTATAATTACAAATTGGATCAGTATTTTACGGAAATAGTAGTCAAGTCAGTATGAAAAAAAAATTTAAAAAACCGATTATCCGCTCAAGAAAAGTACGGGTAAATTTTTTCCAATCATCACGTGTCATCGATGGGGAAATGCTGCTGTCACACGCACTTCTGGCACAGTCAGGATGCGGATATACCATCTGTCAGTGTACACAGTGCAACTGTACCGGCGTGTGCATCTAACATAAGCTATGTCAGAAACTACCATACTACACCGCCACAAAAACCTTTATACCGACAAAGTTGACGACTATCAATTTGTATTCAAACCGATATCCGAACGAGGTGTTACAGTTTTAAATAAGCCGTCTGCATTTGTTTTCAATCTGGTAAATGACAAACGCACCGTCGGAGATATCTTTAAGGCTGCCAAAAAGAAAGATCCTGAAGTCACATTGGAAGATATTGAAAAAATCATAGAAGAACTTGTAAACACGGAGATTGTATACGGAGACGAACTTCGACCGAAATATAAAGCTGCGTTCCCTGCTCAACGCCGACTGACTGCATGGTTTCACATAACCAATCAATGCAACCTGAGGTGTACCTATTGTTATATCTCAAAAACGGCACACAAAATGACCGATGCAATCGGAGAAAAAACGATTGATAAACTGCTTACAGACGGAAAGAAAAACGGTTTTAACACGGTAAAGCTATCATTTGCCGGAGGTGAATGTCTGCTTGAATTCAAGCGCCTTATTCATTTTGTGGAATACGGCATAGAAAAGGCGAAGGAATTGGGTATCAAAATCGAATTCGGTGTTGTCACAAACGGCGTTCTCATCACTGATAAAGTCGCAAAAACGCTCAAAAAATATAATATTCAGGTTGCTGTCTCCCTGGATGGTTTCGGAGAATCAAATGATAAGCAGCGTGTATTTGCCGACGGCTCAGGAACATTTAAGTACATCATGAAAGGTATCCAGACACTTCAAAAGCACGGAAATCAAGTGTTTCTGCTGATGACAATTACAAGACATAACATTAAAAATATTCCTGACCTTTTCAAATTCTGCCTGGAAAACCGGATTATCTTTGCAACAAATTTGTTCCGTGATAATCCCTGTGCATACTCTGACCTCGGGATGGATATGAACGATGCTGCGAAATATCTGAAAAAATCTTTTCAAATGGCATATAAATACGTTCCGAAAATAAATGATCCGGAGTATTTTGCAGTCCTTGTTGACAGTATGTTTGACCGGGTACAGGTGTCCCGGGCACATAACCGAGCCTGCGGGATAGGTAACAACTATATCACGATCTCTCATAAAGGAGATGTCGCCATCTGCCCGATGACAATTTCTGATCCGGTAGGAACAATCAATGACAAAGATATCGTCCACACAATGATCAAAAAGAGCTTTATTTACGGCAAAAAATTAATCACAGAAATTGCCACAGGATGTCAGACATGTCCGTGGCGACATGTATGCTGCGGCGGCTGCCCCCTAGCCTATCTTCATAAAGAGGCAAATCACGCACAGCCTGATTACTGTGCCGTCTACAAAGCCCTTATCCCGGAGCTACTTCGTATTGAGGCCAGACGCATTATTAAATGGGGGATGATTGAGAACGCAATTCATTAATTCTTCCTTCTTTTTGGAAAAAACCAACTTTTGAAACGGAACCATTGTTGTCATTTCAGATAGAAGAGCTTTGTCTTTTGATGACGGATTCTGCACAGATATTAGCTGAAATGACAAGCGGGTAATTTTCTTTGTATCCGGTTCTGAAATGGAACATTTCTCTCCCTGCTCCAATAAAAATACCGATGCAACCTTATATCGTTTTGGTGTTTTAATAAAGTTATAAGATCTCTCTAGAAACGGTCCTTGATAAAAATAAAACTCTTTACCTTCTTTTTTAATATACCCTTCATCGTCGGCAAGAATCGGATTTTCTTTTTTCAGCATTGAAACCAGAGTCGTTTTTCCTATCCCTGATTTCCCGACATAAAGACATGCGGCGTCTCCTATAAGGTTTGCGGAACAATGAAGCACAAAACCATTACGTGATAGAAGTTTCTCAACAGCCGATTTGAGCAAATAGATGAATTGCACTCTACTGACATGATAAAACGTGGAGATGTGATTGTAGGCAACAGGTGAATAAAAATGAATAAATCCTTTCTTTTCGGGATCCTCATACAGGTCGAAGCCCTTCGCTTCCAGAAATTCAATAATAAAATCAGTTGAAGATGGCTCTTTTTCAAGGATAAAACCTTCGTTGTATTTGAGAATTTCTTGTATAAACTGGTTCGGTGTTACTTTATTCTGCTTATCAGATGACCGATGAAATACCAGTTTGATGATAAATCCGGCAATAGAAAGATACAGTTGTTGCATAGCTATAATATCTGCGACAACTATATCGAAGATCAGGTAAAAACTCAACACCGAAAACTGCTTCTGAGTATTTTCAGAAAACACCTTCCGAGCCGTTGATTATATAACGGTTTCATCCCGTCTGAGATACAGTTTGCTTACACATCTCTCTTTCTCAACAATTCTCATATACTTACCCTATGAACACCATCGCGGTTGTGTCAATAACCGCACTTGTTGTCGCGATTATTCTTGGTATCATTAAACCGAAACTCAATGTCGGCTTGATCTCCATCGCTTTGAGTTTTCTTGTCGGTTCACTGCTTGCAGATTTATCAGACAAAGAAATTGCGGCACTCTTTCCCTCAAATCTATTTCTGATGCTGGTCGGAGTGACTTCTTTTTTCGGCATTGCCGAACAAAACGGTTTGCTTGATGGACTTGCCGCCCGCAGCATACGGCTGATTCGCGGCAGACAAGAACTACTCCCTGTTGTTTTTTTTGTTTTTTCATTTGTTCTCTCAGCAATCGGACCGGGAAATATTGCCGCTACTGCGGTTCTTGCTCCGATAGGAATGGGACTTGCGTATAAGCTCAGGGCCAATCAGCTCCTTATGGCAATACTTATTGTGACAGGTGCTAATGCGGGTGCTTTTTCACCAGTGGCACCGACCGGAGTGATTCTAAGCGGGCTGGCATCAGATATAAAAGCCGGACAAAGCGGAACTATTCTTCAGGTCTTTGCTATGTCTGCACTCATTCAATCTGTCTCTGCAATTCTCGCGTATGTTCTATTTAACAAAAATAGGGAAAAACACAAGATAGAAAAGGAGGAAATCTCCTGTGACAACTGCCCATCCTTTACCAGGTATCAATGGTTTACAATGACTGCGATCCTTTTTGTCCTTATTGCAACAATTGGCTTTGATATCTCGCTGGGATTGGCAACATTCACCGGAGCGCTTATTCTCATGCTTATTGACGCAGACCTTGCAGAAAAGGTTGTTGCAAAGATTCCTTGGGAGACAATTCTGCTTGTCACCGGGGTGAGTATTCTTATCGGAGTTATGGAAAAAGCCGGAGGACTTGCGATGGCCACTGATATTCTTGCAGAGTATACGCCTCAAGGACTTATTCACGCGACGCTTGCTTTTATAACCGGTATCGTTTCTGCCTACAACAGCTCCTCAGGTGTGGTCATGCCGGCATTCATACCGCTTATTCCCGGAATTATTGAAAAGATGGGAACAGGTAATCCTATAACGATGCTTATATCGGTAGCCGTCGGCTCACACATGGTCGATGTCAGTCCACTCTCAACTCTTGGAGCTCTTTGTATAGCAAATGCAAAAGAAGATCGGCCGAAACTCTTTCAGAAACTCATGATCTGGGGACTCTCTATGGCTGTATTCGGATCAATCCTTTCCTTCCTTTTTCTTGATCTCCTGAACTGATAAGGATTAGGTCATCATTCCACTTAGAAGCTCCATACCAAACCCTATGATAATAAGGGCAAGACCGATGATTCCTATCTTTCTTTCACGCCTCATTTCAAGGAATACTTTCTCATCAATCTTGTGTTCTTTCCAGACTCGATGATGCACCATAATGGCTGTAAACCCAATCATTATCTCCCCTAATGTATGTAAGAAAAACCCGAAAGGATACAGCATAGAAATATAGGATTAGTAACAGTACTTCTATGGTACTGCATCCTTCACAGAATCACAAACGGTAGGAACAATTTATTGAAGTCTTGAGAGAATATCTTCAAGAGTATCTCCTCCCACCCATTTGGTAATTTCCGTACCGTCTTGGTCTACCTGTACAAAGGTATGCTGCGTCGTAACTCCGTATTGCTGTTTCAACTCGCGTTCAGAATCATAATCTGCTTTTAAAATAGTCACATCTTCCGGGATCTGATCATACTTTGAAAGAATATCTTTTTCAGCAGCTATGCAAAACGGACACCAT
>CAZDDM010000073.1:0-4826 GCA_964504235.1 uncultured Gammaproteobacteria bacterium
ATCCGGACAAATATGCCATAAGAATATATAAAGTAAGCTGTACCTGCGTAAGGAGACCTGCCACATCTTTATCGGAAACCGCTTCAATTGCCGATCCGATAAATGAAGTTGCCTCATCTACCGAACCATAAGCTTCCACCTGCGGATCATATTTTTTTACCCTTTTACCGCCGAAAAGCGCGGTCTCTCCTTTATCTCCTGTTTTTGTCGTAATGCTCATAATAGTCTTCTAATCTACCAACTGGACTAAAAGTCTATTATAATCAATTCATACATGAAAAAAATAGACATCCGGCTTATTGTCATAAGTTTACTGTTCATTCTAGCAGCCATCGTAATTTTTTCTATTTCTCAATTCACATCACAGCAGGCAAATAAACTTACCACATCGAGCAAAGCTGCTACCTCTGCAAATCAGCAATGTAATATTAATCCTACCGATAAATGTACACAAGGAGTACTCGGTGAAAGTAAATGTCAATTTAAATCAGATTGGAATTCATTCACTATTTCAGGAAATCCACGAATCGGATACACAAATTATCCAAATATGGGATCTGATCCTCGGAGTGTGAAAATTGAACCAGGTGATGGAAAACCTTTTTCGGCAGGGGTATATTTAACATTCAATACAACTCCCGGAAAAACATATTGTGCAAGTTGGCGATGGGGACCCAATACGAACAATGACCAATCCAAAAATGCCTTTGGAAGAACAATAGGATTAGATCCCTCCGGAGGAACAAACCCTCAATCAGGACAAGTAGTGTGGGGAAATACATGGACAAAGACAGGCCGTATTCTTGATTATGATCTTAATAAGGACCCTGGAGATGCAAATGTTGATGTAAAAGTTACAGCTCAATCTAATACCATGACTATTTTTCTTCGTGCAGACTATAATGCAAAAGAAAATAGTTTTCTTCTCATTGATATGGTTAATGTCTATGATGAAGGAACGAGCAATCCAGTACCGACTAATACCCCTGTCCCTCCTACAAGTACCCCTCAGCCGACGACACCGCCACCTACAGCAACTCCACAACCGAATCAGCCCACTGCTACCGCAACCCCTCAGCCTCCGACGGCAACCTTGAGACCCAATCAGCCGACACCGACAACCAGACCGGGAACAACAAATCAGCCTACTGTTCCGCCGGGACAACCGACAAATACTATCCCTCCGGCGGATCCAAACGCAACCTGGACACCTGTGCCCACATGGACACCTGCCCCGACATGGACCGGTATGCCCGGAAATCCCTACGATCCTCAACCGACCGAATCAAGTCCTTTCTCGCTTCCCTGGTTCGGACGGAATGATCCGAATCCCTCTGATCCGCAGCAAGTATCAGAGCCTATCGAAATCAAATCCCCGAAAGAACTGGCACGGGAAGTAGTAAACCCCGAAAGCGTACAGAAGCTTGATCAGGCGACCGAGAAACCCCTTACAAAAGCCAAGGAAGGGTTTGACACCGTGAAAAAATATGACCGTCAGCTTGAGAGTTATTTCGAGGGCTGGATCTTCAGGATCAGAGTATGGATGAGTCAGGTACTTCGGTAATGCGCGTTCCTCCTATAAGGTGAACTCCGTAAATACCATCTGTGTGTGAAGCGAATGTCTGGTCCGCCGGCTGTCGAAGAGTTTACTTCCGAACAAAGGGTCGTCTATAGATGAAATTCTCGGATAACGAAGTGATAAACAAGGAATGTGTATTACCGGGATTTGTTCTTATTAAAAGTCGAAGCATATGAATTTTGAAGCTTTTTCACGCTGCCGAAACCGACCGCGTGGTGATCATCATATACGTGCGGCTTGAAAAAGTTCAATAATTTGTATGCGAGACTTTCTGATAAATAAATATATAAAAAAATACCCCGCCTGTAAAAAGCGGGGTATTTTACTTTCTTAAGCAATCCCTAACAATTGCTTATGTTGGTTAACATTCTGCGTAACCGCAGCCATAGCACTTTGCACAACCTTCTTCCCGTGCAAGCAATGCCTGACCGCATTCTTTACAAATGTCAAAATGCTTTTCTTTCGGTACGTCTGCAGCAGCAACCAGTTGCTGACCTTGTTCGGCAAGAAGTGCCGGCTGTTCGACCTCACTCACCAGCTTCACTTCCGTTGTATGGCCATTGCCGTTTTGGGTTTCCGTACGTTGCTTACTCAGATATTCGAAGTGCATCTTCAGTACCTTTGCGACTGCATCAGGCATACTTCTGACACGCTCTTTACCGAATCCCATCGTGCGGCCTCCGCCTATTCCCTGAAGTTCGTTGATGACATTCTTAATACGTTCCTCAGCCGGAAGATGTGCTGTCGATCTGAAATACATTGAGATCATACGGCCCAATCCTTCTGCCATGGCAAAGACATCAGTTCCCGCTTTACCGATGGTCATAAAGACTTCATGAGGCTCATTATTCCCGTTGGTGTTGATCGTGATATATGCACGACCAACCGGGGTATCAATTTTGTATGTCGATCCGTGTACAACCATCGGACGTGGCTTTACGGTCGGGATCATCGGCTTTAATTCTTCTTTCTTTTCAGGTTCGGTCTTTCTTTCCAAGACTCCTGCACGTGATCCTTCTCTCATATAGGCAATACCCTTCAATCCCTGATCATATGCCAACGTGTACAGTCTCTTTACATCTTCAACAGTATGAGTTGTCGGAGCATTTACCGTTTTTGAGATTGATGCATCAACATATTTTTGAATGACGGCCTGCACCATGACATGGTCCTCAGGTGACAGGTCATTTGCTGACACAAAGTAATCAGGTCTCTTCATTGTTCCTGCTTTCATCTCCGCTTCATGGACTTTATACCATTCATCATACAGATGATGTCTTATTACATGTTCACCCAAACGGTCACGACGGATAAACTCAAACTCATACACAGGTTCAATTCCTGATGTGGTACTGGCCATAAGGGAGGTAGACCCTGTCGGTGCCTGCATCAAAAGTACTGAGTTTCTGATCCCGTCATTCTTTACCTTCTTTCTGATTTCGGCAGGAAGAGTTTTCATGAAACCGCTCTTCACGAATTTCACACCGTCAAATTTTTTGAAAGAACCTTTTTCTTTCGCATTATCGGATGATGCAATATAGGATTCATGAGCGATCAGCTTGTATACCTTATCAATAAACTTCAAAGATTCTTCTGATCCGTAACGGATATGAAGTTTGATAAGAGTGTCTCCAAGCCCCATGGTACCAAGCCCTATTCTTCTTTCACCTTCGAGCTGGGTTTTCTTTATCCCCGGAAACACATACGGATCCATGTCAACAACATTGTCCTGGAGTCTTACGGCAATACGCACCGTCTTTCGCAGTTCTTCAAAATCAAATGTTCCTGCTTTGTCCACTTCATAGCCTTTTACAAATGCCGAAAGATTGATTGATCCGAGATTACATACACCCCATCCCGGAAGACCTTCTTCTCCGCACGGATTTACGCAGATAATTTTGTTCCAGTAGTAGTTATTATGCATTTTGTTGTATCTCTCCATAAATACTACTCCGGGCTCTGCAGACTTCCATGCTGCTTCCGCAATGAGATCCCAGATCTTTCTTGCCTTGACTACTTTGTAGACTTTTATTTTCTTACCTTTGGCTTTCCATCCTTCTATATCTCCATCCCACAGCTCGTCATATTCCGGATCATTTTTGTCCGGGAAAATGAGCGGCCAGTCTTCATCTTTCTTGACAGCTTCCATAAAAGAATCAGAAACAGCAACAGACAGGTTTGCACCATTGATACGACTCAAATCTTGTTTTACGGTAATGAACTCTTCAATATCAGGATGCCAATCCCAGAGCATGAGCATCAGTGCACCGCGGCGGGTACCGCCTTGTTGAATGATATCTTTCGTAGCAAGTGAAAATATTTCTGCCCAGTTGCAGGGCCCTGAAGAAAATCCGTTCACTTTTTCCACACGTGCCCCCCGAGGTCGAAGTGTAGAGAGATTGATTCCGACACCGCCTCCCCGAGCCATAATCTCAATCATTTCTCCCAATGTATTCAGAATTCCTCCACGGGAATCTTTCGGAGACGGGATCACAAAACAGTTATAAAAAGTTACCGAATAGCCTGTACCTGCTCCTGCAAGAATGCGGCCCCCGGGAACATACTTAAAATCCTCCATCGCATTATAGAATGCGTCAGCCCATTTCTTGCGCTGTGAAGGCTTTTCCTGCTCGGCGACAGCATTGGCGATACGGCGCCACATCTCATCCGGTTGTGCTTCAACTGGATTGCCCTTTATGTCTTTGAGAGAGTATCTGTCAAGGAATACTTTCTCTGAAACACCTGTCAGTTTCATAATAGTTGTATCTAATTTATAATATTTGGACTTCTTTTAATCGTTCATGAGAGCTTTCTCAGCTCCAGTTCAAACTCTTCGACATCGACAAACCTTCTGAATACCGATGCAAAACGGATGTACGCAATCTTATCGATATTTTTCAGTTGGTAGGCAACCATACTGCCTATCTCACTGCTGCTTACTTCCGTTTTCCCTGCTTGTGTAATATCCTGTTCTATCTGGTTCACAATATCTTCGACCTGATCTGCTGTCACCGTCGTCTTGCCTACTGCTTTAAATATGCCGTTCATCAGCTTCTTTCTGTCAAAACGCTCTCTTCTCAGATCTCTCTTGATAACCAGTATCGGAAGCTCCTCTATTCGTTCATATGTCGTAAATCTTTTCTTGCACTGCGGACAAGAACGGCGCCTTCTGATAGCGGTTCTGTTTTCTGAAACGCGCGTTTCAATGACCTCAGTATTCGTGTGTTGACAAAAAAGACACTTCATA
>CAZDDM010000074.1:0-4316 GCA_964504235.1 uncultured Gammaproteobacteria bacterium
AGTAATAGAGTTGAATTTTATGGTAAATCACTTATATTGAATATATGGGTATTTCTCCAAAAGAATTTCTGATGAAACTGGTCCAAAAAGGCGTTGTGGACCAACAGGTAGCCTCGCAATATGAGGTGGACAGTTTGAAAAAAAATATTCCCGTTGATCGCTACTTGCTACAGTATACCAATATCTCAAGTGAGGAGATAATGAAAACAAAAGCTGATCTGCTGAACGTGCCGTATGTAAACATTTCCACAACGGCAGTCGATCCGCAGGCACTTAAATTCATCCCTCAGGCAATCGCGGAGCGACATACGATTATGCCGTATATGTATGATCAGCAGGCCAACAAAGTATACGTCGCGACTTCGGATCCTTTAAATGTCAGTCTGCAGGATTTTATCGAAATGAAAACAGGGGCAAAGGCAATTCTGGCGCTTGCGCTTCAGGAAGACATTGCAAAAGCAATCACGGTCGCATATACAAAAAATCTTTCGCCAGAAGTAGAGCAGGCTCTTCAACAGGTGGCACCAGCCAAACCGGCTAAGGAGATGGTAAAAGCAATTGAAACAAGCAGCGACTTCACAACAGCCCCGATTGCAAAGATTGTAAATACCATTCTTGAATTTGCGGTGAAAAGCCGTGCTTCAGACATTCATATCGAACCGCAGGAACTTAAAACGCGTATCAGATACCGTATTGACGGTATCCTTCAGGAGAAACTATCACTCCCCGCAAGCATTCATGAATCTCTGATTTCCCGCATCAAAATTCTTTCTGAAATGAAGATTGATGAAAAACGCGTCCCGCAGGACGGCCGCTTCAATTTTAAAACAACCGAAGAGGAAATTGATTTGCGCGTATCTACTCTCCCGACGGTTCATGGTGAAAAAGTCGTAATGCGACTTCTTCGAAAAAGCGGAGGAATGCCCGCATTGCAGGAACTCGGACTTGAAGGAGCACAACTGAAACGATTTGAGGAAGGAATGGGACGGTCATACGGGATCGTATTGGTAACCGGGCCTACGGGTTCAGGTAAAACGACGACTCTTTACTCTGTTCTGAATAAACTGAATACAAAAGCCGTGAATATCGTGACACTGGAGGACCCTGTCGAGTACCAGATTGAAGGTATTAATCAGGTTCAGATAAACACACAGGCAGGACTTACTTTTGCTGCAGGACTGAAATCATTTTTGCGTCAGGATCCGAATATTATTCTGGTCGGAGAAATCCGCGACAAAGAAACAACCCAGCTTGCCATACAGGCTGCTTTGACGGGACACTTAGTGTTCTCGACACTGCACACCAACGACTCAGCAACAGCCATTCCGCGTTTGACTGATTTAGGAGGAGAACCGTTTCTTATTGCATCGGTTTTGAGTGCCGTGATGGCTCAACGTATCGTAAGAAGAGTCTGCGACAATTGCAAGGAAACATACGAACCTCCTCTGGAGATCCAACAGACCGTAAAGGACGTTCTCGGTCCGCTCCTTCCCCGTCAGTTTCAGGAGGGGACACCGATCCAGCTGACCCGCGGACGTAAATGTGAAGAATGCAACAACTCTGGTTATAAGGGACGGATCGGTATCTATGAAATTTTGAAATTTTCACCTGCTTTGAATGATCTTGTTTTGAAGGGGGCATCTTCACATGAAATTGAAGGACAGGCACAAAAAGAAGGAATGGTACTCATGAAACAGGACGGATTCCTGAAAGCACTCAAAGGTATCACGACTATTGAAGAAATTATGAGAGTCACAGAAACAACATAACTATTATTATTTACATTTATCATGAAACTTGAAGAATTATTCCAGCAAACACTTGAAAAAGGGGCCTCTGACCTCCACATTATTCCCGACTATCCGCCGATGCTTCGCATACACAACGATCTGGTACCGGTACAGGGGAGCAGTGTCCTGACGAAAGAACAGACGGAAACTTTGCTCGAAAAAATTCTTAACGAATCCCAACAGGACGAACTGCATACGAATAAGGAAACGGATTTCGGATACGAATGGGGAGATATCAGATTCAGAATAAATTACTATCATGCCAAAGGAGGACTGGCCGGTGCATTCAGACTTATTCCGAAAAAACTGAAAACGCTCGAAGAGCTGGCTATTCCTTCCACACTGCATAAGCTTGCCAAGTACAGCAACGGCTTGGTACTGCTTACCGGGCCGACCGGAGAAGGGAAGTCCACTACGATATCGGCACTGCTTAATGAAATAAATATTACTGAAAAGAAACATATTATCACGATCGAAGATCCGATTGAGTTCGTGTATCCTTCGGGAAAATCAATTATTTCACAGCGGGAACTGCATTCCGACACACATTCGTGGTCAAAAGCATTGAGATCAGTACTTCGTGAGGACCCCGATGTTGTATTGGTCGGAGAAATGCGGGATCTGGAGACCATTCAGGCAGCTCTGACAATTGCCGAAACCGGTCACCTTGTATTCTCAACGTTGCATACAAACAGTACTCCGGAAGCAATCAACCGTATTATTGACGTATTTCCGGGTCATCAGCAGAATCAGATCCGCAATCAGCTTGCGACTGTCCTGAAAGCCGTTGTGTATCAGAGACTCGTTCCGAACTTTCAGAAAAACGGACGAATCCCGTCACTTGAAATACTGTTCAACACGCCGGCAGTCTCCTCACTGGTACGTGAAGGAAAAACCTTCATGATTGATAATGTTCTGGAAACAGGCGAAGAACACGAGATGATTCTTTTTGACAAATACCTGTCCCGCCTCTACAAACAGAATCTGATTTCAAGAGAGGATGCATACGCATATGCGATAAGAACTAAAGAAATTGAAAAATTTATGGCCTAACTAATGCTGTTTACCTATAAAGCACTCCAAAAAGACGGAACAAAAATCAGCGGAGAAATGGATGCGAGTTCTGAAAAAGAGATATCAGAATATCTCAAAAAGAACTCCTATTTCCCCATTGAGATTAAGGAAAAGAAACCGAGTTCTCTCGACAATATCACGACGTTGCTCCAACAGGTATCTTTTCAGGATGTGACTTACATGACAAGACAGTTTGCTATCATGCTTGACGCCGGACTCACGCTTATTGACTCAATTGAGATTATCATGAAGCAGGTCCAAAAACCTGCTCTCAAAAAAATGATGTCAGAAATCGACAAATCGCTTCGCGACGGTAAAACCTTTTCGCAGGCATTGTCAAAATATCCGAGACAGTTTTCACATTTTTACGTTGCATTGGTCAAATCAGGAGAAGCGTCTGGAAAACTGGACAGTATTCTTGAAAAACTGGCCGAGCATTTAGAAAAACAACGGGCATTCAGTCAGAAAATCCGAAATGCAATGATCTATCCGATCGTCGTTATCTCGGCAATGTTTGTGATGATGTTTGTCATGTTCGCATTCGTGATGCCGCAACTTTTGTCCCTGTATGACAGCTTTGAAGTTGATCTTCCTCAGTCCACACAGATTATTATGGCAATATCGACATTTATGAAAAGTTATTGGCCGTTTGTACTCGTCGCCATTATTGCTTTGATTGTGACGCTTCTCAGATTGAAGAATACGAAGAAAGGCCAGGAAGTATTTGACCGTTATATTTTTAAAATTCCGCTTTTGGGGAATATCGTGAAAACATCAGGCCTCGTAGATGCAACTCGTACCTTGTCGATTCTCATATCCTCGGGTGTACCGATTCTTGACGGTTTAGTCATTGTTATCGACGTCAACAGCAACATTGTTTTTAAACAGGCATTCGAGCGTATAAAGGAAAAAGTTGAAAAAGGAATGTCGGTGGGTTCTGCCATGTCGAACGAACCGATTTTTCCTGAATCATTGATCCAGATGGCAATCGTCGGAGAACAAACTGGGCATCTGGATGAGACATTGCTGAAACTCTCAGAATACTATCAAACCGAGTCTGAAATGGCAGTGAAGGGACTGCTTACCATGATGGAACCAATGATCCTTATTGTTTTGGGTGTTTCTGTAGGCTTTTTAGTGATGGCGGTCATCACGCCGATTTTCTCCCTGACCAATTCGCTGCAATAAACCACTTGACAAAGGTTTACAAAGTACTATAAAGTAGTAATAGACATTACTTATTCTACATATACATTTTATTATGAAAAATATATCGGAGAAAGCTTTCACACTTGTCGAGCTTCTCATCGTAATAGGAATCATTGGAATACTTGCCGTTACTTTGATGGTTTCATTGAATCCTGCAGAAGCACAGCGGAAATCAAGAGATGCAAAAAGAATACGTGATGCCCAAACACTTCAGACAGTTATCGAACAATATATTGCCGATCC
>CAZDDM010000075.1:0-4297 GCA_964504235.1 uncultured Gammaproteobacteria bacterium
ATATGAGTAAATAGTAAAAAATGCTGTTAGCCTTGTTTTGCTTTTGCGTTCAAAATATAGACGAATTTCTGCATCGGATTCTTGATGGCACGGGTTGTGCGGATCATCGGGTTTTTCATAGCTCCGAGAAGCTTGGCAACAAGTTCATCCTTTCCGGGAAGCTGTGCCAGTTTCTTCAGACCCTCTGCATCATATGCATTATTTTCAATAAGTCCGAATTTAAAAGAAAATGATTCATTCTCTTTTGAAGCGGTAAAATATGATTTAAGAGCGTCAGCCCAATCACCTTTAAACATGATTACGGCACTTGTAGCTTTCAGGGGAAAGTGTTTATCACGGACTTCACGATATTCTTTAATTTCTTCGGAAAGCTTATTAACTGCTTTTTCGAATAAAGTGTTCTTTACTACTTGCAGTTTTGCATCTTTCTTTTTTAGATCCTTGCGAAGAGTTTCAAGATCTTTGTGAGTAGTTTTTTCAAACTGGATAAGCGCAAAGTTGTTTGCGTTCTTGAGGACATCGATCACAGAAGTAACGATCCCTTTTTTCTGAGTGTTTACCATATGTGTATCACTTGTCTCCGATAATTATCGGAGCCCTACCTGAGGATTTATGGTCAATTGCTTGACGACCGCAGGTCCTGGTGACTTATAATTAGAGTTCCTATTTTAATAGACTTCTTGTCTATTTGCAAGTCTATGCTTAAGCTTCGCTCAAAAGTTCTTTCAAACTTTTTGTTGAACGATCCTGAGTTCCTTGTTTTTTCGATTTCTTGGAAGCCATTTTTGCCTGATATTTCTTTGCTTCCTGCTGTTTCTTCAAAAACTTGTCTACGGTTCCTTTCGTGTCAAGGAATCGCTGTTCCCCGGTATAGAAAGGATGACACTTGGAGCACACTTCGACCGAGATCGAACTTTTCGTTGAGCCGGTAGTAAAAGTGTTGCCACAAGAACATGAAACTGTAGCTTCTTCGAAATATTTTGGATGGATCTGTGTTTGCATAGAAATTTTATTATACCATGTAATCCGAATTTCTCAAGATCATTGCTTTGCCTTATCTCGGCATTGCAGCAAAAACCTTCTCCCATTTGCCTTGATCAATAATATCTTCAAGGTTGTGGAAACTTTTGTTGATTCGATGGTCGGTCAATCTGCTTTGAGGGAAGTTATAGGTACGGATTTTTTCTGCACGCTCACCATTCCCGATATCTTTAACATATGAAAACATCATTCCTTTTTTCTTTTCCTCCTCCAGCTGATAAAGTTTACCTGCAAGCAATTCAAGTGCAATCTGCCTGTTAGCCTGCTGTGTCCTTTCCTGACTTGAGGTCACGACCACACCGGTCGGTTTATGTGTCAGTCTTACGGCCGATGAGACTTTATTGACATTTTGGCCACCGTGGCCTCCCGCTCGGAAAAACTGCCAATCCAGATCTCCCTGGTTGATTTGTACCTCATTTTGGGAAATTTGCGGTGTAACAATGATAACGGCTGTCGAAGTATGGATGCGGCCGCGCTTTTCCGTTGTCGGAATGCGCTGTACTCTATGAACTCCCGTTTCATTCTTAAAATAGTTAAATGCATTCGGTCCCTTGATCCGGATTATATTTTCTTCGATAAACTGGGATTTCAGCCCGTGTTTTTCGGCAAATTTCACGTATGAGACCAGAAGTTCCCTTCCCCATATTTTTGATTCATCTCCACCTGCGCCCTGTGCGGCTTCAATAATGACAATGTTTGAGTTTATGTTCATCGTTTATTTGCAAATTTCTACGACTTCTTTGATCTCAATTTTTTTTTCTTCACCTGACTTCATGTTTTTAATGGTAAGTTTATTTTCTTTTGCCTCGTCAGGTCCGACAATTATAACAAACGGTATTTTTTTCATGTCCGCGTATTTAAACTGTTTTCCGATTTTGTCTGTCGTTGTAGGAATGACTTCTGTGTTGATGTCCTGTTCTCTGAGTTTTTTTGCAATTTCAAAAGCATCGGAAGCCAGCATTTCATCAAAAACGGTTACCAA
Organism: uncultured Gammaproteobacteria bacterium; assembly: GCA_964504235.1. Taxonomy (GTDB): domain Bacteria; phylum Patescibacteriota; class Microgenomatia; order UBA1406; family GWC2-37-13; genus UBA1450. The sequence continues at coordinate 2,024 of CAZDDM010000075.1, forward strand.
TACTCTGGTTCCGTTCTCCGTATCCGGGATCAGCTGGAGCTTTTCAAGGACCTCTACTGTCCGGTCAAAACCGACAGCAAATCCGACAGCCGGCACCTGCGGTCCACCGAGATCTGAGATGAGATTGTCGTATCTGCCTCCCCCACCAACAGAACCGCTTCCGTATTCTTGAATTATTCCTTCAAAAATTAGACCTGTGTAATAATCCAGTCCTCGTGCGAGATAGGGCTGAAATTCAAATACGTCTTTCGGTACCCCGAGTTTTTCTGCCTGCTCTAATATCAACTGTAAGCTGACAGGGATTTTGGTTTCATTAAGATTATCCAAAAGTTGTTTGGCTTTTTCCTGAGTCAGTCCTTTTTTCACCAGCTCTTGGGTCACTCCTTCTTCTTTTATTTTGTCCAGTTTGTCGATTGTCTGAATGATTGAGAGCGTGGAAAGATCTGCTGATTCAAAAGGTTTTATGGTTTCAAACAAGGTTTGTCTGTCATTTACTCTTATGATGAATGAATCAAATCCCAGTTCCTTATACACCTGGTAAAAAACAACTAGAATTTCAGCGTCGGCAACGGAAGAACCTGATCCGAAAATATCGCAGTCACATTGGGTAAATTCACGAAATCGTCCTGCCTGTGTGTTTTCAGCCCGAAAGACGTTCTGGATCTGGTACCTCCGAAAGTATTTCGGAAGAACTCCAATATATTGAGAGAGAAAACGTGCCGTGGGGACAGTCTGATCATATCTAAGACCCACTACACGACCGCCTTTATCTTCGAAGGTGTACATGAGTTTATCCGCTTCTTCTCCGTACTTTCCCTGAAGAACGGAAGCATATTCCAATGTCGGTGTTTCTATAGGATCAAATCCGAATCGTTCAAAGACATGTCTGATTCTGCCGATGACGTAATCACGGTTACGTTTTTCTACGGGTAGAAAATCACGAAATCCTTTGAGTGTTTGGAGTTTGATTTGTTGGTTTGCCATGAAGTAATTATACAGGCTTAGCAGACATTTCAGGAATGAAACGTCAGAAGGTGTTTATGCTGCCGAAACGAAAATTACTCTTCGTATGCTTCCACGGTAAGTGAAACTTCACGTGTTTCACCATCGCTCCAAACGGTAAGAGTGATTGTATCACCGACTCTTTTTCGGAGGATGACCCTTGCAAGACTGTCTTCCTTACTGCCGTCAATATTCGTGCCGTCTATCCTGGTGATGATGTCATCTGCCTCTATCCCCGCAACATCTGCAGGTGATCCCTTTACGACACTATCGACATACGCTCCTTCTACAATATCATTCTGGATTGCGGTTTTTTCATCTACCATTGAGTATCGCACTCCGATGTACGGCCTCTGGAATGAGCCTCCCTGGGCTTCAAACGTATCAAGGAGATCTTTTACTACATTGACCGGAATTGCAAATCCGATGTTCTGTCCCTGACTTGAAACGGCAGTATTCACTCCTATTACCTGTGCTGAAGAATTAAGAAGCGGTCCTCCTGAGTTGCCAGGGCTGATTGCAGCATCAGTCTGTATGACGCTGTCCAGTCTTTCAACGAAACCCTCATATGGCGAGCCGGCAGTGATGCCGCGACCGAGACCGGATACCACACCCGTCGTGATAGTATTCTGGAATTCTCCCAGAGGTGTCCCGATTGCGATAGCCAGCTGTCCCAGTTTCAGTTTTGATGAATCACCCAATTGAAGAGGTGTGAGATTAGTTGCATCAATTTTGAGAATAGCCAAATCATTCAGCGGATCCCGATAAATATTAGTTACTTCATATTCTTTTTGATCATTTGTTACTACTTTGTATGTCGCATCAGTTTCCAGGACGACATGCTTGTTTGTGATAATAATTCCGTCAGCAGTTACGATAAAACCGCTTCCGATATTTTGTTCGATGGTTTCTTCTTCCCCGGGAGTTTCCCGGAACGGAGTAAACGGGTCAAACGGATCAATCTGTATGCGGCTTTGTCCCCGACGTGTGACCTTGATACCGATCGTGACTACGGAAGGAAGAGCAGCATCCACTACGTCAATAATTATTGATTCCTCACTGACAATTTTTACTTCCTGTTGTGTCTTCTTGTCAGTGTTTGTGAGTGACGGTGCGTATTTGAAAAGTGACGAGAAAAAAGATGTTTCCTGTATCGGTTCGTAGTGTTGTAGTGCAGCAATTCCTAGAATAACTACTGAAAGAAAAATAATAAGTCCCTTGACGGATATATTTCGTTTCACTTTTTCCATAAGAGTCTTTTTACCGTTAACT
>CAZDDM010000076.1:0-4245 GCA_964504235.1 uncultured Gammaproteobacteria bacterium
ATCTTTTATATTTATACTGTTGAAATGCCATCAGAAAAAAAAATTCATAAAAAACTTACCCAAAAACTTGCTGCCCGGAAATTACCCCCGTCAGACAAGCGCCTTTATGCAGAATCTTTTATTTATAGTTTGATTGTCTTAGCAGTCATTACCGCATATTATTTAGCGACAAGACCTGAGTACGATATGCGGACCTTTAACCGAGGAATAGCGGATTTATCATTTTTACTGATGGGTATTTCTCTCATATTGAGCAGCGTCTGCTATTTCTGGAACTTTGCTGATCATTTCATTATTTATCGTAAACATTTAGGACTCATCGGTTTCGGATATATGATCCTTCATATCATTATTTCACTGTTCTATTCAGCATATCAGCCGTTTCTGTTGTATTACCTGAAAGACAGTCAGATTGTCTCGTTTAGCGCAGCACTTACCGCAACCGGTATTTTTACGCTGATGGCTGTAATTTCCAACCGTTTTTCAATTCTGAAAATCGGTCCGCATCGGTGGAGACTTATCATGAGAGTAGGATATATCGCATATGCCATGGCGCTTTTGCATTTTGCCATGCGCGGATGGCCGTATTGGATGCTGTGGCTTTCGGGAAAAAGCACTTCGCTGTTCCCCTCATTCGGGCTTCTCGTATTTGCCTTCGGATGTATCGTATTAATTATGAGAGCGGTTCTGTTTGCTGCTACATTTAGAAAGCATGAATAGCTCTTCAGACTGTGTTTTTATCTCGGAGGAATGGATTTAGAATGGTGAGGGCAACCAATATGAGAGATGCAATTCCGACAAATTGTGCGTATACATTAAACGTCACAGCCGATACCCGAAAAATTCTTTCAAGTGACGGGACAGTCACGATCGCATATTGAGCAATAAACGGTAGAACAAAAGCAAGCATAAATACCGGCGAAACAAGCTTTGATACATTGGTAAACAAGTTCCTCTGAGTCAGCCAGACGTCAACGAAAATAAAAGATTGGATTAAGGCAAGGACACTGAAGGCCGCAGTATTTGCGAGCTCCGGACTGATACGGTTGTACCACAAATACGTGCCGATTACCAAACTCGACGCAAACACACCTATTGCAAGAATATACTTTACATAGAAATTTCCCAGTAACTGAAGTTTCTTTTCGGGCTTTTGTCGCATGAGATTTGGTTCTCTTGGAGAAAAGGAAAGGGAAAGCGCCGGAATACCGTCAGTCACGAGGTTTATGTACAAAAACTGTATCGGGTAAAAAATATGAGGATATCCAAGAATGATACCGATAATAAGAGATACCGCCTCAGTAGCATTACATGACAACAGATAGGCGATGGCGTTTCGTAAATTCTTTATGATGTTTCTTCCTTCTTCTATCGCCACAACGATGGTTGCAAAATTATCATCCGTTATGACCATGTCAGCCGTTTCACGTGCCACGTCAGTGCCGACTTTTCCCATGGCTATCCCAACATCAGCCTGCTTGAGTGCGATTGCGTCATTCACTCCGTCACCGGTCACTGCTACAATTTCACCTCTTTTTTGATGAAGAGTAACAATATGGTGTTTATGAAACGGAGTTACCCGTGCAAATACTTTCACTTTTGGAAGAATTTTCATGAGCTCTTCATCACTCATCGTATCAAGCTGTTCACCCGTAAGCACAATATCATCCTTTTTCATAAGTCCGGACTCAAGCGCAATAGCAGCAGCGGTCTTTTCGTTATCACCTGTTACCATCACAACTGAGATCCCAGCTGAATTTGCCTTCGATATTGCATCTTTTATCTCAGGACGGGGAGCATCATAAATGGCAGTCATTCCGAGAAAAATCTGGTTGTCCAATTTTTTATCATGTGCATCCTTGTATGAAAAAGCCAATACCCGCAACCCGTGTTCAGCCCAGGATGCTAAATTCTTTTCAATTTCTTCCCGCTTCTCTTTTGTCAGTTTTACTTGCGACTCATCTATTATTATTTTGTCGCACAGTTCAAGAATTGATTCCGGTGCTCCTTTTGTATAGGTTTTCACTGTATCCTCCTTCTTCACTTTCACAGACATTCGTTTCGCTACACTGTCAAAAGGAATTTCCTCTATAAGCTTCCATTCATCGCGGACTGCTTCTGACAGCAATCCGTTTTCCTGTGCAAGAAGAAGAAGAGCTCCTTCTGTGGGATCTCCCACTATATCGAATCCTTTACCGTTCTCTTTAGGAGAGAGAGTCGCAGTTGAACATAAAATACTGTTGTAAAGCAGTTCTTCAAAAGCTTGTGACTGTTTCGCACTTTTTGTCTCGTGATGAACGTGGCCATTGATGTAAACTTCCTTTACTTTCATCTTGTTAGTCGTAAGAGTTCCAGTTTTATCTGTTGCAATAAGAGTAATGCTTCCCAAGGCTTCAATAGCAGTCAGCTTCCTGATAATGGCTTTCTTTTTTGCCATTTCTTTCACGGCAAGAGATAATGTGATCGTCATGACAGCAGGCAAAGCCTGAGGGACTACTGCGACAGCAAGCGAGATCGCCAAAAGAAACGCCGCAAAATACTCTGCGCCCTGGAATGACGCTAAGAAAAATACAATTATTGAAGCGACAATGCCGACAATCCCAATAGACTTCGTAACAATTTCAAGTTTTTTCTGAAGAGGGCTTTTGACAGACTTAATATTCGCCAATTTTCCGGCAATTTTCCCGAAACCTGTCTGCATGCCTGTTGCAGTGATTGAAAGATATCCTCTTCCTCTGGTCACAATTGTACCCATGTAAGATTGATCAGATTTCTTTTTTGCCACTCCAAATGACTCACCGGTCAGAGCCGCCTCATTTATTTCCAGATTAATTGACTCCAAAATAACCCCATCTGCCGGGATCTTGACACCTTCCTCGATAAAGATAATATCACCGGGCACAAGAAGATGACTATCAATTTCGCTTTCCGTGCCGTCACGTAAAACACGTACTTTCGTAACCGTCATATCAGCAAGTGCTGCGATTGCTTTACTGGCTTTGTACTCCTGATATACGCCGAATAGCGCATTCAAGATAATGATAGACATGATGAGCCATCCGTCAAGAGGCTCACCGATAACAAATGAAAGCACTGCAGCGACAAGCAACAGAATCGTTAAAAAATTATTAAGCTGATCTACCAGCACTTGAAAGAAGTTTTTTTCCTTTTGCTTTGCCAATACATTCGGACCGTAAACGGTAAGAAGTTCTTTTGCCTTGTCTGTCGTTAGTCCCTGCATAGTAAAGTAAACCATCCTTGGTAACAATACAGTGTATCAAAATTTCAGTTCACTTTATATACCCTTCTGCTTTCATGCTGAGAAATTTTTTCCCGGTGACAATCACATGGTCAAGTATTTCAATGCCAAGGATACTTCCTGCTTCTGAAAGCTGAGTTGTAATTTTGATATCGGCATCAGATGGTGTGGGATCACCGGACGGATGGTTGTGTGCGACAATAATTGCTGCGGATTTATGCGAAATTGCCGGTTCAAATACTTCTCTGGGGTGAACAAGGCTAGCACTCAGAGTACCGATTGAAATGATTTCCTTTCTCATAAGCTGATTTCGGGCGTTCAAAAGAAATGCTACAAAATGCTCTTTTGTTTTTGATCTGATTTCTTTCAGCTGATCAGATACATCAGAAGGAGAGTTGATAATCACTTCTTCATTGGATGCCGCAGAATACAACCGTTTGCCGATTTCAAAAGCAGCAATGAGTGAGGCAGCTTTGCTTTGTCCTAAGCCGTTAATACGACCCAACTCACTCAAAGTTAGTGAAATGAGGCCTCCCATTTGTTTTCCATCCAGTATTTCCCGTGATAAATCCAAAACATTCTTCTTGGAGATGCCCGTCCGAAGAAGCAGTGCTATCAACTCATGATCTTTGAGCTGAGCTGCTCCCAACCTTTTCAGTTTTTCCCTGGGAAGGGTATGTGCGTGTATAAGTTTTTTATTCATATGTAATTACATACATAATATCACATATGTTTTCTTTTTTCCCTTGAGTGTATACTAAGGGTGTGAGAAACCGCATCCTTTCACTCATATTTTTATTTGTTTTGATTGTTTCCCCTCTTTTTTCGCCGGTTCAGGCACAGCGGATCGCTGAATGTGATGCATGCGGATACTGCAACGGCAGGACTCCTCCCGAGAACTGGGCATCCTGTGCGGAGTGTTTATATCCCGTGGAGTACGGTACGAATCATGACCCAAAAGCCAATTTGACTCTTAAAATCAACGA
>CAZDDM010000077.1:0-4108 GCA_964504235.1 uncultured Gammaproteobacteria bacterium
AATTTACAGTATAATAATGAAATGAAAACGCATGCAGTTATTGAGGTGGGTGGAAAACAGTACCTCGTACAAAAAAACGATGAACTAATTGTTGAAAATCTCAACAGAAATGCCGATGAGACGGTTGAGTTCCCGGCTCTTCTTTCTTTTGATTCTGAAAAAACAGATGCAGAAATCGGAGCTCCTGAATTGAAGGAAAAAGTAACGGCAAAGGTTATAGAGAACCTAAAAGGAGATAAAGTACGTGTTGCAAAATTTAAAGCAAAAGTAAGATACCGAAAAGTACGCGGGTTTAGACCTCAGCTTACCAGAATTAAAATTACAGCAATTTAACGATTATTCTATGGCTCATACTAAAGCACAGCGAGCAGTTAAAGGAAATCGAGATTCGATTTCGAAAAGACTTGGTGTAAAACTGTTTGGCGGACAACAGGCACAGGCAGGCAATGTCATTATAAGACAGCGCGGAAGTAAAGTGCATGCCGGTGACGGAGTTCTTTTGTCAAAAGATTTTACTCTTATTGCCCTTCGTGAAGGAACGGTTGAGTTCTATACACGTTTGGGAAAACAGTACGTGAGAGTTGTCTGATTCCGTCTTTCTTTTTAACGTTTACTACCATCTTTTGTCTTCATGGACACCGTAACACAAGAACTTTTTGACAAACTAAATCAGGAACAGGATGTCCTACAAAAAGCGGAAATTGTGAAACGGTTACGTTTTGACCGAGAGGTTTCAGTTAAAAGAATAGCACGCGCTATTCACAAACATCCTTCATATGTTTCTCACCTTCTACGACTGACTAAAATTCCTCAGATCGTTGTCGACGGTTACTATGCAGAACAACTTTCTCCGACACACCTGATGATTCTGTCGCGCCTTAAGACAGAAGAAGAAATTATTGATGCTTATGAACAGATTTTAAAAGGAGGTCTAACCGCTGGCCAGACTGAACTGCTGATACGTAAATTCAAGTATGATGTTGAAGATGAAGGAAAAAGTATTGATACAAAGCACTTGGAAACATTGGAGAAGGATCTCCGTGATATGTTGAATGCAAAAGTCACACTCATACAATCACGAGTCAGGACAAAGATCGTATTAGAAAAAAGAGGGAATACTGATACAACAACAGCTTTTATTGAAGAGATAGCGGAAAAACTATCACATCAACTGACCGAAGAAGAAAAAGGCTCAAAGCTCAAAACGCTCGATTAATACTTCATCTTAAGACAAAGACGTTGCGGGTTCGGAGAGACTCATCATAAGGATTTGTGATCCGGCCAAGTTTGTCAGTGGGAAAATAACGGAAAAAGACCTGACCAACAATACTGGTCCCCGGAACCGGGCCAAACTCACGTGAATCCGATGATCGAGGTCTGTTGTCTCCCATTACAAAATAGTACCCCTCCGGTACATCTATAGGAACTCCTTCTTCAGCAAAATTACCCGCTATAAGTGTGGTTGGGGCTGATATATATGGTTCCTCAATACGCTGACCGTTGACATAGACCTGCTGATTTTCGATAAGTACCGTATCCCCCGGAATACCGATGACACGCTTGATATATTCAATATCAGGATTGCGTGGCGAGTGGAATACCACGACGTCGCCGCGCTCAGGAAGGCGCAATTTATAGGTAATTTTACTGGTAAAAATATAATTACCGTTGTAAAAAGTCGGTTCCATAGAAGCTCCTTTTATCTGGTTCGGCTGGAGGACAAAGAGGTAGATCACGATGAAAAGGGAGCCTACAAATACGACAGTCTCCATTATCTCCATCACAAACATAATAAGGCCTTTCACAATAGACATATGGACTAATTGTAAAGAAGTCTGAGTGTAAATACAACCGCTGTAATGATATAATCTTTCTAGTCTTTAGGTCGTATAGCTCAGTTGGCTAGAGCGTTCGATTCACATTCGAAAGGTCCCTGGTTCAAGTCCAGGTACGACCACCGGGTTGCTGTTAGCAATTAGCGGATAGCATTTAGAGATCCATGTGGACTGTTTTTAATTTTCTCAAAAGGTTTGTTTTTGATCTGTTTCATGCCATATTTTTTGCGGCTATAGAATATGATGACAAACTGAAAATGACAAAAACACAAGGTCAAAGGATGACCATTTGGGTCATTATCTTCATAATTTCCGCAATATTGCTATACGGCCTTCTTCACGGTATTTGGTACTTCCTTGACACTCTAGATACGAGTAAAATAGAAATATAATCATGCTTACCGGTATTGTTATAGCAAAAAATGAAGCTGAGACTATAGTGCGGGCATTAATATCACTTTCTTTTTGTGACGAACTCCTGCTTATAGACAATGATTCATCTGATGAAACAGCGGAACTGGCCCGCAAAAGCGGAGCAAGGGTTGTGAATGATAAAAAGGAAGGAGACTTTTCTTTTTTAAGAAATCATGCCGCTGAACTTTCAAAAGGTGATTGGCTTCTGTATCTTGATGCTGACGAAGAAATCAGTGCTGATCTACGCGCAACCATAAGGCACGAGCTTGAGAACCCGAAGGCGGACGCTTACTACCTCCGGCGACGGGATCATTTCATGGGGCAGGTGCTTGAACACGGTGAAGTGGCAACGGTTTACGAGCTTGGTATCATACGTTTGATGAAGAGGGGTACTGGAGTATGGACGGGGACTATTCATGAAGAATGGACGACTCGAAGTCAAATATCTGGACTGGACGGTTTTATTGAGCATTATCCGCATCCTAGTATCCGTGAGTTTTTGAGACATGTAAATAATTACAGTCAGATACGTGCTTTAGAATTGTTTTCAACCAACAAGCGCACCAATATGTTTGAAATTGTAGCTTATCCTGTCGGCAAATTTATTTATACATACTTTATAAAAGGAGGTATAAAAGACGGCCCGGCAGGTTTTATTTATTCGATTATGATGAGTTTTCACTCATTTCTGGTCAGAAGTACATTATTTCTTAGACAATCAAGGCATGACTAAATCCCGGTTTATATCGATACTTTTGGGCATTTCTTTTGTGATTTTCTCTTTCGGACAGCTTGCGAGAATCAGCGTTCCGGAGCAGCCGATATTTTTTTACTTGTATGAAATCGTAGTTGTCTTTGCCACGGGGAGTCTCGTGCTGAAATATCGGGCGATACCGATAACTAAGATGAAGAATAAGCAAATTGCTCTTTTCTTTACCTGGATGCTTCTATCATTTTTTATCTCTTTAAGATTTTATAACTTAGAACACAATATTGTTGCTTTTCTGTACTACTTGCGATTGCTTCTGTACTTTGTATTTTTTGTGTATGTCAGGTATTTTTTTACCCATGAAAAGTCGATCAAAAAGCCTTATCTTCTTATTCATCTAATTAGCTTTTGGGTTATTGCATCTTCATTCATACAGTATTTCCTTTACCAAAACCTCGGAAATCTGGCTTATCTCGGCTGGGATCCTCATCTTTACCGGGTTGTTGGACTTTTTTTTGATCCTCCGATCACTGTGTCCGTATTTCTTTTACTTGCCATTTATTATCTGCTTGATCAGCAACGGCAGCACGACTGGAAGAAAATTGCAATTGTTGTTTTACTTTTGATCTTAAGCTTTCTGACGTATTCAAGAGGAGGCTTATTGGCTCTCATAGCAATCAGTATGCTTTATATCGTAAAGAAAGCAAACTGGAAAGCTGTGCTTATCGGGGTAATGGTACTGATCGGCGGATTTCTTTTTATTCCCAAGGGCTCAAGTGAAGGCATTAATCTTTTGAGGACAACTTCAATTGAGGCCAGAATAAAGGATTATGAAAAGGCCATTATCATTTGGAAAAAGAATCCGATAACGGGAATCGGTTACAACCACATTAGATATGAGAAAGATATATACGAAGAACAGCTCTTTTACGGACCATACAATCCTTCACACGGGAGTACTGCGTTTCACTCAAGCTTTCTTGTTATATTGGTAACGGGAGGAGTGATTGGTTTTGCTCTTTTTATATGGATGCTTTTTGGTCTTGCACGTATATCGGAGTTTATGATGTACGGAATCGTTCTTTTAAGTGTTATTTCCGTATTTGACAATGTTCTGCTGCACCCGTTTCTGCTTTTTTTAATGTTTTTG
>CAZDDM010000078.1:0-3931 GCA_964504235.1 uncultured Gammaproteobacteria bacterium
TTTCATCCTTTGTCATCCAATATAGAGGATAGATCAAGGACTATCTGCAGTATATCCGCGATTTTTATGTAGGATATGAGAATTCTGTATAAAGACGGTAAGAACAACCCATTCCTTCTTACAGGCTTTTCACTACACTTTGACGTCGCCTTGTGGAACGAATCATACACTTAGCTCATATCATTTTTTTGAAGATAGATATATTAGTAGTTTCATGAGATGAAAGGAGGTGAAATGCACATATGAATATATTACTTTGGCTATTACTCGGACTCGTCGCCGGATGGCTCGCATCTGTCATTATGGGAAGTAATTCTCAGCAGGGAATGCTTATGGATATCGTCCTTGGCATTGTGGGTGCATTTGTCGGAGGATTCCTGATGAACCTTTTCGGCGCAACCGGTGTTGACGGATTCAATCTTTACAGTCTGTTTGTCGCAACACTCGGAGCCATTGCCCTTATCTGGCTCGGCCGTGTATTCAGAACAAACACCGCATAACCTGAACGACATAAAAAACCCCTCCGTTTCGGCGGGGGTTTTTTATGGCAATAATTTATACTATAGCTATGAACTATAGTCGTACATATGGAGGAGTGATCTGGACTAATCATGCACTTGAAAGACTGAAAGGACGGAAAATTCCGCAGGAAATCGCATGGAAAGCTTTTCGTTACCCTGAGGAAACAAGAAAGGGAAAGGCTCCCGGAAGTCTTGAGTTTGTGAAGCTTCTTGATATTTACACCGTGACAGTTATAGCAAAAAAAAACGATCGCCGGGAATGGATCATTGTCTCCTGTTGGATAGATCCTCCGTTACCGGGGTCTGTAGATCTTGAAAAAAAGGAGAAAAAGGTATCAACCTTTTCATGGATCATTTCAGTTTTCAGGCGGGCTTTTTTCGGCAATAAGTCAAAAAAAACGCCTCAGTCTTCCTGAGCTCTTTTCCGTTGATGTCTTTCTGGCAGCATCTGGTAAAACCCTACTACCCTGTATGTAATTTTTTTCATATTCATATTACACCCTACCGAAGTTACAGGCGGGTAAGCATTCAGTGATAATTCCGTAAAGAACACTACTCATGTACCGATAATACTTCACGTATTCTGACAAGCAGGCCGGCTTCGCCTTCATCCGATTCTGATATTGTTTCCGCAGATTCAAACGGTAAGGTAAAGTAGAATCGTGATCCTTTCCCCTCTATGCTTTCAACCCACATACGGCCTCCGTGCTGCCTCACAATTTCACGGGATATATAGAGACCCAATCCTGAACCGGATATTGAACTCCTTTCCTTTTCTTCAAGTGCCCGGTAAAACGGCCTGAATACTTTTTCGAGTTTTTCCTGAGGGATACCCTTTCCTTTATCTTCTACCGTGACAAGCACCCTATTTGCAATCGTTCTCATCTGCACTGAGATCTCTGTTCCTGTATCAGAATATTTGATGGCATTCGTCAGTAAATTGGTCAACACCTGTCCGATCCTCACCTTGTCAGCAAAGACCGTGACATGCTTACTGCTCAAAATTTTAATTCTGTTTTTGAGGTTCAGTTCCGTATCCTGCACAATAGTTTCAATAAGCTCCAATAAATCAAACTCATCCCGCTTCATATCAAGCTTTCCCATTTTCAATTTCGAAAGGTCAAACATGCTGGTAATCATTGAGGTCATGGTCATAATTTTATTGGTGAGTTTTTTGCTATACCCATGCAGTTCATTCTGGGAAGTCTGTTTCAGTTTTTTTTCGAGGATTGAACTGTATCCCTGGATGCTTGTTATATAATTTTTCAGTTCATGACTGACGGAACTCAATAATAACTCCAGGCGTTCCTCCTGGTGCTTGTGTTCGGAGATATCGTCAAAAATAATCACCGCCCCGACAACCTCACCGCGGGAATTACGAAGAGGAGCGATCGAATCATCTATTGTTACCACCTGTGTGTCTTTTGAAATGAGATCTGCGGCCTGTGCAAAAAGCGATCTCTTCCCTTCCTGTATTGTGCGGCGAACTGCTTTTTTGAAACCGTCGGAGAGCGTCTTTTCCTGAAAATTCATAACTTCCTCAATAGGTTTTTTGCGGGCATCACGATAATGCCATCCTGTAAATTTCTGTGCCGTTGCATTCATATACGTTATTCGGCATTTACGATCAGTAGCAATTACCGCTTCACCTATACTGGAAAGAATTGTCTGAAATTTCTTCCTGTTATGTCTTTCGTAACTATGTGCACGCTGCAGGATATACACAAAAAAATTCAATATTACACCCTGCACGAAATATTCAGTCATTGTCATCAGAGTTTCGGCCTCAAATGAAAACGGCTCTTCAGTGGGATGCAGAATCTGACCTACGACAAAAATCGCTAAAATCAACGTCGAGATACCGGCAAAATAATCCTTATACATTGTCACCAGGATGCTGATGACTGTCGCAATCATGAATGAGGTCCTGACGCTCTCTGCATTGTCTGAATCAAGAGGAAGGAGAAGGAGACTCACAATAGTCAGAAATACAAATAGGTACATGAGTAGTTTTTTCATCTATTTATATTATAGCCCCTGAAAAGGCCAAATCTCATATTTTACCCATTTCTTTCCAAACTCTTACTTCACTACCCTCAGTTATAATGTAGAGTAGTTAAGTCCGTTATCATTTAGTTTCATTATCTATGTCTTATCAACTGCCTGACCTACCATACGATTTTAGTGCTCTCGAACCGCATATCGATTCCCGTACCATGGAAATTCATCACGGGAAACACCATGCCGCATATGTAGCAAAGCTCAATGCCGTGGTTGAGAAATATCCGGAATTGCAGGGAAAAGAACTTATCGATCTTATGAAAGATTTCGAATCTCTTTCTATTTCGGAAGCCGATAAAACAACATTCCGCAACAACGGAGGAGGACATCTCAATCATTCTCTCTTCTGGGAGATCATGGGACCGGAAAAAGAAATTGATGAGGGACTGACAGAACGGATCAAGTCAACATTCGGCTCAGTTGATTCCTTTAAGGAAGAATTCTCAAATGCCGCAGCAAACAGATTCGGCAGCGGATGGGCCTGGCTTGTCGATTCAAACGGAGAACTGAAAATCTACTCAACACCCAATCAGGACTCCCCCTACATGCAGGGAGATACACCGATTATCGGTCTTGACGTATGGGAACATGCATACTATCTCAAATATCAAAATCTGAGGCCGGACTACATCAAAGCCTGGTGGAATGTTTTGAAGGTTTTGGAGTAAATTGCAGAAGATTTCGTACTTTTATGAAAAAATTTTGCGGGAGTCAGTGTAGTATGTCTTGCTAATTTGAGTTTGGAGACCCGAATAGGGAGGGTCCTAACGAAAATGAGCATTAGACATACTGCTGACGGAGCACATTTTTGAATAAAATTGTACGAAATCTCACCTTATCTCATCAAAACCGCCCGCATAGGAGCCCCGTCGAGTTCATCAAACTTCAAGGGAAGTGCGGACAAAAAATATTCTCCCGGCTCTATACCCTGTAAATCCACTCCTTCAATAATCGGAATATTTTTCGAGAGAAGTTCCGTATGAGGACGATTATCAGTTGATCCTTTTTGCTTGATCGAAAAATAATCAATAGCAACAAGCCTCACCCCAACCTCTGCAAGATATTCCGCCCCTTCGGGTGAAAGAAAAACAAAATCGGAAAAAAACGGACCCTGGAGACGTCCTGAATTTGTAGTCTTAAGAAGAATGCGTTCGCCTTTTTGAATGCCGGATTGTTCCAAAGTCTTTCTGCTTATTTCAACATCATCCTGAGTACAATCAATTACCCGGGCATCCCCGACAAAACAAAAAAGATCATATACGCCGACACCTTCCCCCTCGGCAAACACATGTTTCGGAGCATCGACATGAGTGCCCGTGTGGGATCCCATTGTGAGCTTACTTATCGTG
>CAZDDM010000079.1:0-3914 GCA_964504235.1 uncultured Gammaproteobacteria bacterium
GAATTTTTTGAAAAAGGGGAATCATCTCATTTTAATCAGGTGCTGAAAGGAATACCGCCTTCCGTTTTTAAACTGATGGATGTGCCGGGCATCGGTCCGAAAAAAGCATTTAGACTGGTAATGCATTTCGGTATTACCGATGAAAATACCGTAATCGGCGATCTTCGAAATATCGCAAAAACAGGCCAGATTGCCGAACTGGAAGGTTTTGGTCAAAAATCTCAGGACGATATTATTGAAGCACTGGATGTATATGAAAGACGCGACAGAAGAGAGGAACGCATGCCCTTGCCGTATGCCTTTGAAGTTTCAGAAGAAATATCGAAACATCTTGCAGAACTGAAAGAAGTGCAGCAGATCGATTTATTGGGATCACTCCGCCGGCGTGTATCAACAATCGGCGATATTGACATCTCTGTGATGGCGGAGATTGATGACTCGAAAAAAATAGTGGATCATTTTCTCAAGTATCCGGGTAAACGATCTATTGAAGGAGCAGGTGATCGCAAAGCCTCAATCCTTGCAGCGGGCAATGTCCGTATGGATCTTCGTGTGCAGGAAAAGGAAAGTTACGGTTCTATGCTTCAGTATTTCACAGGCAGTAAAGCACACAATATCAGACTTCGGGAGTATGCATTGAAAATGGGATACTCGTTGTCAGAGTACGGTTTGAAGGCTGCCCGTGGTAAGAAATTGGAAGCAAAAGGCGAAGGAGTCACCAAGTCGAAACATCCGGACGGGGAAGAGATTCTGACTTTTGAAACGGAACAATCGTTATATGAATTTCTGGGGCTTCAGTACATTCCGCCTGAAATGCGGGAAGACACGGGAGAGATTGAACAAGCTAAATCAAAACAACTTCCCTCAATAATAGAATTGGATGATATTAAAGGTGATTTTCATATCCATGGTTCGTATGATCTTAAGCCTTCGCATGATCTGGGTATAAACGGTTACGATGAACTGGTAGAGAAAGGAGTCTCACTGGGATATTCATATATCGGTTTTGCCGACCATAATCCCAAACAAAGCGGACTTTCGGCCGAAGAGATTGTTGCTATTATGAAGGATCGGAAATCACATATAGATCAACTTCTTTCATCATCAAAAATACCGTACTTTATCGGACTGGAAGTGGATATTCTGCCTTCAGGAGAAATCGCACTTCCTGAGAAGGCATTTGAATATGTGGACTACCTTATTGTTTCCGTTCATAGTTCATTCAGAATGCCGACAGATGAAATGACTGCACGGGTACTTAAGGCACTTTCATATCCTAAAGTACGCATTTTCGGTCATCCGACGGGACGGCTTCTCGGTTCACGCGAAGGAATCGATGTCAACTGGGACAAGGTGTTCAGTCATGTCATTGAACATGATATCGCACTTGAAATCAATGCCGGCCCTTCACGGCTTGATCTGCCCGATACACTTGTGAAAGAAGCACAAGGAATGGGTGCCAAATTTATTATTGACACCGATGCGCATGCTGCATCAAACATGGATTGGATGAAATACGGTGTGTATGTAGCGCGTCGGGGTTGGCTTTCACCTACCCAAGTAGTGAATACATGGCCGTATGAAAAGTTTAAAAAGTGGATCACATCATGATCAGATTTATTCATATATCAGACACACATATCGGTCCTTCAAAAGACTTTACATTACAGGGAGTACAGACTTTTCACCCGTTTGAAAAAGTACTTGAGGCGATTTCTTCTTTGCCTTTTACACCTGATTTTATCGTGCATACAGGAGATATAGCTGCCGATCCGGATGAAGGATCATATGCCTTGTTTCAATCAGCGGTTCAGAATATATCGGTTCCTTTTTATTATGTGGCGGGGAATCATGATGACAGTATGATGGTCAAAACGTTTTTGAAAATGGGTGAAAAGACAGATCTGATGGAAAATAAAGTCGTGTATCGCTATGAGAAAAAAGGACAGAGCTTTCTTGTACTGGACGGCCGCGGACCCAGGGAAATCGATCCTCACGGGACGATTTCCGATGAACAATTTGAGATTATTGAAAAGGAATTGTCAAAGGATCAGCCGATAACGGTTTTCATTCATTTTCCGCTTCTGCAGATGGATTGTCCCTGGATCGATCGCGATATGCTCCTTTTTGAAGGGGACCGTTTACATCAGCTTTTTGCAAAACACAAAGACAGGATTAACGGCGTTTTTTTCGGGCATGTGCATCGGGGGAACACCGTCCTAAAAGACGGAATTCGATATTGTTCGGTGGCCAGTACGTGTTTGCAGTTCGGTTTATTGCCGGAGCAGGAGCAACCGACTTTTGAGGATCACAAGAGGGGATATTTTAATGTGGTGACTATTGATGACGGGAAGATGATTGTGAGAGAACAGAGTGTGCAATTTTGTAATACAGATTTGTGATGTCATCCCGGGCCTGACCCGCGATCCAGCTGTATACGCTTGTAACCGAAAATTTGTTCAGAAGTCTTGAAATTTTGCTCGTTCTGCATTTTTTTATGCTCTGTAGGCGTGCTCGTTACATATTATCTAGCTGCGCACGTCCCAAGTCGCAAAAAAATCACAGAACTTGCCATGTTCGTCAGTTACAAATCCAGCCTAAGCGATATCAATAACTAGTAATTTCATGGTATGATGTAACCAAATATGGCAAATCTTTCAGTTAGTCTCGCCGGAATTTCTCTTCAAAACCCTACAATATTAGCCTCAGGCATTATGGGAGTAAGTGCTTCGTCATTGAAATTTGTAGAAGAACACGGTGCGGGAGCTGTGACAATGAAATCAATCGGACCAACAGACAGAACAGGCCATAAAAATCCGACGGTGTATTCATGGGGAGAGGGGATTACGAATGCCGTGGGACTTTCAAATCCCGGAGCAGATGAAGGAGCTGAACATCTTGAAGAAATGAAAAGTATCCTTCAGATTCCGGTTATCGCAAGCTGTTTTGCCGATACGGTCGATAATATCGCTCAAGTGGCTGAAAAACTTTGTGAAAAAGAACCGTTAGCACTTGAATTAAATCTTTCCTGTCCCAATACGGAGGATGATTTCGGCTGTATGTTTGCAATGGATCCTCGTGTCACGGAACGGGCGGTTTCACTGGTAAAAAAAATCAGCGGCAAGACGAAAATTTTTGTCAAACTTTCTCCTGACGCTTCAAACATTGTGACAGTTGCAAAAGCGGCCGAAGCTGCCGGCGCAGACGGAATTACAGCCATTAATACGCTATCAGGACTTATTATTGATATTCATACTAAGAGACCGATTTTGAAAAATACATTCGGAGGTCTGTCCGGTCCTGCCGTCAGACCGGTAGGTGTTCGGGCGGTTTACAATCTCTATGAAGCCGTTAAGATTCCGATTATCGGGACGGGAGGCATCAACACAGGTGAAGATGCAATTGAATATATCATGGCCGGAGCAACGGCTGTCGGGATAGGCTCGGGAGTGTATTATCGGGGTATTGATGTTTTCAGAAAAGTGACTGAGGAGATGAATGAATTTATGGAACAGGAAGGGTATAAGAGTATTGAGGAGATGAGAGGAATAGCGCATAGAGTATAGGGCACGTTTGCTCGTTCCAGTTTCTGCCCACGCTTAATCCTCCCGCCAGTGCTCATTTCATTGCGCGCTGTCGGGACCCTCCATCTCGGCCACCTGTTCCGAACAATTGTCACGGACTAGCCTACCAAAATTTCTCATAAGTATGAAACAAATAGATAAACCACTGGCATTGCCGATACAAAAAATAATCACGGAAAGTGAGCGGGTGAAGACCTTTGTTTTTGAGTATGATTTTCCCGGAGAACCGGGACAGTTTGTGATGTGCTGGATCCCGGGATTTGATGAGAAACCGTTCGGCATTATCAAAAAAGACGGTGAAGGATTCCGTATCTCTGTTGCGGCTGTCGG
>CAZDDM010000080.1:0-3747 GCA_964504235.1 uncultured Gammaproteobacteria bacterium
CGGCGCTGTCTCGGGGATTTTCGTCCATCAGCACCGGACACGGCATGAAGCTCGCCATGGCTTTGTCGCTGGCGCTCGTCTTTGCGTACTTGGCTTCTGTCGTGGGGCTTGCCCCAATCGTCGGAGCCTTTGCAGCGGGACTGATCCTGGACAAAGTGCACTTTGACCGGTTCAACGAACCGGAAATCGTGCGTGATCTGAAGGAACTGCAGTTTGCAGATCCCAGGGCCCAGGCTAAGGTTGAAGCACTAATCCATCACCACGACCATGCTCACGTCGAAGAGCTCGTCAAGAGCATTGGGTACCTCATCGTACCCGTCTTTTTCGTGTTCATCGGCCTCATGGTCGACGCGGCGAGCTTGCTCAATCCTTCTGTCTACATTACCGCTGCTGTTCTTTCGGTGGCGGCAATAGTGGGCAAGTTGGTGGCAGGTATTGCCGCTGAAGGTAGCATGCTGGAGAAGATGTACGTGGGAGTCTCAATGATCCCACGCGGAGAGGTAGGGTTGATTTTCGCCGCGGTCGGAAAGTCTCTCGGGGTCATCCCCAGTGAGATTTTTTCAACCATCATTCTGGTGATTATCATCTCGACCATCATCCCGCCCACCTTTGTGAGCATGCTCGGCCACAAGCTGATCGCTCTGAAGAATGCGCCGGTGACTCACCCGGAGCCCGAACCCGTTCCGGCAGAATGAGTCACACCTCAGGATGTGGTCCGACAATGATGTCGGGCCGGACTCTTCCCCTTCCACAATGGCGTGGGAGAGCGGAGGAGGGACCATACATCCTTCTGACAACTGAATATGAATACCCCGCCAAGTCTGTTCAAAAAAGCAGACCGCGGGGTTTTTCATGGCAAAAAAACCCCCGCATCAGAGCGGGGGTTTTAGGATTTCTTTCGAATGAAAATTATTTCTCTTCAGCTTTCAGTTTCAAAGCCAGCTTATTGATAAATGCCGGCGGAATCAGTGTTGAGAGAATAATTACCAGGATTATGGTTGAGAACACACTGTCAGGAATAGCACCAAGTGCTTTACCTGTAGCTGCGAAAATCAACCCTACCTCTCCTCGCGGGATCATAGAGACACCGACGAAGAGTTTCTGCAGACGGTTACCTTCTGCTGCAATACCGGCTACCAGTTTACCGACGATGGCAACAATTGTCAGAGCCACACCGGTAATATACACGGCCGGATTAAGCAATGATCCTGCATCCACCATGAGTCCGGTAAAGACGAAGAAAATCGGGATAATAAGCATTCCGATGTTTCTGATCAGTTCTTCCACATGAGCATGCTGATGTTTATGAATCAGATGATCGATTTTTTCTTTTTCTACTTTATCAAATCCGCGCAGTTTTTTCAGATCATAAGCAATTTCGGGAAGATTGAACGAATTGAAATGTACCTGATCGAGTACAAGACCTGCTGCGAATGCTCCGACGATGGGGGCAAGTCCGACAAGTGATGCCAGATAGGCATAGGTCAATGCAAATGTAAGTGCAAGTGCAAGCTTCATACCTGTTCCGGTATTGACCATTGAGAACACTTTCGACAGTGTCTTGGCAAGAACGTCACCGAGAGCAACAGCAGCACCGAGGAACACGACGGCTTTCAGTGTAAGTTCCATAATGAAAGCGGGTGTGACATCCCCTCCTGAGGCGATTGCTGAAACGACGGCAAGAACGAGAAGTCCAAGTACGTCATCAATAACAGCGGCACCGAGGACCGTTTGGCTTGCTTTCATCTTCAGAACTCCGACACTTTGATATACCGATGCGGTAATACCGACCGATGTGGCAACCATTGCTGCACCGATAAACAGATAAGTGACCTGCTCAAGTCCCGGGAAAAGCATAGGGCCTACGACAAAAGTTCCCAGAGCAAAAGGAGCAACAACTCCGATGATCGCGACCATGAGCGCACGGGTCCCTACTTTCTTCATCTGCCCGATATTGGACTCAAGTCCGATCTGAAACAACAGAAGAACCGCACCGAGTTCGGCGAAGAACTCCATCGAGATATTGTGCCGGATTTCTTCGATGAGATGAAAGCCGAAATAGCCCGCAATGGAGAGCGCAATACCTGCCAGAAGTTCTCCGACAACGGAAGGCTGTCCGTAACGTTCAATAACACCTCCGAACTTTGCCGCTATCAAAAGGATAGCAAGAAAGAGGAAGGTAAGGGAGATCGGAGCCTCTGCTGCGCCTTCTTCAACCGGTGCTCCGGATGCAAATGCGACAAGAGGTACGATCAAAAACACACCTAGACTTAAGATGTATGGCAAAAGTGCCATGGTGATTTTTTTCATATCCACAGTGAAATTTATAAATTTTTGGAACAAAAAATAGCCCTTATCAGATTTTAGGGCTGCAGGTCAATTATAGATACGGTAAAAATAATTTCCAATATGCATCTGTGATGTAGGATTTTTGTAGATGTCGGTGTCGGAGTAAGATGAGTATAGATTACTGTAGAGCTTCAGATTATAGTTTCTCTTCCATATCCTCTTCAATAAGCTTGCGAAGATATACTGATTTCGGGAGCTTTTCTTTCTTTGCTATTGTATCAAGATACGATGCGATTTTTGGTGTGATGAAAAACGTAAAGCGAAGATCCGCTTTTGAATCTATATAGTGGATGAAATCTTCAAGAATACCCGGTAATGTCTGCAAAGTATATTTTTCACAGAGCAGTTTCTCGTCAGAATGATGGGCGAGAAGGCTAGGCGGTTCTCCTTCACTGTAAAGTACCAGAACCGGTTTTCCGACACGGAGTGCCAGTGAAATCTCATAGCCGACACTGATACTTGGAAACGATGTATCGGCGATCAATGCGTCACTTGAGTGGATCCATTTTTCTAGCTGGTTATGAAACTTCAACCGCTCTTCACGTGAAGCATGATTAACTTCACTTTCTGACACGTGGAGAATGTGGTCAGCGATTATACTGTGATCTTTTTTTTCGATAAATTCGACAATCTTACGATAGTTGTCAATATACTGGTCTTTAGCGGCAATTGATGCCGTAAAATAAATTTTCAGTTTTTTCTTAGCCATATGAGTTATTATACCACTCTAACAAGGTATATTAAAGTGTCATCGTATTCCTTACGGTTCTCTAACACGCTCACGTAAGAAATATGCTATAGTTAAGATAAGAAACTAATTATTACTATTTATTTATACAACTATGGGAAAATCAAAATTCGGTGCGGGACTTTTACTTGGAGCATTATTAGGAGGAGCAGCAGCTTTTTTCCTTTCGCCGAAATCAGGGAAAGAGAATCGGGAAATGGCAAAAAAGAAACTTGCCGAATGGAAAGAACGGTATGAAGGAAAATCTCCTGAAGAAATTGCAAAAGAAATATTCGGATCGGCATCAGCAGAAGGAAAAAAGCTTTATATGAGAGCACAGGAGGAGATGAATACACAGCTGGATAAAATCAAAAAATCAGCTGATGAAATCGACCAGGAAAAATATGCATCCGTCGTGAAAGAGGTAATGGGCCGTCTGAAAGAAGAGAAAGAAGCCACCAAAGAACGATTGGTTCAACTGCAGGAATATCTCATGGACCGCTGGGATTATGTCTCTTCTGAGTCTGAAAAAGATGCTAAGAAAGTGGCAAAAGATGCAACTAAAAAAACGACAAAGAAATAATTATTACTAATTAGCTCATCTTTTTTATGGATCTTCAAAGCTGGTTTTACCTTCTTGCCGTCATTAGTATGTCCTTGTGGATCGTATT
>CAZDDM010000081.1:0-3657 GCA_964504235.1 uncultured Gammaproteobacteria bacterium
TCTTGTTTATAAAGTTTAATTAAATTATAAAAGGATGCAATAACCCCTATAGACAACAATAGTATAGTAAAAAAACCTTTTCTGTCAAATCTTTTATCAAGCCACAGCCCGATAAATAAGCCTGTCAGAATCGGTACAACAAAATACATCCCCAAATTGAGATACTCAGCGGGGATGTTATATTTCTTTTTTACCCTATCTTCAACCTCAGTTTTAATTACGTTACCTTCTTTGTCTACAGTAGTAAAAATCTTAGTTTTCTTGGTTGCCATTGTAGCAATTATACATATGAACTGCAAACATATTGGATATGCATCTAGTTATGTATTACTCAGAGCCTGAGCCCGCTGATCAAGGTTTATTGCCTTCTCCACAATAATGCTATAATCCCCTTCCCTCTCACTAATTTTACCCTTCAGAAGGATAACTGAGTTCGGTACACATGCTGACCGGATCTTTGCATATGTTTTTGGGAATACGATAGCTTCGATGCCGGCTGAGTTGTCATTCAGAAGGAGAAACGCCATATCATCATTATTCTTTTTTGTTTTTACGACTTTCATACTGGAAATACTTGCCGCGAAGATAAACGGTTTATCGATATCAGTCTCCTCAATATCGGCAAACTTTTTATTTACTTTTTGCGTAATGATATCTTTATGCTTGTCCATCGGATCCCGGGTGATAAGGAATCCGATCACTTCTTTCTCAAACTCAATAAGCTTTTCTTCGGGAAATTCAGGAATCGGTTTAAAATTATCCTTTTTATATCGTTCCTTATCGTGTTGCCCAAAAAGCCCGAACTGGCCCTGTTCCTGATTTTCTTTGTACTTTGATATTTCTTTGGCAGCATCGGGATAATACATCATAAGAGTTGCTTTGTTCCCGAATCCGACGAACGCATCGGCTTTTATCAGACTTTCGATAGTCTTCTTGTTAGCTTTTCGGAGATCCACTCTCGCAAGAAAGTCTCTGAAACTGATAAACGGACCGTCCTTTTCCCGCGCTTCAATAATCGACTCAATAGCAGCTGAACCGACGTTTTTAATGGCAGATAAACCGAAACGGATCGAATTCCCTTCAATAGAAAATTTCAAAAAAGATTTATTGATGTCCGGAGGAAGTACTTCAATCTTCATACGTTTTGCTTCTTCGAGAGCCTGTGCCATTTTCTGTTCACGCATGGGACCGGCAACACCCTGCAACTCAGCTGTCATAAGAGCTGTCATAAATTCGACAGGAAAATTGGCTTTCATGTAAGCCGTCCAGTACGCAATAAGTGCATAAGAGGCGGCGTGTGCTTTGTTGAAGCCGTATGCCGCAAACTTTTCCATAAAGCTGAAAATCTCAGCAGCCACTTTCTTGTTATA
This sequence comes from uncultured Gammaproteobacteria bacterium, assembly GCA_964504235.1. GTDB lineage: Bacteria > Patescibacteriota > Microgenomatia > UBA1406 > GWC2-37-13 > UBA1450. The sequence continues at coordinate 1,371 of CAZDDM010000081.1, forward strand.
ACCGTATTCGACAGTCCTTTCAAGAAATTTCTTTTTTCCGGCTTCCATGAGTTTTTTCTTCTTTTTACCCATGGCCATACGGAGAATATCGGCCTCACTCTTGCTGAATTTGGCAAGATGGACAGCGATTTCAGTTACCTGCTCCTGGTAAACAAGAATTCCGTACGTTTCTTCGAGAATAGGTTTCAGATCAGGATGAAGGTACTTTACCCGTTTCGGGTTTTTCTTTCCGGCAATGAATGTCGGAATAAGCTCCATCGGCCCCGGGCGATACAGTGCGACCATAGCGGTGATATCACTCAACTTTGACGGCTGTATCTCACGGGCAAGCCGTCTCATACCCGCAGATTCAAGCTGAAATACCCCGATTGTCTCACCGCGCCCCATAAGATCATAGGTTTTCTGATCATCAAGCGGCACCTCATGGATATCGATATCTTTGCCCTTAAACTGTCGTACAAAGCCCAAAGCTTCCTCCAATGTTGACAGATTGCGAAGTCCGAGAATATCAGCCTTGACCAGTCCGACAGCTTTGTTCTCCGATACGGCATTCAGATCGATACTGTACATATCGTATTGTGTGATAATACGGTCTTCTTTGTTATCGCGCTGGAGCGGAACATATTCCGTCAGCGGTTTGTCCGAAATGACAACCGCAGCCGCGTGTACTGAAAAATGTCTGGGAAGGCTTTCGACTTTTCGAGCAATATCTATCACTTTTTTGACATCCTCTTCGGCATTGTATGCCAGTTTCAGATTGGCTGACTCTTCCATAGCTCCGTCAATAGACATCTTGAATCCCTGTTTTCCCTGAGGGATCATTTTTGAGATACGGTCACCCTGTGCATAGGAATATCCGAGAGCGCGGGCAACATCACGAATTGCCATTTTTGATTCGAGCGTTCCGAAGGTAATAACCTGTGCTACATTTTTCTTTCCGTATCGTTTGGAAATAAACCGGATCACTTCATCACGCCTTTTGTCGGAGAAATCAACGTCAATATCAGGAGGAGTAGGACGCTCAGGATTCAGAAATCGTTCAAACGGCAGATTGTATTCAAGAGGATTGATATCCGTGATGCGGAGCACATATGATACAAGTGATCCGGCAGCTGATCCTCTTCCCGGACCTACCGCAATCCCGGTATCTTTTGCCCATGTCACCACATCCTGTACGAAAAGAAAATACGGAGCATATCCTTTTCTGTTTATGATATCAAGCTCATAATCCAGACGCTCGCACACCAGTTTATCCTCGAAGCCCTTAATTCTGCCTTTCTTTTCATAAGTCATTTTCCGCAGATACTCTTCATTCGTGTACCCCTCAGGCAGGTCATATTTCGGCAAAATCAGTTTTCCGTGAGGAATTTCCAGATCACATTTTTCTGCGATTTTCAGTGTGTTTTCAATTGCTTCAGGATAATCATGGAAGATGGTCTTCATCTCTTCAGGCGTTTTGAAGTAATAGTCCGGCACATCTATCATCGACATCGGCCGGTTCTTTTCAAAAATCGCTCGCTGTGTCTGAATACAAAGCAAAATTTCCTGAGCATAGGCATCTTCTTTATCAAGATAATGTACATCGTTCGTGGCAACAAGAGGGATTCCGTGAGTTCTGGAGAACTTCACCAGGACTTCATTTACTTTGTCGAGTTCAGGCAGATTCGGATGTCTCTGAAGCTCAATATAAAAATCTTCCCCGAAAATACTGTGATAACGTTTGAGAACCTCTTCTGCCTTCTGGATCTGATCCTGCATGATAAGCTGCGGCACTTCTCCGGCAAGACAACTCGTTGTGGCAATAAGTCCTTCATGGTATTCTTCGAGAAGCTCCCAATCGACACGCGGCTTGTAATAAAAACCTTCCAGGTTTGATAAGGTGACAAGCTGCAACAGGTTTTTATAACCCTGAAGATTTTTACACAAGACCAGAAGATGAAAGTTGTTCCGTTCTCCTTTTTCGGGCTTTTCGGTACGTTTTCCGTTTGCTTTGTACAACTCACAACCGATGATCGGTTTGATACCCGCATCTTTAGCTTTTATGAAAAACTTGAATGCTCCGTACAGAGCACCGTGGTCTGTGAGTGCAAGGGCCGGCATCCCGAGTTCGACTGCACGGTCAACTGCTTTATCGATACGGCACATTCCGTCAAGAAGAGAGTATTCGGAATGAACATGTAAATGAACGAATGACATGTATCTATTATACCTATTGAATGCTGTTTATGCCTGATCTTGTATCAGCTGTTCTAATCGTTTACGGACATTCATAGCGTCAGCCTGTCCC
>CAZDDM010000082.1:0-3420 GCA_964504235.1 uncultured Gammaproteobacteria bacterium
AGGCCAAACAGACAATCGAGTGGGGATTTGAAGCTTCCTTCATACCGATGAAGGAGAAAGAGAGTAATCTCTATTTATAAGTCATTTCTTTTGCCGATGCAATTCACCAATAACTACCCTGAAAAAATAATTTCAGACGGAATAACCTTTGATGACGTTCTCCTTCTCCCCGGTTACAGTGATTTCAGACGGCAGGATATCACCCTTACGACACGACTTACAAAAAATATCAGCATTGAAGTACCCCTCGTATCCTCCCCCATGGATACAGTCACCGAATCAGCACTTGCTATCGCTCTCGGACAAGCCGGCGGAATCGGGATCATCCACCGAAATCTCACCCTTGAAGGGCAGGCAGAAGAAGTAAAAAAAACAAAAGAAGCAGGTGTGAAGGTCGGAGCAGCAATCGGGGCAAGTCCGGGTTTTGAAGCCCGTGCGGAAGCACTCGTCGGACAAGACGTCGATGTTATCGTAATTGATACTGCTCACGGTTATGCTGACTACATAATAGAAACAATTAAATACCTGAAAAAAACCTACCCGAAAACTGATATTATTGCTGGAAGCATCGCAACATATGACGGAGCCAAAGCTCTTATCGAAGCCGGAGCTGACGGTCTTCGCGTCGGGATGGGACCCGGGGCAATCTGCACCACGCGTATCATCTCCGGGATGGGCGTCCCGCAAATCACGGCAATTCTTGAAACGCATCGTGCGGCACATGATGCCGGCGTACCGGTCATAGCAGACGGAGGTATCAAATACTCAGGAGATATGGTCAAAGCATTCGCGGCAGGTGCCGAAACCGTGATGATGGGAAGCTTTTTTGCTTCATGTCAGGAAGCACCGGGCGAACACATTGAACTCCCGCCTGATCAGGTGCCGTCACGCTTTAAAAGCATTCTCAAACAGAAAAAATCTTCATATACATTCAAAACATATCGCGGAATGGGTTCGATTGCTGCCATGCAAAAAGGAACTGAGATCAAATCCGAAGATGAATTCCACGGAAAAAGTTATAAAGACCGCGTCCTGGTCGCCGAAGGTGTGGAAGGTCTGGTACCGATAAACGGGCCGGTACAATCCGTTGTGGATCAGGCTGTCGGAGGAATCCGATCGGGGCTCTACTACATCGGTGCAAAAACGATCAAAGAAGTCCAGGAAAAGGGTAAATTTATCCAAATTACCCAGGCATCCTTGACTGAAAGTCACCCGCATGATATTTTGGTGACAAATCCCGGTAAAAACTACTAATTATTTATAGAACTATGTCATACGCACAAGCTGAAGTCCCTTCTGTATCCGAATACGATAGCCGTATAGCAGATATTATAGAAGGAAGCGAACTCGGATATATTTACAATCACCCTGACAAAAGACTATATGAACCGATACCTGATCCCGATCAGTTTGTAGAAGAAGCATGGAACGGATATGAAGGTCCTGTCGGAGTATATGTCCATGTGCCGTGGTGCACGGACAAGCCAGCACCGGCTGCTGATGCACAGCGTATGGCAGAACACCATGTCATACAATCCCCGCGTGATCACTTATGCTCATACTGTAATTTATATACTGCAGTCGGAAAAGATGTACCTAACTGGTATACAGAATCCGTTCAACGTGAAGCGTCAATGTACGAACCTGTCCTCAGCGGTAAAGTAGAGGCGCAGTCACTATATTTCGGGGGCGGTTCACCGAGTCTCCTTTCCGTTGAAGATATGGGTCATATGATTTCTGCAATTGAGCAGACGGTCGGACCGATTTCCTTTGAGCATGAGCGAGCCATTGAGGTCATCCCTGACTCCGTTGATTTAGCAAAACTGCAGGCTATGAGGAAATGGTTCAACCGCATCAGTGTCGGAGTCCAGTCATACGATCCTCAGGTACTGAGAAACACAGGTCGAGCATACAATCCTGAGCTTGCCGGAGAAACTATCAGAAATGCATTTGCTGCCGGTTTTGAAGATATAAACGGAGATCTGATTATGGGTTTGCAGGGCTCATCAACAGAGACCTTCCAAGAGGATCTTGAGACAATGATCGGAAGCGGAGTGACGACTATCACACTCTATCCGAACATGATCCGCCCTGGCACGCGTGCCGGAAAAATGGCGGCTCACGGACTGATCTCATACCCGTCAAGACATGAAGTGTCTGATATTGCCGAAGGAGCTGACACCCGTCTCCGCCAGGAGGGGTATCACAGACTATCTTTGACCTGCTGGTCCAAGACAAAAGGATACCAACAGGGTGAGCAGATATACTCCGGAATTCCGATTGTGGGATTTGGAGCCGGTGCAAGAAGCTACGGACCGCATGCACATTATGCACTTCCCTACTCGGAAGACGTCCGCTTTATCAACAACAGTATTGCACGATGGAGAAAGGGCATTGATGCCGGACATTTTCCCGATATGCACGGTATCGTATTAACAGATGATATTAAACAGCGGGCACATGCTATCCTAGGACTTATGTCACAGGAAGGTGTACAGGCAGATTTCCTCCAAACTCATTTTCCCTATCAGTTTCTGACATTGATGAAGGCCGGACTGCTTATTCATGACGGTGATTGCGTTCATTACACGGACTCAGGGAAAGCACACAGTGGCGCTCTTTCGGAGATATTTTTTTCTGAGGAAGACAAAAGAATCTTAGCTATGAAGGATTCTGTTAGACAATATTAAATCATTTATATTTTTATGATTATCATTATCGATTTCGGATCACAAACAACTCACCTTATTTCCAGAAGACTGCGAGAGATTGCAGTTGAAACTAAAATCGTTGAGCCGGAAGACTTTTTTGCTGAAACGAAAGATATTTCATATGACGGAATCATTTTTTCGGGCGGTCCGACCAGCGTATACGAAGAGGGTGCTCCGACGATCGAAAAAAAAGTGTTTGAAACAGGAAAACCGATTCTCGGTATTTGTTACGGAGAACAGATTATTGCGCATGTCCTCGACGGTCAAGTCAAACCCGGTAAGAAAAAGGAATACGGACCCGCCACACTCACCATTTTGAAAGAATCTCCGCTTCTGAATTTACCTCCTGCCACAAACGACCTGCCAGCTAAGATTGCCGTCTGGATGAATCACGGAGATGAATTGGCTCAAATTCCGTCCGGATTTGAAAAAATCGGCGTGACGGAAACAATCCCCTACGCTGCAATTGCGGATGAAGAACGTAAAATTTACGGTGTACAGTTTCATCCCGAGGTAGTCCATACTCAATTCGGACTGCAAATTCTAAAAAACTTTGCCGGTATTTGCGGCCTGTCGCCGAAAGACCAGCCGATCACGGAAGAGTTTGTGAACAAGCAAATTCAGGATATTAGGGATTCAGTCGGGGATGCTCATGTCATCGGAGCACTTTCAGGCGGAGTTGACTCCTCGATCGCCTGTCTCATGGTAC
>CAZDDM010000083.1:0-3253 GCA_964504235.1 uncultured Gammaproteobacteria bacterium
CTTTGGGAACCGTCCCGGCGCTTATGGCGCTTAGCTTTACGTCATTCTTTACCAAAACATCCTGGTATCCCTGGTTTATGAAAACGGTGGCGGTTACGATCATTCTTGCCAGTGTGGGGTATATTATCAACACAGTCAGATTGTATACAGATATCGGTAATTTCGGATCGGAAAGCTATACGAAAAAAGAAGGTAGTGTAAGTTTTGAAAACGGATTTCAGGTAGTAAAAATGGATGTTCTGTCGGACGGTTATCACCCGAACACGTTTCAACTTCAGAGGAATATACCCGTCAGATGGATTGTAAACGGTATTAATGTATACGGTTGTCAGGGCTTCCTCAATGTCCCGAAACTCGGGATAGCTCAGGCGCTGGAACACGGTGACAATATTTTTGAGTTTGTGCCGGAAGAGACAGGAACGATCAGTTTTTCATGCAGCACCAATGCCAGGCAGGGGGTTCTTTATGTTTTATAAAGTCCGCTTTTCTCATAATGATCTTTTAGTATCGCATAATTTTTTGCATGTGCTCTGAATGTAAAATCAAAGATATCTCCGATCAGGGGAATACTTCCGAGAGCAAAGTCGAGTCCTAAATTCCAAAGCATTTCAAAAATTTTATTGATAGGAAGGTTTATCCGCAGGCCAATCCAGACAAAATAGAGTCCGAGAATGACGGTGATGATGTCCCCGGCACCTGCAACAAGGCCGACGATGGGATCAATTCCGAATTCAAATCCGAATAATTTAAAACGGCGTTCAAGAATATCCGTCATAATTTTTGCGGTCGAAAGGTGTTTTTCCATAGAGTATAGCTTAGCAGAGAAGTGTAAACGGATCGTAAATATTAGCTCTTTCCTTTTTTAATTTCATCAATATCCTGATGAAAATCCTTTTTCAATTGTTCGACCGCCTGTTTAATTTTTTCTTCTGACTTCTCAATTTTTTCTTTAAGAAGGCCCCATATGGAGTCATGATTTTCAGCGTGAACGTGCGAAAGAAAGGTTTTTTTATCTTCTTCAGGAAGTTCTGACAGGACGGTATCGATTACGACGTGATGAATGGTAGAGTGAACTATTTCAACCAGTTCATCCTTTTCATGTTTATGCATGGGGAGAGCTTCAAGTTCGGTATATATGGTTTCGATTTCGACAAGATGTGTGTAAAAATGTTTTTTCATATGGTTTGTCATGCATGCTCGTAACCGGAAATTTGTTCGGAAGTGAACTCGCCGATTGTTGTCAGCTCAAACATCCACTTCTCTCACAAATTTGATTACTTCGCATGCTTTAATTATGTTAAATCTCAACCGGCCCCAGCGGGATTGTATCTTCCGGATCGTCGATAAAAAAGTATAACACGGGGCCTTTTGCTCCGCCGTCTTTTCGTTCAAGATGCGCCATCACTTCAGGCGATCCTCCCAGGTGTTTGCCGGTAAACGGCGCCGGGCCGGCATCGCCGATCACAACCACTATGGCTTTCCCGTTTTCCGGATTGACAACCAGCATTTTTCGATATTTAAAAAATGTGTATAGCTCATTCGGATTTTCCTGCCAACCCGGTGCAAGAAAAGTCTGTACGGCAATATAATATTTTTCGCGGTCAACATCCCGTTGTGTCATAGTTTCCCTCGAGTCTGTGAAGTATCCCCACGCACCCCGTCCCGGTGCCATGCCTGAGGACCAGTATTTCGTATCCTCGCTTGACTGAAAGTGCGTGTCCATGGTATCTCCCGGGTATCTCATCAAATGTTGTTCGGCACCGATTATCCCATAACTCCTGTTCAGGCTTTTGCCTTCAAGAGTCGCGGAGACGGTCATATTAAAAAAAGTTGATAATGTATGGCCTACTGCGATTTGTTGTTCTGCCGACAATTCCTGTACGGTCTCGGGAAGCTGTGCCTTCAGCTGATTGATAAGCTCTTCTTTCGTGTATGCTTTCCGTTCTTCAGCAGGTGGTGGAGGCAGGAGGTTCTGAGTGAGAACGGTAGCGTTGGCAGGGTGTGCTAGCATCAAAATGCCTGTCATGGAGCCTACGGCGATATGTTTTGAGTTATCACTGATCCACTTCAGGGACTCAGTATGTTTTTCTTTAATTTTTTTTTGGATCTCCTGGTGTTTTTTGATCCAGCGTTTTTTGAGAGCGTTGAAATGGTGAGTCTGTTGATGCTTTGGCATAGTCATTATGGGGCTTGTTCTTCGTTTTGGGACATCATCGAGGCAAGCTTATTATTTATTACTTCGACTTTGACCGGGCGTACCATCTGGACTCCCAGCGAGGCTATTTTGTATCCCACGTTCAATAAAAACATCATCAGAAAATAATAGACGGTGATGTTCAGCATTTTGTATATGGCTTCGGGGCTGATTACTTCAAGTCCGGGAATGCTTCCTGAACCGGAGTCTAGCAGCGCTGAGAGGTCACCTTGCTGAATCTTTTCCAGGAGATCTGTCGTGGAACTTGGTTGAGATTGTTTTGCGGGTTCGACTTTAAATACCTGAATCGGTGTTGCTTTCCCCGTAAAGACGGAAAAAATTTGGAAGGTGGTAATAATAATCATAATAATTCCGATTCCGAGAAGGGTATATCCGATTATTCGTTCAGACATAGATGTCGTAAATTATAAGTATAGTTCCATGATACACGAAAATATGGTACAGTAATACACTACTATGCATGACTTCTCAACACCCATGATGCAGCAGTACATGGAAGTGAAAAAGCAGTATCCGGATTGCCTGTTGTTTTTTCGCATGGGAGACTTCTATGAGCTTTTTTTGGAAGATGCCGAGATCGGCGCGAAAGCTCTCGAGATCACTCTAACCAGTCGTGCCCGCGGTCAGGACGGCCGGATACCGATGGCAGGAGTCCCGTATCATGCCGTGGATTCATACCTTGCAAAACTTATTAAATCAGGATTTAAAGTCGCAATCTGTGAACAGGTGAGCCTTCCGGACGGAAAAGGATTGGTTGACCGGAAAGTAATCCGTATCGTCACGCCGGGAACTGTCCTTGATGATCAATCACTTGTCCAAAAGGAAAACAACTACATTATGTCTTTGTTTTTTCACAACAACACCATAGGTTTTGCTCTTGCAGATCTGACGACAGGACATTTTCATATGACGCAGTTTGATGGTACGGACGGCGCCGTCCTTGATGATGAAATCGTCCGTTTGAGACCGTCAGAATGTGTCCTTTTTGACGAACAATACAATGATCCCGCTATTTTAGGAAGGCTTTCTCAGCATGAC
>CAZDDM010000084.1:0-3229 GCA_964504235.1 uncultured Gammaproteobacteria bacterium
ACCAAAACTGTATCACCTTTTCTTATTTTCATAGTTGTTTAATAAATTTCCTCTGCCAAACTGGCAATCTTGTTGTATCCCGCATCTTTGATCTCTTTTGCGACCGGTCCGAATATACGGGTACCTTTGGGATCCTGAGTGTCATTTCCTGCAAGGATTACACATGCATTTTCATCAAAACGTATATAGCTTCCGTCTGCTCTTTTGACTTCTTTTCTGGTACGAACAATTACAGCACGGACCACCTCACCGCTTTTGACCTGTCCGTACGGAGCTGCTTTTTTCACAACACCGGTAAAGACTTCTCCCAGGTAAGCAATTTTTCGATTCCCTTTTTTCGGAATACCGATAAGCTGAACTACTTTTGCTCCTGAGTTGTCTGCGACATTGAGCATTGATCTGAGTTGTAACATGGTCTTCTTATTTAGTAACTGTATTAACTTTTTCAATCACTCTAAAGCGTTTATCTTTAGAAATCGGGCGGGTTTCTTCAATCACAACCATATCTCCGACTGACAATCCTTCAAGATCATTATGAGCTTTCAGGTTTTTGTGACGTGTGATAACCTTCTGGTACAGATGGTGTCTGAACTTTCGTTCAATTTTCACGACGATCGTTTTCTGCATCTTGTTTGAAACGACTGTACCGGTAAATGTTTTATTCATGTTGTTATGATTGAATTCCTAATTCCTTTTGACGGATGAGTGTCAAAACGACTGCTAATCTTTTTTTCATTTTGAAAATCATATTTGAATCTTTTTGCGGCTTAGCTTTTCTTTCAATCTCAAGCCGGGCAATCTCTTTATGCAAAGACTCTACTTCTTTTTTCAGCTCTTCAGCGGTTTTGTTTATGTATTCTTTAGTTACTTTTTTCATTATTTTGTCACAACTTTTGTGTTAACTGTCAGTTTTGCAGCTGCATTTCTGAGAACTTTTTTTGTTTCCGCTTCACTCAAACCGTCGATTTCAAAAAGAATTCTCCCGGGTGAAACGGATGCTACAAAATATGCGACATCTCCCTTTCCGGCTCCCATCGTGACCTCCGGCGGTTTCTTCGTATAGGGTTTATCAGGAAAAATACGAATCCAAAACTTTCCTTCTTTTCGTGTGGCTCGTGCCAAAACGACACGGACAGCTTCGATCTGACGATCCTTGATCCATCCGGCATCAAGAGTCTTCAAACCGTAACTACCAAAATTAAGAGTATCTCCTTTAGTTGCGATTCTTCTCCATGTTCCTCTGAATTGTTTTCTGTATTTTTGTCTTTTTGGTGATAACACGATAGTAAATATGAACTTCTAGAATCTTAACTTTGGTGACAGATCCAAACTTTTACACCGACATATCCTGATTTTGTCAAAGCCGGGTACTTGGCAAATTCAACCCGTTCTCTGATTGTTGATGTCGGAATGGTACCCTGGAAATATTTTTCAGATCGTGAAATCTCGGCACCGTTGATACGTCCTCCCAACTGAATTTTTACTCCTTTTGCTCCCGTTTCCATCACGCGGGTCATGGTACTGTGTACAACAGCGCGATGCGGCAGATTGCGGACAAGCTTTTCTGCGATTGTCTGTGCGACATAGTATGCATTGGTGTACGGCTTTTTGACAGGTTCAATCTTCAATTCAATTTTTGTCTCTTTTCTCTTTTTCTTGTCTTCATTGTATGATTTCAGATAGGAAACAATGATCTTTTTTACATCTTCCAGTCCTTTTCCGCCCCGTCCGATGATCATACCCGGTTTCACAGAGAAGATGATAACGGTGATTTTCTTGATCGCCCGCTCGATTACCACATCGGTGACCCCGGCATAACTGTACTTTTTCATCAGTTCTTCACGGATTCTTGAATCTTCAAGAATAGCATCTCGATATGCTTTCTTGTCAGAAAAGAACCATCGGGAAGACCAGTTGTATACTGTCCCTAATCGTAAGCCGTGTGGATGTACTTTTTGACCCATTAAATTAATTCAATTTCTAATTATTTATTACCTTCTTTCTTCGGCTCGCCAGCGTCTTTGGCGTCGGCGGCTTTCTTTTCCTTTTTAACTGTTTCTTTTTTTTCAGTCGGTTTCTTTACTGTTTTTGCCGGTTTTTTTTCAATCTTTTCTGCCTTTTTCTCTTCTTTCTTCGGCTGCGCTTTCTCTACTAATACAACCTTAATATGAGAATATCTTCTGACGATCGGCTTAGCCATTCCTTTTGAACCAGCTTTGAAGCGGCTCAGTTTTCTTCCTTCTTCAATTGTCAAAAGCTTAAATTGTAGCATATCAGCCTGTACTTTTAAAGAGTTTACAGCGTTCTGAATAGCTGAATTTAAAACCTTATAATATGTTTTTGCCGGCTTTGTCGGGGCATACAAGAGATAATCAAGTGCCTCTTTGGGAGACATTTTGAAAATATTATTCCGTATCATCCGCAATTTCTTTGGCGATACCTTCAGATTTTTTTGATATGTTACCGATTCCATGAAATTACTTTCTGCGTTGAACAATTAATTTATTACTCCATTTTTTCTTTGCTCGCGTGCGGACACCGCGTGCTTTTTTACCCCACGGAGTCTTTGCATGCATACCTTCACCGCTTCGTCCTTCTCCGCCTCCGTGAGGATGGGATCTCGGATTCTGAGCGGTACCCCGAACTGTCGGTCGGATACCCATCAGTCTTTTCCGTCCTGCTTTTCCGATTTCTTCATCTTTGTGTTCGATATTTCCGACCCGTCCGACTGTTGCCCAACAACCTTTGCTGAACTTTCGAACCTCTCCGGATGTCAGTTTGACATGGACGTAATGGCCGTCTTTAGCAATCACTGAACCAAATGTTCCGGCTCCGCGAATCATAATTCCTCCCTGTCCGGGATAGAGTTCAACATTGTGAACTTCGATACCGACAGGAATAGCTGATAAAGGAAGAGCATTCCCTACAGTGATCTCGGCTTTTTCTGATGCGATTACTTTGTCTCCGATATTGAGGTTGGCCGGATGAAGAATATATTTTCTTTCCCCGTCTTTGTATTCAACCAAAGCTATATCTGCATTTCTGTTCGGATCATATTCGATTTTGATCACTGTACCTTCAACATCTTTTTTATCTCTTTTAAAATCGATTATTCTATAATATCTTTTTTGTCGTTTACCTTGATGGCGTACCGAAATTTTTCCACTTGAGTCCCGTCCTGAATGTTTTTTCAGGATCTCAGTCAGTTTTTTTTCTGGTTTCTGTGTTG
>CAZDDM010000085.1:0-3153 GCA_964504235.1 uncultured Gammaproteobacteria bacterium
TCACTGCCAGGCTTCGCAGATCATTCTGAAATCACACCGTGCACACCACGGACCGGTACGTGCCGGGAACTCTCCCATGCGGATTTTATCAGCAATCTCTCTGACTTTCAGCTTCACATCGTGAATATCTTCTTCGTTTCTTGTAACCGTTACCTTTTCACGATGAGCGAGATAGTAGAAGGAAAGGTTAATTTTTTCAATCGGTTTGCGATACAATCCGTAGTCATTTGCAGCCATTGCATATATGGCAAGCTGCATATCTTTTTTTAGTTTCTTTTCATCAGGCATATTGCCTGTTTTGTAGTCGATGATCTCAATCGCTCCGTCAGCTTTTTCATCCACACGATCAATTTTTCCTGTAAGACATACATCGCTTCCGACTTTGATTTTAAAGAGCTTCTCCAGATCTTTGACTGCAATCTCAGGAGAATGAAAAGAATGAAAATAGTTTTCGAGCATCTGACGGGCTTCTTCTTTTTGTTTCGTCTGCTCCTCCCGGGAGGTATAGCCGACCGGAATCCATGAAGATTCAAGCAGATTCAGAAGATGTGTCAATCCGACTTCTTTGTCATTCATAAACAACTGGTAAAATTTCTGCAAAGCGTTGTGTACTGAACTGCCGAATGAAGCTGCACTGTGCGGTCCAGTCGGAATTTTCAGTACATACTGATATTTGTATTTCAGGGGACAGAGCTCATAGGTACTGATCTGACTGTATGAAAGATTTTTAACCTCAGTCGGAATGGGTATCGGCGGATCTTCTTCCTTTTTCTTAAAATCAAAAATGGATAGCTGCTCTTTTTGTTCGGATTGTTTTGCGGATTTACCGGCGACTTTTTCGACACCGATTGTTTCGGCGACAAACGGCGATATGCGTTGTTTCCGTACTCCTTCACCGTATATTTCAGAAGCGGACAAAAAGAGCCTGTCTTTTGAGCGGGTGATCCCCACATAAAACAGCCGCCTTTCTTCCTGAATATGATAATCTCCGCTCGGCATTGTCTCCTTTATCAGAGCATCAGGTATCGGAATCTGTTCCCGTCTCCGGCGGGTAGGGAAACGGCCGTTTATAAGATTCGGGAGAAAAACGACAGGAAACTCCAAACCTTTTGCACCGTGCACCGTGAGAATATTTACAGCATTCGTCTGAACCGCATCAGACTCGGAGGCAAGAGGGGATTCTCCCATCTCCAGGCTCATATTGATATACTCGACTGCGGCAAAAACGGAACTGTCTTCAATTTCATTCTCCATACTTTTGAGTTTCTGGAAGAACTTCGTTATGTTCAATGTCCTTCGCTGATCATACTCATTTTCAGGATTGCTGAGTTTCTTAAGGTATTCGGTATCTTCCAGAAACTGGAACACGATCTCACCGGCTGAATCCTTACGGAGTCGGGTGAGATGCTTTTTTATCATGGAGATTATCTGAATCAGTTTCTCTTTTGTTTCTTCTTTTACGAGCGGTAAATGTTCGCGATAAACTTCAAACTCCTCTCTCCACCATTCTTCATGGAAAAAGGAAAGTGCCACTTCAAGTGACTGGAAAAGAGAAAGGGAAATTTTTTTCGCAAAGGAGAGATAGAGAACCAGGTCCTGTTCATCAATCCCGAAATGATCCATGGACAGTACCCGATAGAGTGAGACCGTATCGTTCAGATCAGCGAGAACTTGCAGATAAGCGATCAGATCTTTGACCTCAGGTTGCTTAAATAACGTTCCCGGCCCTAAAAACTGAAAGGGAATACCTTCACGCTTCAAGGCATTGATGATCGGATCGCTGTGATTGTTCGCTCTTACCAAAATTGCAAAATCCTGAAAGGTATAGGTTTTGTCCTGTAAATAGCCGGCAATCTTCTCGGTAATCCAATCAGCTTCCTGGTCGCCGTGTGCGAATAACTCGAACTGTACGGCATCCTTAATATTTTTTTTGTGACCGACCAGTTCCTTAGAGATGCCGAGCTTGCTTTCGAGCGTATCCGGATTATTATTCTGTATCAGATGATAGGCATGATCAAGGACCGTCTGGTTGGATCGGTAGTTATCAAGGAGACTGATTTGCTGTGCTTTCGGGTAGTCCTCCATGAAGGTCATTATATTCGAGACTGATGCACCGCGGAATTTATAGATTGCCTGAGAATCATCTCCGACGACTGTGAGGTTCGGATTGGTATGTATCGGACAGAGAAGTTTTATAAGTTCATACTGTGCGATATTTGTATCCTGGAACTCGTCCACCAGTACATACTTGAATTTGTTTTGATACTGCTTTAAAACATTCGGTCTTTCTCTGAAAAGTTTGATCAGATAATATATAAGATCGTCAAAATCCATGACGTCATGTTCGATTTTGAGCTTTTGATAGGTAGCGTATGCATTGGCAAGTTCTTGGTATTGTTCGATTTCTTCAGTGCTTATATTTTGTTCCGTTGTCATCCCAGGCGTGACCTGGGATCCAGTTTTTTTGTTCCTGGATTCCTGATCAAGTCCGGAATGACAATATTTCGAAAGTTTTTTTACCCACTTACTATACTCCTCTGGAGAAATATCTTCATCATGAAGCCTGGAGAAATGCTGCAAAAGGCCTTCAACGAATTTCGTCGGATTGCTGACAGGACGGTAGTATTGGAGATTGAGGTGAAACAGGTTCTTTTTGAGAAACAGGATTGACTGCGCCTGAGTCATCAGATCATAGCCGGGATTAAGTCCGAGATGATAAATATCATCGCGCAGGATTTCATCGGCGAACTTGTGGAATGTCGAGATCCACATCTGGAAATATCCGTACGGCATGGCACGGTCTACACGTTCTTCCATTTCGTAGGCCGCTTTGTCGGTGAAAGTCAGGCAAAGAATTTCCTCAGGCTTTGCATGCTCATTCTTTATGAGATACTTGATCTTTTCGACGAGTGTAGTCGTTTTGCCGGTACCGGCTCCGGCCACAATAAGAAGCGGACCTTTGTAGTATTCTACAGCCTGCTGTTGCGATGTATTAAGCTTTATCGTATCGTTTGCCATAGTGGTCACATTGTAGCACTAGAGTTCGGATAAATACAGACCCTCTTTATATATACATATATTAAAAAGGATTCATTTTTGGCACATATACCGTGAGAACAAGTAGGTAAGGGTATGATATAATTCTTACATATG
>CAZDDM010000086.1:0-3117 GCA_964504235.1 uncultured Gammaproteobacteria bacterium
CGGAACTTGCATATCCGTATTCCATAAACCGGAATACAGGCATATTATACACATTCATTACATACTTGACAAAGTCCTTAAGATACTGTATCATTATGTATGATAGTGTATGAAATATTGTTATGACAGGTTAAAAATACACTTTTACCTCTATGAACGCCAATATTAAAGTACAGTCAATCCTGAAAGGAAAACAGAAAATTCTCGCCGTAGTCGCTCATCCGGACGACTTTGAGGATTATTTTTCAGGAACAATGCTTATTGCTATCGAAAAAGGATGGATTAAGCCGGAAAACATCAATTTGCTGATCGTGACTGACGGTTCCAACGGAAGCCGCGGAAATATCGTGGATCCTGAGGAACTCAAGAAATTACGTCATGCTGAGCAGATGAAGGCGCTTGATCATGTGGGTATACCCCGCGAAAACTGTCATTTTCTTGACTTTAAGGACGGATATGTCCACAACAATGACAATCAGCTTACTGAGCGTATCAGTTACTTTATTCGTAAACTGAAACCTGATCTTCTTTTGACACACAACGGTTTTGAGGCCATTATTGAGCGTCAGAGCGGTATGTATTATGTCCACAAAGATCACCGTGTCGTCGGTCAGGCCGCACTTGATGCTGCTTATCCGTACAGCCGTGATTTGCTCTTTTTCCCCGAGCATCACAAAGAAGGTCTGGAAGGTCATTTCCTTCTGGAAGTGCTCATTGCAGAGACTCAGAGCCCGAATGTGAAGGTTGATATTACGGCTAAAATGCCGGAAAAGATCGCGCTTCTCAAGAACTTTATGTCTCAGATTGAGTCTGATGACTGGTTGTATAAGTATTTCAAGGATACGACCGGCGAAGATGACCGCTACCTTGAGTCTTATAAGTACGTGAAGATCATCATCTAAAACGAAAATAAGAGTCGCCCTTGCTTCAAATGCAGGGGCGATTTTTTTTTGCCTCAGAAGATCTGTATGTCCTGTTTTCCTTCCCGATCAATATAGCCTCGGAACATGCCGGGAGAGTTGAAAGGAACGGCAATATCACCCTCTTTGTCGAGTGCGATCATCCCGCCCAAGCCTTCCATATCCGTTATTTCCTGGAGTGCCTCTTGGGCTGCTTCTTTGAGGTTCATTTTGGCATATTTCATGCGTGCTGAGACATTGAAAGCAGCCAGTGTCCTCATAAAATACTCTCCTACTCCAGTACATGAAACAGCGCATGTGCTGTTGTCAGCATAGGTCCCGGCACCGATAATCGGTGAATCACCCACACGATGGGGATATTTGTTGGTCGTCCCGCCTGTTGAGGTGACTGCAGCGAGGTTTCCCTGCATATCAAGCGCTATGGCACCGATTGTGCCGTGCTCTACCGTTTTTGAGAAATGAGGATTGAAAAAATAGCTCTCATCGACGACTTCACAGCCGTTTTCTTCGGCCAGTTTTTCCGCTCCCGGACCTACGATCATCACGTGAGGTGTCTTGTCCATGACGAGTCTGGCGACAGTTGAAGCGTTTTTGACACAGCAATCTGCGACTGATCCGGCCTTTCTGGTCGATCCGTCCATAACGGATGAGTCCACTGAATGCGTGCCTTTGCTGGTTTTGAGCGAACCTTTTCCCGCCGTAAAGTAGCCTGCATTTTCCATCACATTCGCGGCTTTGATCACAGCGTCCAGTGCCGCTCCCCCATCTTTCATGTGGTCATAACCGGCTTTAAGTGCTTCGGCGATGAATTTCTGGTAGATACCGTCAAATTCGGCGTGGTATTCATTGCAGGTCGGGCCGGGTTTTGAGAAGAGTGCACCGCCGTGTACGACGATGACAGGTTCGTGTTGTGCCATGCACTGATTATAGTTGTTTCCTTATTGAAATCAATATTCAGATGTTTAGAGTGTTAAGTGGCGATTTTTTTGGGATTTTAGGTTATAATACCTTAATTGTAAGAATTTATTTACATGGTATGTCCGAATGGAAATACGCACGTCGGTATCGGTTTGAATCACAGTCAGGTGATGAATTGGATTATCTTAATAGCCTCAACAGGTTTAAAGCCCCTAAAGAGGTTATGGATCTTGTGGGGAAAATGGAGCCGAATATCTTTGTGACAGGCGGTGTCGCCCGTCAGGCTGCTCTCATGCAAATAAGCGGAATCGCAGTAGATGAACTTCCTGAGACGACTGATTGTGATTTTTTGAGTTTCAGTGAAGGTGGGATTTATCGAGCACGCTTCAAAACTCCGGTTGCGGCCATTTATGTGGGATACAACCGACCGTTTGCCGAACGATTCGGGATTTTTCTCGACAAACACACGGCTTTGACTCTTGACCAGATGGTGATGGGTACCCCGAAAGGGAGTGTCGATCCTGAACTTTTTGTCACTGATGCTGCAGTTCAGGCATATCAGGATCGGGTTGTAGAGCTTTCACCGTATCAAAACGGAGATTGCCGAAGTACGGATCCGATCACAGGTTTCTCAGCCGTATGCCGGGCAGCGGTGATGAGTGAAATACTGCGACCGCAGGGTTTTGTAAACAAAGTTGAGCCTGAATTTGCACGGCATGTGCTTCGGGAAGGTTGGTCTCATCCGCGTGCTATGGGGAAAATACGAAGTGTGGTGAATAAGTCGAAGCTGCACGGAGTACAGGACGGTCTGCATGAGTATTTCCGCGGTTTGGGATTTACGGTTCCTCAGCGATTCCTCGATGAACCTCCGTATGTCAGTGACGATGAAGGTTAATCTCCTCTGAAACGATCGTTTATTTTGGTATTTAGGTTTCTTTAGGAGGCATGTTCTCCATATTGAGAAAATGAAGAAGTATTTGGTATAATAGTTCACAACTTGCGGAGTTAGTTCAGTTGGTAGAATGTCTCTTTTCCAAAGAGAAGGTCACGGGTTCGAGTCCCGTACTCCGCTCATAATTCATCTAGGTGCTTCATTCATTTGTTAGAATAATTATTCCCTTCATATTAATCCAATTTTCAGCAATATGTCCCGTTTTATTGCATATGTGTCCCAAAGGTGTTAGTATAATTATATGAAAAGTCAAATACGAAAAAAGAATATATTGAACCTTATAAAGTATCATGCAGAGAAAAATGAAGCTGGTTTTAGAAGAGAAGC
>CAZDDM010000087.1:0-3017 GCA_964504235.1 uncultured Gammaproteobacteria bacterium
TTGATCACAAAGGCGTAGTAGTCGTAGATTTTTATGCCGAATGGTGCGGCCCATGTAAAGTTGTTGCTCCGATACTTGAAGAATTGTCTGAAGAGATGAAAGATGTAAAATTTGTTAAAGTTGACGTAGATGCAAATCAGGAACTTGCCGGCAATTATTCAGTATTTTCAATCCCGACCTTTTTAATCTTCAAGGACGGTACAGTAAAGAACCAATTCGTCGGAGCCCATAGTAAGGAAGGCTTTGAGGAAGAAATTAGGCGGGTTACAAACGAATAAATCGGCAATCCTCCAACCGGCAGCATCGCCATAAACGGGGAAACATCACCAGCCGGTTATTTTTGAATCACTCTTACTACTTTCCCGTGCACCCGTTTGAGGGCAAGATGTGCCCGTTTGAGCATGAATAGAGCAAACTCCGCCAGCCACCTGAAGGATGATGATAAGGGTTCATCCAGTCCGTTCATAATCTGTTCATCTGCTATAGGCAGATGTACCCGCTGTTTCGGATCAAGAGATGTTGTATCCAGCGCCTGCAGTCCTGCTTTTTTAAGATCTGGATGAATCTCCGGAACATCACGTTCAATCTCAATATATTTTTCCAGCTCTTTGTCTTCTATTGTCGGTTCGTTTTCCGGTGCGATGTATTCTTCATCCCGCAGCTTCTCAACAGAACGTGGCCTGGCAGGTTCACCTTCCTTGGAATGAGAACTCTGATTTGAAGCATGATGATCGTCAATCAGATGCTTTATGGATGTATGATTGTCGGTTACATTCTTTGTGTCTGACATACTTTAAGTGTAATTCAATATTAAAAAAGATGAAGGCCGAAACTGATCTCAGCATTTATACGGTGCCGATGCCTTGCAGTTCGGACAGGTAATTTTATTATTTTCAATCCTGGCGGCAACTTTCTTCTCACAATTCGGACAGGTACATTCGAGGGTTTTCTTACTTTTTGATTCCCCTTGCATAAAACTCTGAATTGCCGTATTGAAGGACATGCCGGATTCACTAAACCCTGATAAGCTCTCCATCGCAGATGCAGAATTCAGACTGGGACAGGAGGTGCCTCCTGTAATTGTGGCTCTTTCCGATTGCCGGATCGCTTCGGCATGTGCATAGTACTGCATGGGATCAATCGTTTGCAGTTTCATGATATCACGAACGGTTTGTCCGACATCGGTATTCCAGTAATTCGTCTGCAGTTCTCTTCCGATCCTTTTTGCAAAACTGAACATGGTATGTAAATGAGCATCTAATGCATGTTTTTTTTCTTCATACGGCCATTCATGCTTTTCGCTGCTGCTTAAATATGACAGTTCGTCTACCTGACGCAGATACTCCTGTATCATCGGCTCAAGCACTTCACGTACTTCCTGCTCAAATCGTTCGGAGTAAACGATGTCATTCTCATCGACACCGATGCTGGTGACAGCACGGGCAAGACTGTCACTGTCTTCTGTATGATGAACTATTGGATTGGTAATAAAGTCTTCCGGACCGGAAAAATGAGCGATATCATAATGCTGTCCGGCGTTTTGAGCAAGATTCTGATAAATTCCGCGACTTACCTCGAGAGAACCCATCTGTTCATCGCGCCTTGATACAATCTGACTGACCGGCCGCCCGCCGATTCTGGGGTCATAATCATCAATATGCAGAGAAAATGTCAGCATATAGTCCGCAATTGCCGGTGGAGATACGATATCAACTCTGTTTGCTCCCCATTGTATAGAGTCAATTGCTTTTTGCCAGCCGATGAGTTCGCTCTCTTCCCTTGATCCTTTTCCCGCAATGTCTGCCGCTTTTTCAGCCATCTGCAGGACATCCATATTACAGATTTTCAATCTCCCGGTATCGGTAACAATTCCCGGGATTTTTTTGTACGGTACTTTCCCTGCAAATTCACATAAAAAACAGACTAAATTTTCCTTCTGGTAATAGTTGAGCTGTTCGGGAGTTAGGTAATCCGGGTCAGTTTCACTTTTTGTGCGATTTATCGCCCGAAACTCTATCTCAGGATCAAGAGGGAAAGTACTCTCGAGAGGCAATTCTCCGATAATTTGCGGTTCTTGTTCTGGCAAGACGCATGTCTCGCATTCGACGACAGATGATGACATAGATATCCCTGCTCGGGGTAGAGGACTTGGTCGGTCTTCGGACTTATCCGATCAAAATCGGAATTACCGCTGCGGCACAGTTGAGGAATTACACCTCATTCCCTGATACTTAGCATCTTCTCCCTTACTGGGCGGGATGATGCTTACCAAGCATTTATATTTTTAACGTATAGTAAAATTACACCATCACGCATTAAAAATCAACCCATACTTATGAATAATCTTACTCAAAAAAAATGTGAGGCCTGCTCAATAGATACACCTCCGATGAAAAGGGAGGCAATTATGGAAAACCTTGGAAAACTGCACAAGGATTGGAGCGTTGTAGATGAAAGACAAATCAGTCGTGATTTTACTTTCAAAAACTTCCGCGAGGCCATTGCTTTCGTGAACCAAGTTGCAGATCTAGCCGAAGAAGAGGGGCATCATCCGGATATCTATGTTCATAATTTCAAAAACGTACTCATTGATCTTATGACTCAGAAAATTCAAGGCTTAAGTCTTAATGATTTTATTATGGCAGCTAAAATTGATGAGCTTAGGTAAGGTGTTCTTCCGGAGTATATTTCCTGGCTAACATAAACAAAAGATCGGAAAGGCGGTTGAGATACTGTACCGCCATCATATCATCGGCAGTTTGTTCTGTTTTACGGTCTACATACGCAGTTACCCGCCGTTCTGAGGATCGAACTATTGCACGTGCTATCTGCAACCGTGATGCTTCTTCGCTCCCTTGCGGAAGAATGAACCTCGTCAGTTTCGGCAACGTGTTTTCAAGATGGACAATTTCTTTTTCTATACTTTTTAAGTGATCTCCGACTTTATTGCGATCCATTTTGTATCCGGACAAATATGCCATAAGAATATATAAAGTAAGCTGTACCTGCGTAAGGAG
>CAZDDM010000088.1:0-2984 GCA_964504235.1 uncultured Gammaproteobacteria bacterium
GATTGCACAGTGGAAAGAGGTTTTTGCCAGCATTGAGCAAACGCAGAATTGGCTCAATGCTATGGAAATAGAATCACTTCATATTGAAGGGCAGGATATCGATTTGCAGGTAAAGCTGGGAAAAAACCGTAAATGGCTCGGAGGCAGCGGCAGAAATATCCCGTCATTTGAGGCTTTTATTACTCCTGATTGGCGGGGGACAAACGGACGCATTTCATTTAACCAGCCTCTCTATCGATACGGCAATTTGATCACCGGTATAGAGCTTGAATTTAAAGACGGGTTGGTCGTTTCAGCAAAGGCTGATACTAATGAAAAGTTGCTGACTGATATGATTGCGGTCGAAGGTGCGAATAAAATCGGAGAATACAGTCTGACTGATAAACGTCTCAGCAGAATCTCTCACTTCATGGCAGAAACGCTTTTTGATGAAAATATGGGAGGACCTTACGGAAATACTCATCTAGCATTGGGCATGGGATACAAAGATAGTTATGTCGGAGATCCTAGTACATTGACTGAGAAGCAGTGGGAGGAAATGGGTTTCAATGACAGTGCCGTCCATACCGACATCATTTCCACAACTGATCGTACAGTCACTGCAACTTTACCGTCCGGAGAAAAGAAAATTATATATCGTGACGGTATGTTTACCTTGTGAGGCCTGAGCCTGTTGAGAGTTTTAATTAAGATACGGTTATGAGTCTCTATGCTGTTATCGACTGCAATAATTTCTTCGTATCCTGCGAACGGGTATTCCGTCCGGATCTTGAAGGTCAACCGGTTGTTGTCCTATCCAATAATGACGGTTGTGCCATTTCCCGTTCGGATGAAGCAAAAAAGCTGGGAATTCCCATGGGTGCACCAGCGTTTAAGTACGAGGACATTTTTAAGAAACACAATGTGTGTGTTTTCTCTGCTAACTTTTCTCTCTATGGGGATATTTCACAGCGGGTGATGAAAACGATTGCAACAGGAGCGCAACAGATGGAAATTTATTCTATTGATGAAGCTTTTATCACCTATGACGGTATGTCTACAGATCAGGCGCTGGAATCGGCTCGCATATTACGAAAAAAAATACTCCAACATGTCGGAGTACCGGTCTCCATCGGGATTGCTCCGACAAAAACACTGGCAAAAGCAGCAAACGAAACTGCAAAGCTCAACAGCCGTACGGGTATAAATAAGGATGGAGTGTATGCCATTGAACCAAGCAAAGATCATCATGAATTAAAAAAAATTCCGGTAGGAGATATCTGGGGGATCGGCAGAAAGCTAAGTATCTTTCTTAATAGTCACGGCATCTTTACTGCCGATCAACTTGCCGAATGTGAAGACAAATGGGTCAAGAAATACCTTACCATTTCAGGATTGAAAACGGTGCGTGAACTTCGCGGTATTGAATCCATTGCCTTTGAAGAGGTGTATCCTGCAAAAAAATCGATCATTAGTTCGAAATCTTTTGGACGGCCTGTAACTTCACGTCAGGAAGTAAATGAAGCAGTCGCAAATTTCACGACCAGAGCTGCCGAAAAACTGAGGGAAGAAAAAGAGGTCGCCACCCATCTCGGGGTAGCTATCACAACCAATTATCATAACAAACATGATAAGCAATACTATGAATCGCGCTCCATACGTTTACTGCAACCGACCTCACATACTCCGGATTTGATATCGGCCGCTGTCAGTATCCTTGACAGTATATTTAAAGAAGGCTACAGGTATAAAAAAGCGACGGTTTTTCTCTTCGGATTGTATGATGAAAACGCTGTTCAGCAGGGCTTCTTTTCCAATACTCTTCCCTGGGTTTGTGAGACAGGCCCGATGAAAAAGAAACAGCTGATGCGGGTAGTCGATGAATTGAATACTGAACTCGGGAGCGGTACGCTTCATTTTGCAAGGGAAGGGGTAAATAAAAAATGGCATCAGAGGCGTAAAAAAGTTTCACCGCGTTATACTACTAAATGGAAGGAATTACCTCGGGTAAGCTGAGTTTCCGATTGAAATGCTCCCTGAATTCCCGCTATACTTCAGATATATGTTTGAACTCATGCTTCGTCATGCCGTTTGGAGTTATCTATCGGAAACACAGAAAGATCTCATTAAAGAAGGCAATTTTCTTGCCCGGGCTTTAGAAAACAGACGATTTAAAGATTATTCTTTTCTGGTTTTCCCATATGCGAAAGCATATGAAGGATATTTGAAACAACTTTTTCTTGACGTCGAATATATCTCTCATTTAGATTATATTTCCGATCATTTTCGACTCGGTAAATATCTGTCCCCACACCTGATTCACCGGCTTCAGGAGCGGTCGATTTATGCTCAAATTCGAGAGCATTCGACCGAAGACATGGCCAAAGCGATTTGGGATATGTGGAATAAAGGCAGAAATCAGGTTTTTCATTACTATCCTCACAACCTGAGACGCATAGAATTGCATGAAGCTCATGAATTAAATGAGGATTTTATACGGGTCATGATGGAGGCTTACGAAAAACTACGAAAAAACAGGCAGACATAAGAACAGTAATCTGAAAGGAGAGATTTTTAAAGTATTAGATTATTACAGAGCCTCAAACTTTTACCACTTGAATTAATAGCTTTTCGTCACGTTCTGAATTTTTCAACATAAAAAACTCTCAGAAATGCCTATTTTGTGTAAAAAAAAAGAACAGAGCAATTCTACATTAGAACGGGGAAAGAGATAACAGCTTTGTGGTGCGACAGAAGAGAGAAAAGATTCTGAACAGAAATAGTTATTTTTCTTCCTGAAAAGAAGACTTTGTAAGGTTTTTTTCCTTCTGTTTGAAAAGATTGGTAAAGAAGGAGTCTTTTTTGGAAATCTGAATATTTACCAGAATGGTAACTTCATTATTTTTTACCTGTATAAGTGCCTGCTCAATCGGGAATTCACGGGTATTCCCATTCGGATCAATGATCGTAATCTGTTTATCAATCATTGACATAAAGTTTGTATG
>CAZDDM010000089.1:0-2982 GCA_964504235.1 uncultured Gammaproteobacteria bacterium
AAAAAACAAACAACAACAGGAAAGGAGGTCCATCCCATGGAAGCGCTGCTTCAGAATCAGGCAGTGTCAAACATACAAAAAGGAAAAGAAATGGATGCCCGCATTCTTACTCTTTCCAAGAAAAATGTGTTGTTTGATGTCGGTGCTAAAGCACACGCAGTCCTCGGTGAAAAAGAACTGAAGGAAATTACTACATACCTTCCGTACTTGAAAGAAGGAGACAAAGTACATGTCCGTATCATCTCAGAAGAATCACGAGAGGGCTTTCCGGTTGTTTCCATGAGAACTTTCTTTGAAAAGGGCAAATGGGATATCCTGCAGCAGAAAAAGAAAAATGAGGAAGATATTGATGTTATCTGCGGTGAATATGGGAAAGGCGGCGTATTTGTCGATTTTATGGGTATTCGCGGAGTAATCCCGAAGATCCAACTCACAACAGACTTCCTGGAGGATCCGTCAAAACTTGAAGGACAGAGAATTAAAGTAAAAGTGCTTGAAGTTGATGAAGAAAAAAACCGACTCGTCGTTTCTCAGAAAGCGGCAGTACTGAATATTTCACAGAAAGACCTTAAAGAAAGATTTGATAAAATCAAACTCAACGAAGAGTATGAAGCAACCGTACTTGGTGTTTCGGAATTCGGCATTTTCTGTGAAGTAAACGGTGTTGAAGGACTGGTCCACATCTCAGAAATTTCCTGGGAAAAGGTAACCAATGCATCCGTGTACGTCAAACAGGGTGAAAAGATCAAGGTTCTTGTCGTTGAAAAGAACGAAGACGATCTGAAACTCAATCTTTCCATAAAGAGACTTGAAAATGATCCCTGGAAAGAAATCGAGGAAAAGTATCCGAAAGAGAAAGAGCATGCCGGAGAGATCGTCAGAAAAGAACGATATGGATATTTTGTCAGATTGGAACCCGGTGTTGAAGGACTTATTCATGTAAGTAAGCTTTCAGGTCAAGAGGAATTCAAGATGGGAGACAAAGTCAAAGTCTTTATTGAAAGAATCAATAAAAAAGACAGAAGAATGAGTCTTATCTTGCCTCAAAGTGAAAAGCCGGTCTTCTACCGCTAAATATGAATTTCGGAAAGGCAGCTTGACTAAAAATCAGGCTGCCTTTTTTAGTGTGTAAAATGCTTAAGAGAGGGGAAGGGAATCAATCCACGCCGTAAGTTTTTTTGTTTCTTCTTGAGGATTAAAGTAAAAATTGTCCAGCTTCAGTGTTTCTCCGATGTTTTTTGCCCCGCGTTTGGTGAAAAAGTCCTCGAGTGTATCAATAGCAAGACAGAAATGAGCATAGCTTGAATCTCCCAGTCCGACAAAAGCACAGGAAAGGGCAGAAAAATCATCGTTTGTGTGCTCGTCCATATACTGTAAAAATGCCATATGAGGCTGACCTTCCTGTCCTCGGTCAAACCAGCTCGGTGTGGCAAAGATCACCAGATCATGTTTCTCATTCATAAACCCCATATTATCTTTCATTCTCGTTATGTTGACGGTATGACCTTTCTCAGTCAGCTGTTTGGCAATAATACCGGAAACGGTTTCCGTCGAACTTGAGTAAGTTTCATAAATAGTGAGAATATTCATGTGCTATTTTTTCTCTGCCCAAAAGAAGGTGCAACCTTCTTTTCCGACAACGGCAGAATGTGTAATATTGCCGGGAATTACTATTTTATCGTATTTTTTGCATAAATATTTCTGTTTCTGAACAACAAGTTGCAACTCTCCCTGAAGTACTGCAATCAGCTTTGTTTCGGGATGTTCATGAGGAGAGTACACATACCCGGGAGCATTACTTATACGAAGCGGTACGAAACCTTCCTTTTTTATCTGATGTTCGATTTCTTCATCAGAAAGATTCTTATAGAAAAGAGGAGAATACATAGAGAGATTAATCAGTATCTTCATCAACGCCCCAGTGGCCCGGTTCTCCGACCTCAACACCGCCTTCATTATCTTCATCAACAGCATCTTCATCCTCTTCTCGTCCGACAATATCTGCTAAATCATCGTCATTTTCATCAAGCGGGTTTTCTCCTGCAATATCCGTCATCTCTTCCTCGTCTGTTTCCAGACCGTCGAAATCGCGCTGAAGATCAACGGTATAATATTCACCGTTTTCGGGAATAATATCCTGTACTCCGTGGTCTTTCAAATCTTTATCCTGATTTTCTGTGTCATCTTTTTGCTTTTGCATATGTTCTATAGTATTGCAGAGATGAATTAAAATGACAAGGAAATAGTGTAAAATGTTGGTAAGAAGGAGTATAGAATTTATCTTCACGGTATGAATGAATCGTGTGCAGTCTTGCCTGAGGAACGCACTTCCCGTACTCAGCGTATCATTACAGCAATCCTTATATCTATCATCGTGATGGCGGGATATCTGATGCTCACGGAGGTGAACCTCATTCCTTCAATTAATAATGTCAAACTCACATTACCCGTTGTTTTCGTCTTGGGGCTTGTTGCCTCAATATCTTCTTGTATGGCAACGTCAGGGACCGTATTTTTGTCGACGATCGGAAGATTAAATACGAATAAAATTTGGCCGGCACTGGCGTTTAATATCGGGAGAGTGGGTGCATATGCATTGTTCGGTTTCCTGTTGGGATGGGTCGGGCAAAAAGTAAGCGTGAATTACCAGAATGCGGTTTTACTTAATATGACAGTCAGTGCCGTTATGGTTTTTATTGCTTTTGATATGTTGGGAATTGTATCACTTTCATCAATACTTCCGAATAAACGGTTTACTAAATTTTTCTGGAAAATAGAACAATTATTTGCTAAGCAGCCGAAAAAAACGGCGCTTCTTTTGGGTGCACTTACTTATTATTTGCCCTGCGGATTTTCCCAAACTGTACAGGTTTTTGCGTTGGGCACAGCCGATCCATGGTATAGCATGATGCTGATGGGAGTCTTTGCTTTGGGAACCGTCCCGGCGCTTATGGCGCTTAGCTTTACGTCATTCTTTACCAA
>CAZDDM010000090.1:0-2909 GCA_964504235.1 uncultured Gammaproteobacteria bacterium
CGCAACCGCGTACCATGCTTCCGTCTTTTGAAATCTGTTCTATTCTCCCCATCCAAGGACCGAACCATGTTCCCAATCCGCCTTCAAATCCGAGTGATACATCGTTAAATTCTTCTCGTTTTGAGAGTCCGTAGATGATCTCAATAGCATTTGCAGCCGCTCCTCCTTCGAGTGAAGTACAGTTTTCCCCTCCACCGTGTCCTCCAAGCAACGTCAGGGCAATGCCGTATTCCTGGGATACTTTCAGGAGCTCTTCTGCCTGTTTGATATCAACGATAGGTCCGACACACAGATGAAACGGCAGTGTTTCATTCTGATCGCGTTTTTCTTTTACCGTTTTTCCGATTGCGCGGGCGGCTTCAACAACTTCAGGTCCGGGGTTTGTTGTGTAAATACGCAAACTGCCGCATCCTGACTGAATAAGTTCATCCGTTTGATTTGCGATTGCTTCAATATCTTTTCCGCTGACACAGACACCGATTTGTGCTACGGCAAGTTTTCTTATGTCGTCATTTTCTTCGCCGGGGATCATATCTTCAACATACGTTTTACATTCATCAAACATCTTTTTCCGCCGGTCAAAATCTACAAACAAACTGTTGTGGGGGATATAGGATCTCATAAAGGAAAGCGCAGCAGTCGTCACGACATCCCGTGAACCGGTCACGGGCGGCATTCCGCCGAGTGCAAATACAGATGTCGGGACACCGTTTCTGTTTAGGATATGATTCATTGCAGCAGCAGTTCGGCTTTGACTTTCTTCTGAATATTGTCGTGCATACGCAAGATCAGTAAATCCGGGGACCGAAAAAGTTTCCACTTCCTGAGGTGTACTTTCATGTCCGTTTTGGCCGTTTTGACCCAGAAGCGCTTCGAGAATAGGCGATTTCTGATTAGGTCTTGTAGGAGTTTTTTCCTTCATCAACTGTCTTAATTTTGCATACATTTCGGGATTGTGATGAATAGAGTATTCATATGCGCGTTCGGCAAGGGCTCTTCTATAAGAGTCGGCTTCGTGTTGCATGAAGCTCGGTCTTCCGTCTGGATTGATGACAAGCCGGGTAGGCTGACCGTTCGGTAATTTCCGAAGATCGTATCCGTTTACGATAAGTCCGAGGTCGGGAGAACTGGGATCATGGGTATACTGCCAGATATCTTCATGAAGACGTACTTCATAAAACGGAGGCAGATCTTCTTCTTCAATTGTCAGACTTTCATTTTCCTGCATTCCGCCGAGTGATCTTAGTCCGAATGCATGACGGCGTGCCTGAGCCATAGCCTCGCCTTTAAAGTATTCATCATCAATTGAGTCAAGCTCCATATCCAGGCTTTTTGCCAGAGCGTGTACCCAGATTCCGACTGAAAATGGATCCTCAAGTATTTTTCTGATGGCTTCCTGCCTCATTGAAAGCTCCATTTTTTCGTCCAGTGACATCTGAGCAAATGTGCGCGGTTCCGAACCTTCCTCCCATCCTTCAAGTCCTTCCTGCCCGTCAGGAATAAATATATCATCCCAACCGAATGCGGGATTACCGACTGGTTTTTCAGCAATGCGTCCTGATACCCTTCCTGTGCGGGTTTGAACCTCCTGACCGTCGTATACTGCATACATTGTTTCGGCTTGTGCACTGCGGTCTTCTCCGTCAAGCATTTTGCAGAGTTTTTTTCGTTTATTTCGGTCTCCTGCCCAGAATTTTACAAAAGGCGGCTGACAAATATCAGACATTTCAAAGATCGTGAGTCCGGTGTCTTCTACAATTACAGGTATACCTCCGGCGGCTTCGTATGCTGCCTTTGCTTTTGCAATGACAACTTTGTCCAAGGACTCATCCTGAATTTCATCGACCTCAACTTTGACTGTTTGAAGAAGCTCTATAGGCATACCCATCCCGGCAGCAAACTCTTTGATTTTATGAGGGTTGGTCGTTCCCAAGGGAGGGAGAGAAGATGTGATTTTATCAGGGATGACCTGATTGATTATCGGCGTACCTTTTTCAACTCCTACTGCCATAATACTTTTGAGAGGATCATTCCCATTCTATTGTTCCGGGGGGTTTGTTTGTGATATCGTAAACAACCCGATTGACTTCAGTGACTTCTGTAACAATCCGTACACTGATTGCTTCTAAAAGCTCCCAGGGCAGTTTTGCAAATCCCGCTGACATGACATCCTTTGATTCGACTGCCCTTATGGCAATCGTTTCACCGTATGCGCGGTCGTCTCCTCTGACACCGGTTGTTTTCACTCCGGTGAAAATTGCAAAGACCTGCCAGAAATCATCAATCTTTCCGGATTTCTTGATTTCCTCTTGCACAATTCTATCAGCTCTCCTTAAAATTTCAAGTTTTTGTTTAGAAACCTCTCCAATAGTCCGAATTGCAAGACCGGGGCCAGGGAACGGATGTCTATGAGTTATTTCTTTCGGGAGGCCGAGAATCCTGCCGATTGTTCGCACTTCGTCTTTGTAAAAATTCCGAATTGGTTCAAGAAGCATGACGTTCATTTTTTCCGGTAATCCGCCGACGTTATGGTGACTTTTGATATTTTTTGCATGTTTCGTACCGGCACTTTCGATGACATCGGGATAAATTGTCCCCTGTACCAAAAATGTGGCGTCAAGCTTCTTAGCTTCCGCCTCAAGAACATCAATAAATGTCTTTCCGATAATTTTTCGTTTTTTTTCCGGGTCGGTCACTCCGTCAAGATTTGCCAAAAACTGTTCCTCAGCATCAACGATTTTCACATTCATCTGATAATTTTCTTTAAAAACTTTCTCAAGCTCTGCCGTCTCTCCTGCGCGCATCAGCCCGGAATCGATATAAATTGCGGTAAACTGATCTCCTATTGCTTTGTGTACCATGAGACAGGCGATCGAGGAGTCAACTCCGCCTGAAAGTGCTCCGATGAC
>CAZDDM010000091.1:0-2843 GCA_964504235.1 uncultured Gammaproteobacteria bacterium
AATGCTTGCCAATCCTCTAAACGGCCATGGCAATAACCCGATCACCCAGAGTATGATCGCAAACACCAATAGGTCATACAAAGATATCGTTTTTCCGAAAGCCACAAGCAAGGTTATATCATGCAAAGCCAGATACGGAATCTGGATATATCCCAGAATGAAAAGTAATACCAGAAAGATAAGTACGATTGATATCATGTTTTTATTATAACAAGAGAAACGGCCGCAATTTCTTTCTTACGCTACTCTTACGGATACCCCCTCTTGACGGTCTCTTTGTGATTTGGTACCATGAAGAAATGGGACTTATTGTGAAGATACTGATAAACTCTCTTGCGGTTGCACTCACTGCTTATCTGCTTCCGAATGTTGAGATCGATAGCTTCCTGACTGCCATTATCGTGGCGTTTGTTCTTGCCGTTATCAATACCTTTATAAAACCGATTGTAACGATTCTGACATTGCCTATCAATATTCTCACGCTGGGGATACTTTCATTTATAATCAACGGTTTATTTATCCTGCTTGCCAGTAATCTTGTAGACGGATTCACCGTCACCGGGTTTCTTTGGGCAGTCATCTTCAGCATTGTTCTCTCAATCGTCTCGGCAGTTCTCGGGATGTTTACCAAATAAGTCCGCTTGAACTCTCATCGAATAATCATTATGATGTACGACGCACTCGCCGCCCGTTTTATGTATTACCAATCAGAATATGCAAGATTCAATCACCTGTCCTAACTGTAAAAAACCAATTCCGCTGACCGAGGCAATCACTCATCAAATTGATGAAAAATATGAAAAGGAACTGGAATCGGTAAAACAAAAAGCAGAAGAAGAACGTCAACGCCTCATTGAACTTTCCAAAAAAAGGATTGAGGAAGAGAAACAGAAATCAAGAGAAGAAGCAACAAAAGAACTCAAGAAAAAAATTCAGGATGAAATGGAACTGCAGATAAAGAATACACAGGAGGAATCGAAAGAACTGAAAGAACAGAAAAAGCAGCTGCAGGAACAACTGCTTGAAATGAATAAACTGATGCGCAAACTTCAGGATGAGAACCGTGAGAAAGAACTCGAAATGCAAAAAAAATTTAATGAAGAGCAGGATAAGCTGCGGAAAGAAGAGCAAAGGCGCATAGAGGAGCAGTACAAACTGAAAATGCTTGAACAGGACAAGAAACTCTCTGATGTTCTCAAAGCAAATGAAGAGTTGCGGAGAAAATTGGAACAGGGTTCACAGCAAATGCAGGGTGAAGTACTGGAGCTGGCAATAGAGGAATTGCTGCAGAAAGAATTTCCGTTCGATGAGATAAAAGAGGTCCCGAAAGGGGTAAACGGGGCCGATATCATCCAGATTGTCCGAAACCGGGGCGGGAAAGTCTGCGGGACGATCATCTGGGAGACAAAACGTACGAAAAACTGGAGTCATCAATGGATACCGAAGCTAAAGACAGACCAGCGTACTGTGAAAGCGGAAATCGCTGTTCTTGTCTCTGAAATAATTCCTGACGGGATCGATCATTTCGGATTGAGTGACGGTGTCTGGGTTTGCGGGTACGAATACATTCTTGGTGTAGCGGGAGCACTGCGTTCACAGCTTCTTGAGATTGCGTCGGTTCGTGCCGCTCAAAAAGGCCAGGAAGGGAAAATGGAAGTATTGTATGAATATGTGACAAGCACGGAGTTTAAACATCGGGTAGAGGCAATTCTGGAATCATTCAATGCGATGCAGGAGGAAATTGAAAAAGAACGCCGTTGGTTTGCACTCAAATGGGCACGTGAAGAAAAGAATTTACGTAAAGTCTTTGATTCGACTCTGGGAATGCAGGGTGATTTGCAGAGTATTGTAGGTAAATCTCTTCCGGAGCTTGAAAGTGTAGAAATGTTGCCGGGAGAAGACAAACCGGTCAATGCATTGAAGAACGAGAAAGAAAATACACTATTCGATACAGAAGAAGTATAATGATCTTATGCACGATCTTGGTGTTTTTCTTGTTCTTATTCCGGTTACGGTTATTTCTATAGCTCTTTTCGTAAACTCGTCAGAACTCCTTCCCAAATCATCCGATACAAAGAAGTCTGATTCGTATATTGAGGAAAGCTACGCATCCCGCACTGCAGTGACGCCGACTGTATCTCAAAATCCTCTCAGCAGACTATTTTCAGGAGAGCCAGGTACGAACTTTAATCTTGACGGTCCGTTGATTTGTGACTACAAAGATGAAGCTGCCGATTTCACGATACGAATTTTAAACAAAAACATATATGTTCAGATAAAAGAGGAAGAACAGACCACAAAGGTTCTTTTAAAGGACGGAACTCTTTACAAATGGGTACAGGGTGAATATACGGGAGAGAAAATCACAAATCTGGACACATATCTCAATCTGTTTGATACATTTTCCGCTTTTTTCACTCCGGACATGATTTTATCGATGATCAATAAGGTTGATGGCGCACCTACTCTCACTCAACCTCAAATTGAAGATTTAAAAAGGTCCTGCCGTGAAGGAGAAATCGATACAAGTGTTTTTACCGTTCCGGCTGCCGTGAAGTTTGAAGAAATCCAGATGCAGGATATCAACAACCCCGAGCGCTTTGAGAAAGATTAAGCCAAAAAAAACTGGCTACGACCTACTTTCCCCGTCCTACGATTTGTAGCGAGTATCATCGGCGCTAACCCGTTTCAAGACTCTGTTCGGGATGGGAAGAGTTGGTTCCAGGTCGCTCAAGTAACCAGAGCCATTATTATATCTCAAGGTAATTTCAGATGCAAGTGTTATTTAAGGCACTTATCCCTTGACAACAAGTAGTGAGCGTGATACAATAGGGTATGAACGA
>CAZDDM010000092.1:0-2748 GCA_964504235.1 uncultured Gammaproteobacteria bacterium
GGACTTCTCGAGGATCAGCCTGATCTCCCCCCCGTCAAACCGTCATCCGTTGTCGGCATGCAGGTCTGCAGCGATACCGGTGTAATTGCAGGCAAACAGGGCGAAGGATTCAACTGCCCGACCCGATTTGAGTATCTGATCCAGGGCACCAACTCGACAGCGGACATATCGAAAAAACAGGTACCGGTGAATAAAGATACCGATCAGTACCTCCCGGATCCCAACAACCCGGCAGTAGAAATGAGAGAAAAGACCGTTTTGAAGGACATGTTCGGTGAGTACTGTATCGATTGTAATCATGAAGGCGAGGCACGCCAAACAGTAACTACCCAATAGATATGATATCTCTAATCCAACGAGTCACACAGGCTTCAGTGCATATCAGCGGCGAATGCTTTTCAGAGATCTCTCATGGATATGCCATCCTTGTTGGGATTTACGACACTGACACCAAGGCTGATATTGAAAAAAGCGTCAATAAGATCCTAAACCTCAGGATCATGTCTGATGAAGCGGATAAAATGAACAGATCAATTCTTGATACCAAAGGTGAGATACTGCTCGTCTCTCAATTTACATTGTGCGGTGATATTTCAGGCGGAAGAAGACCGTCATTCATAAAAGCGAAAAAACCTGATGAAGCGCTTATTTTGTATGAATACATGATCGGGCTTTTGAAAAAGGAAGGAATATCCGTCAAAACAGGAAAATTCGGGAATTATATGGATGTCAGCATCCACAATGACGGACCCGTCACAATACTCGTTGACAGTACTAAAATATAACAATATGAAAACAGAATACGGAGAAATCCGGATATTTCCAACAAGAGACATAGATGCGCGTATTGCCGCAGTTGAGGCATTTGAGAACATGGCCGAACGGTATCCGATACAGGGAGCTGAACATATTGTCGGTCAGATCCTCCAAAGCCTGATCGGACTCGATCCGGACGGGGCGATCACGGTATATAATACAGCCACAAACCGTATCCTTTAATTACTTCTTCAATACTGTCTGATATCCCTCACAGCCGTTATTGAGCCATTGTGCGACCCGTGTCACAGTGGTTGTAGATACTCCCAATTTTTCCGATATCTCCAGATATGGCAGCTTTCCTTTCTTCAGCAGCCGAGCAATCTCGAGACGCTTGCTGAACTCTCTGATTTCTGCCGGCGTCATAAGATCCCTAAGATAATTCAGAACATCCTGACGGTTCTGCAACTTCAGAAATGATTCGGCTAATTGTTTTTGTAAATGATCCTCCGGTTTGTATTTCATAGTCATAGTATAAATCAAATGCTTGACAAGTATATTTTATCATGTTAACATACTAATATGCAATTCATTGAAAATTCTTTAGTCACAATTCATCATACCTCGCTGAGGCGGGGTTGATCGTTTGTGCTTTAAGAACTTTAGAAACCCCGCTTTCCGCGGGGTTTTTTTATGGCAATTTTTACAAGTATGGTACAGGAACAATATTTAACCAGCATCAGTAATACAGAATGTAACGAATTTCAGACAAATACGGATTTTAGTGCATTCTACTCTGACAAATTACTAACCATTCCGCCAAACGGAAATATCTTTATTGATGATATTCAGGGTTTACGGGGCATAGACGTCGGTTATCAACAACTGGCAACAATGAATAATCGTGAACTTATCGTTGTTAAAGAGGAAGATCTGACAAGGGAACTTGCAGCACATCTTGATCAGATTCCGAAAACGTCCGCTTTCATTTTCCCGGGAAACGGATCACGAATTATTCAAGAAATTTTGTCAGATTCGTATCCTGAAATTTTGCAGGATCGGTTATCAATTGCAGTAAAAACAAAACGAACACGTGAAGATGGTATCTGGTCCGTGTCTATAGAGATGCCTGAATTGGATGACACAGTAAGCCAGTGTACGGACTGGGTTGTCGTAGATGATGTTGTCCTCAGCGGACAAACAGCTCAAGCAATACAGCAGGCAATAAAAACTAAAACGGGAAGGGAATCTGATTCATGGACATTGGCAACATGGCTTTCCCTCGATCCGAAGCGACGGAAAAAAATGACAAAAACGAAAAATCTTTCATCTGTCGAAGGGTTTGATACCGTTTCCGCTGTATATACATACAAAGGCGGAAACGGCATTCCTCCCTGCAATAGTCTCTCTACACTTCTTCTTGCAGATGAAAAAGGCCAGGCAGTGCGTGACAAACTCCAATCTGCATACTTTCCTGAGGGCTTTGACCAGTTTTTACAGAAACTAACCTATGGAACGGCTTAATAACGGATACACAGAAATGGGAGAAAAGCTGAAACAGGCAAAAGGCATCATCTTTTCCGATGTTGATGGTGTCTGGCTTGATGAGACAAAAAACTTTGCCTTTCCCGACAATAACAGTCTTGAAGCGATTTTAAGGGCACAATCACAAGACTATGTTTTCGTTTTAAATTCAGATACAGGCGGAGAGAGTTTACTGCAGCTTTCACGGGAAATGGGTATCATATCCGATCTTTGCATCGCGGAAAACGGCAGTTATATCCGAAACGGAAACGATGTTCTCATGATTCAGGAACCTGATCCGACAATGCTGATGTCGGAATTGCGAAATCAGATTTCAGAGCTACTCGTCCAATACGGAACCGTCTGGCTAGGTGATGCTACCCGTGCGGTCAGAGAACGTGAAGTAATTACTCCTTCTCCCCTTTTTTTAGTAAATACGGCTAGAACATGCAGTGTCGGGGTCTATGC
>CAZDDM010000093.1:0-2697 GCA_964504235.1 uncultured Gammaproteobacteria bacterium
CTTGAAAACCGATGAGGTGAATAGCCTCCGTGGGTTCGAATCCCACCCTCTCCGCTTTTTCTACATCACCTCTCCATATTGAATTCAGTTGTCACAAGGCGTATAGTAAAATTAGTTCTATTTCTTAATATTTTTTATACCTCTATGGCACAGGCGGATGTTGAACAAAACCGAAAGAGAAATTATCTCTGGCTGCTATTACTTCTCCTTGTTCTCATAGGGGTTATTGTGTTTTTTATCTATCGAAAACCAGCGAAGGAAGCTCCTAAAGCAAAGCAGTCAGAAAAGCAGCTAACAGTAATGCACGGAACCTACCATTTTTCAAGCGGAGCAGGATCTGACAGCATCGGTGAGTTTTGGTTTGAAGGAGATAAATATAGGATCACTTGGTACCGGGAAGACGGTACACCCCGACTGCATATGATCAGTCCAGACGGTAAACAAATGTATCATGCTCAGGTAGATACAGAGACCTCAAAAATATCATACATGCCTCCAGCCATGCATCATTCAATTTTTCTTACACCGAAAGAGTATCTTACAAAAGTTGCTTCAACTGAAGATGGATATGATGTGACATTATATGATCTGGATAAACTTTGGGATATCGAGGGGGCGGAACAGCAATTTTACCTCAAAGATGTAAAGCAATATTTCAAGGAAGGAAAGCTTTCAAAAATTATTGCCCGGACTTCAAGCCGTAAGCCGGATGATGAAGCAGATCTTGTAACAAGTACTTATACTATAACTTCGTTGGATACAAAACCAATGGATCAGAAAGTCTTTACATTGCCTTATCCAGTAACAACAGAGGAAGAGTGATTTAGTTGTTTATAAGAAATTGCCGTATTTTTTGAGTTTTTTGATGAAGTGACTCCAGATCTTGTAGTGAGTTAAATGTAATAAGAGGTTGTCCTAACAAATAAAGACCGGGCTGCTCACAAAATATTTGTTCCAGTATTTCGGGATTGAGATCACGACCCAATATTTCAATGTCGATTTGATGTCTCGAGTCTTCCGTTTCACTTTGGCCTCTCATGATCCTGGAAAAATGTAGATTCAGCCAAGCTGCTTCGCGGCTTAATGTGTAGATAGTTGCATCTTTAATGGTATGTTTTACCGGTTTGATCATTGATTGAGGATAGAAGAAGTATGCCGGTAGTGGAGTAGAATGATTTCCAGTATGTAAATAAAGATGATACTCAAGACCCCGAGGGGAAAAGGTACCAGGACGAAGATCAATAATTGTTTCACCCATTGTGTATGTTGTTACGGGAGCGAAAATTCCACTTCTCTTGATTTGTTGTTGATATCCGAGTGCCTGCATATTTTCTTCTATCACGTTACTATCACGAAGATCAGACCATACATCAATATCACGAGGGATGCGATACCCGTAGCCTGATGACAAAATTGCGGCAACAGATCCTGCAATTACATGCGGATAGTGTGCTCCTTCGAAAGCGATTTGGATATCCTGACAACCTTGAGGAATTGAAGATTCGGAAAATGAATGATAATTGGCACTTTCAGTATCAACCATAGGGTATATTAAATTTTTTAATAGGATACCATACTTCATTCAAAATTGACCTACAGGTATAAAGGAATACCAGACAATCAGTCGATATGTTTTCTTCTTTCCCTTACTCTTTTCAGAAAATATTTATATACTGAAACATAAGATACCTATCGTACGGTTTTTACCTTTAGGGCAAACATTCTACGATACATATCCCACACAATGAAACACATCCTGATTGGTATGTATCGTTTTTTTATACCGGTCCTGAAAGGGACCGGGGTCGGCGGGATCTATCCGATTAGCTTACTCATTAACCGTCTTAAATCCGATGTGACGGTCGTACACGGACACAAAATGTTCCTCGACAAACATGATACGTTAGGACTTTCACTAAACGGCAGCTATGAAGAATTTGAAACGGAAATCGTTACAAAAAAGGTTAAGAAAGGGGATATTGTTCTGGATATCGGAGCCAATATCGGGTATTACACACTCATTTTTGCACGCTTAGTGGGAGAAAAAGGGAGGGTGTACGCATTTGAACCGGATCCGGTAAATTTTGCCTTGCTGAAGAGAAACATTGAAATAAACGGATATAAAAACATTGTACTTATCGAAAAGGCCGTCTCTGACCAGTCAGGAAAGGTACAGTTGTTCCTGTGTGAAGAGAACAAAGGTGATCATCGTATATACAATTCAGGCGATAACAGAACGATGATTAATGTTGAAAGTGTAAGTCTGGATGATTACTTTGACCAAAAACAGCAAATCGACTTCATCAAAATGGATATTCAGGGAGCGGAAGGATTGGCACTGCAGGGAATGAAGGGTATTTTGAAAAGAAATAAAAACATAAAAATAGTCACTGAGTTCTGGCCGATCGGTCTAAAACGATCAGGGACATCATCAAAAGCAGTTCTGGCTTCTCTTCAGGACCTGGGTTTTACTTTGCTCGAACTAGACGAAAAGAAAAAACAGTTGTCCCCTGTTAAGATATCAACACTCCTGAAGAAGTATACGGCTGAGGATGAAGAATATACCAGTCTGTATTGCGTTAAAGGTACTCCTTAATCAAATAAACCTGCTCAAATTCTCAGCTGAATTACAAACATAAAACATTTTTTGTATTTACGGTGCTTTCCTCAAGATCACAGGTCCAATAAACAATAATG
>CAZDDM010000094.1:0-2697 GCA_964504235.1 uncultured Gammaproteobacteria bacterium
TATGAACATCCAAACCTTTTCCAACCACGAAGAACTATCCGAACAAAGTGCCCAATACATCTTTGTAACCATCCAGAAGAAAATAGGGGAGACCGGTACATTCGTCCTCGGACTGGCCACCGGAGCAAGCCCGCGTCTCATGTATCAGAAACTCATTCAAAAACTCGGAACATCCGATCTCGATCTCTCAGGACTTCACACATTCAATTTAGACGAATATTATCCGATCAGACAGGGACATCCCCAGAGCTACTTTCAGGAAATGTACCACGGATTCTGGAAACCGCTCCATGATCTCAACCAGAGTTTTGAGATTACCAACGGGCACATCCTCAACGGAGAAACACCAAATCCCGATATGGAATGCCGGATTTATGAAAAGATGATCCAGAAGACGGGCGGAGTCGATCTGCAGGTTCTCGGACTCGGTATAAACGGACATATCGGATTTAATGAACCCGGTTCAGCAGGTGATAGTCGCACAAGAGAAATTGATCTCACTCCCGAAACCCGGGAAGCCAACAAAAAATATTTCGGTGATGATCTTGAAAAAGTACCTGAGCACGGAATGACAATGGGGATCGGAACCATTCTTGAATCAAAAGAAATTGTCATGATCGTGACAGGGGAGAAGAAAAAAGAAGTGTTTGATAAGCTGCAGCAATTATCAGCACCGACAGAAGAAATTCCGGCTAGTTTTCTCCTCAATCATACCCAAACGACATTCTTCAGTGATCTCGTATAAAACCGCTCGATAAGACCCGTTTCGTGCTACAATGAGGGGATGATTAACAATGCGACGAGGTTTTTAAATGACCCGACAAGCCGGCATGTCATCATCAATACTCTCGGCAATTATCTCAATGTCGGCTTCACCGCTTTTTTTGCCCTTATCCTTGTCCGTATCCTTTCACCTGCCCAGTACGGAGTCCTCAGTGTCCTTCTCGGGATCGCGTATGTTTTGGCAAATGTACTTGAGTTCGGGACTACCGCAACAATCTATTCTACCGTTCCTTCTCTGTACGGCAAAAATGACAAGCAAATGTACAGCTTCATAAAAAGTACATTTTTCTTCCAGTCTATGTTTTCGTTTGTTGTGATCGCGACGCTGATTGTACTGTTTCCCTGGCTGGACAAGGTGTTTTTCAAGACCGGAGCACCGATCTCAGATCTGTACCTCACGGCAATTTCAGTTCTTCTTTTTATCTGGCAGAACTTCCTGACGAATATTTTATTTGCCGCAAAGCGCTTCCTGCGGGCAAATCTCTATATCAATGCTGCCAATGTCATAAAAACCGCCTTTGTCCTGTTGATCGCATATTTCGGGAAGATCAATGTAGGTATGGTCATTTTTGCCTTCGGAGTGCTCGGACCGCTGACATTTTTTCTCTTGATGTTCTGGAGAAACAAAAAATTGACTCATGAAATGAAGGCAGCACCGATCAGAAAAGAGGAATTTAAGTTCAGCTACACGATGAAGTATTTTGTCGCATCACAGTTTTATAATCTCGGACTCCGCATGGATCTTTTCCTTCTTTCTTTCTTCGGATTGCGGGAACAGGTCGGATACTACGGCCTGGCTCAAAAAATCATTCTGACAATTATCGCATCAATCGTCAGTATTTCTCAGGTACTTTCGCCCCGATTTGCGACAATCAAAACCCGAAAAGAAGCATTTAAACAAATGCGGACCGGGCTTGTTTATATGTTGTTGCCGACAGCCGTTTTCATCGCGCTTTATTTCACTCCCGATTATATTTTTGAACTTGTATTTACCGGCACGTTCAAAGAGACCGCAGCAATAACTCATATTTTAGCGCTTCCGTTTATTCTCAATGCGCTCGGCACTATCCCGAACCTATTTTTGCTGTACACGGTGAAGAAGCCGGGCTATATCTTAGTGTCTAATATTTTGTTCTTTGCAATTATTTCTGTCGGATCGTACCTGTTGATCCCGGCGAAGGGGATGTACGGACCGCCGATTGCCATTTTGTTGGCTTTCATCATCGCGGTGGGGATACAGGTCTTGGCCGTTTGGTGGGAACAAAAGGAGATGGAGCGATAGCCAGATCAGTCTCTTCCAATCCGTCCAGGCAGATTTTTGCAGCAGTAATTCCTTCAAGCAGATTGAGACCCCAGTCGAGTGCCTGAACTTTTTCGATCTCCTCACCGAGATCGTAACCCTCAACAAAAAGATTTCCGCGAACGATACTCCATCCTGCATATCTTTTGCATTTGTCGGTTTCCTCTGAAAATACATGGATCCGCATAGCACCGCCATACTGTCTGGCTGTCATCTCATACCCGATTTTTGTCCCGTCAAATTCCGTGAAGATAAGTCTGTCGGAAAAGGGGAATGTCGCATAATACGCAGGTAAAACGATTCCTTGAAAATCGGCTGTACCGACACGGTGAATTGGGGAGGGGCTTGTGCCGTTTAGGCTGGAGACATGATGAGAAGCACGGTCCAACAGGTATCCGGCGGTGCCGAAAACCGCAGTATAACGGTCAAGATGTTCGCCGAATCTCAATGAATTAATCCCGACCTGAAGCATGGGAGAGTAGGGACTTTTTCGTTCGAAACCGATATACATATTAACATTTTTTCCATTTCTCGTAGGTAAGCTCGCGAAACGGAACTACTTCACGACATAGATTATTACCTTGTAGTATTATACTATAATTTATGCCGTGAAT
>CAZDDM010000095.1:0-2695 GCA_964504235.1 uncultured Gammaproteobacteria bacterium
AGACAGGTATAATATAGTCATGACAAATCGCATTGTCACATCAAAACAATTCAGACGTCTCGGAGAAATGATCGTTCCCTTTTTTTCGTGGATGATTATTCTGCTG
Organism: uncultured Gammaproteobacteria bacterium; assembly: GCA_964504235.1. Classification (GTDB taxonomy): domain Bacteria; phylum Patescibacteriota; class Microgenomatia; order UBA1406; family GWC2-37-13; genus UBA1450. Next base: position 107 of record CAZDDM010000095.1, read on the forward strand.
CCTATCTGGCTTTCACCCTTTCACCCGGCTATTGTGGCCTATTTCATTATTGCTTTTGATTTATATTTTTTAGTCAAATCTCTCACGACCGCCTATTATGCATCTCTCTCCTATGCTCTTATTAATTCCTTCCAGGACTTTGCTTTTGACAAAACTCTCCAGACGCTGCCGGAAACCAAAGAAATTCAGCATTTTGTCATTATCCCCAATTACAAAGAACCTCTCTATAAAATAAATGAAACTATTAAAGCTTTAAGTAAAAGTGACTATCCGTATAAAAATATCCATTTGGTTCTTGCCTTCGAAAAAAGAGAAAAGGAAGCCGCTGAGAAATCTCAGAAAATTACGGATCAATGGCAGGAAACTTTCGAAGATATCATCTCCGTTTACCACGTACTCACGGAAAATGAAGTTCCCGGAAAAGCCAGTAATCAGACATTTGCAGCCCGTGAAGTTGAGAAATACTGTGTGCAAAAGGGATATGATCTGAAAAAAACAATAATAACGATCTGCGATGCGGACAGCTTGCTTCCGAAAAATTATTTATCCTACATGACGTACGAATTTCTGCAGGATCCGGGACGGGACTATCATTTCTATTGGGCTCCCGTGCTTCTTTATAACAATTTTTGGCAGCTTCCGTTTTTTGTCCGCATGCAGGCAACATTATCCTCTATTCTCCGTCTTGCATTTTTATCTCAAAAGAAAAACCTCATTCACATCTCAACTTACTCAACCAATTTATGGATGTTGAAACAAGTCGGATACTGGGACGTCGACATTATCCCCGAAGACTGGCATATTTATTACCAAGCATTCTTTAAATTCGGTAAAAAAGTTGAAACAAAACCGATATACACAATCATCAATGGTGATGCCGTATACTCCGGCAATACCATGAAAACTTTTCTTAGCAGATATGAGCAGGAAAAACGATGGGCGTGGGGCGTTACTGACATCTCATATTTCTGGAACAATATGTTCACTGCAGATCATATTAAGTGGTCAGTGAAAGCTAAAAAATTCTTTTATCTTTTTGAAACGCACCTCCTGTGGCCCACTTCATTCTTTATCCTCACCATTAGCGGCTGGATTCCTCCGATAGTAAATCCTACATTTAACAGGACGGTTCTCGGATTTATTTTACCGCAACTTACCGGATTTATCCTTACTCTTGCGACAGCCATGCTCATTCTCTATATTTACCTTGACTTCAAACTTCGTCACAAACTCAATCAGAAAACTAAACTCAGACATCTTCCGCTGTTTTTCGTACAATGGTATCTTTTGCCGATCGTATCATTTATACTTTCATCACTCCCTGCCCTTGACGCACACACACGATTACTATTTGGAAAAAAGATAAAATATAAAGTAACCGAAAAGGTTTAATCATATGCTGCAATATCTTTTTACAAAAACTCCCCTCGCTTTTTTCGTGATGGATCTCTGGAGAGATGAAGCTTTCTCGTTTGTGATGGCCCAACAAAATGTTATTGATATCATCAAAACTACGGCAATTGACTTTAACCCTCCGCTCTATTACATAATTCTGCACTACTGGATACTGCTTTTTGGGACATCTGAGATTGCAATGAGAAGTCTTTCGTTAATCTTTTTCGGAGGAACATTGTTCCTCCTATTTGAGATTATGCATAAGACCTTCAACATTCCTTTCAAACGTGCGATTTTGTACTTTGCCTTTATTGCCGTAAATCCTTTCCTGCTCTTTTATGCTTTTGAGGCACGAATGTATTCAATGGTTGTATTCTTAGTAACTCTTTCCTACTATGCATTCTGGACGAAGAAACGCAGCCTCTACATTATTGCAATTACACTGGCACTTTACACTCATTATTTCTCCGTTTTTATCCTTTGTCTTCAGGCATTCGAGTACGGAATTCAGAACTTTAAAATCATTTTTGACTGGCGGAACCTTTTTGCCTTTAAAAATAATCTTCGCTTATTCGATCGGACATTTTTTAAAGAGGTTTCCGTGTTTGTGTTCCCCGTCCTGATATTTATTCCCTGGATACTGTTTATGCTGAGTGTTCACAATTTCCGATCGGAGGACTTTTGGATCATCAAACCTCCTCTACATGATTTATTGTTTTTGCCATTTGTACTCTTTACCGGATACGAACGTGTATTCGGAATGTACTACCATGAAGATGCCGGATATACAGACTTCCACCGATTCATAAATGCGCTATTGATTTTTGTTGTCTTACAGCCTTTGGTTTCATATTTATTTAACTTATTTCAGGAAAAGAGTAACCTTTCACTGCGACAAATTGTCCCTCAGAAACTGCTGGTATCGCTGTATCTGTGGGCATTTGCGTCTCCGGCTGCTATTTTTGTGCTCTCACTGTTTGCGACACCCTTATATCATCCGCGCTATTTTATCTTTGCAGTACCGGGATTACTTCTCATTATCATCCTCGGATTTGAGTTTATACTGTATTTAGTTCGTTCAGTTCTGGTTTCAAAAGAAAACGCACGTTCGTCACAATACCTGCACCCCGCTTTATTTATTACGGCCTTCCTGCTTGTCAGCTTTGCTTATTCAGTCACTCAGAAATTTAACAC
>CAZDDM010000096.1:0-2666 GCA_964504235.1 uncultured Gammaproteobacteria bacterium
TATGACCCGAATGCCGAAAATTATTGAGGAAGTCAAAAAGTTTTTCGGAAAAGATCCCAACAGATCAGTCAATCCTGATGAAGTCGTCGCAATCGGCGCCGCAATTCAGGCAGGAATTCTGACAGGAGAGGCAAAAGATGTTGTCCTTCTTGATGTGACTCCCCTTACTCTCGGTGTTGAAACATTGGGAGGAGTGATGACGCCTCTTATTGAACGGAATACCACGGTCCCGACTTCAAAATCGGAAGTATTCTCAACCGCACAGGACAATCAAACCCAGACACAGATTCACGTGCTCCAGGGCGAACGCCCAATGGCACGGGATAATAAATCTCTCGGTACATTTACTCTGGACGGTATTCCGCCGGCCCCGCGGGGAGTGCCGCAGATAGAAGTTACGTTTGATCTTGATGCGAACGGCCTTTTGACAGTCACCGCAAAAGATAAAGCAACAGGGAAATCTCAAAGTATTACCATTAAAGGCGGTACCGGACTTTCCGAAGAAGAAATTGAAAAGATGAAGAAAGCGGCTGAAGAACATGCTGAGGAAGATAAAAAGGCAAAAGAAAAAGTTGAGGCAAGAAACAAGGCCGAACATCTGATTTATACTGCAGAAAAAGCCGTGAAAGATGCCGGTGACAAACTTGACGCAAAAATCAAAGATCAGGTTGAAACACAGGTCAAAGAACTGAAAGATCTTGTTGCGAAAGAAGAGTCTTCTGCAGAAGAGATCGACAAAAAGGCGGAAGAACTTTCGACTTCTCTGCAGCAGATCGGTCAGGCAGCATATCAAAGTCAGTCTCAGGAGGCCGGTACATCAGAAAAAAAAGATGAAAGTAAGAAAGATGATGAAAAGAAAGGTGATGTAGAAGAAGGAGAAGTGGTAGAATAAGACAGAATTGAAACAACCTGAGGGGCGAAAACGCGTTTTCGCCCCTCATTTATTTGTATATCTATGAAAGATTATTACGAAACTCTTGGTATATCCAAAAACGCTACACAAAAAGAAATAAAATCCGCTTATCGTAAGCTTGCATTGAAGTGGCATCCTGACCGGAATAAGGAACCTGATGCTGAAAAAAAATTCAAAGAGATCAATCAGGCATACGGAGTCCTGTCTGATGAAAAAAAGCGTCAGATGTATGATCAGATGGGTCATCAGGCTTATACTTCAGGCGGAGCCAGGGCATCAGGAGGTCCGGGAGGACAGGGACCGTTCGGCGGTCAGTATTACTATACCAATATGGGAGGTCAGGGATTTGATTTTGATTTCGGCGGAATGGATCCGTTTGATATTTTTGAGCAGTTTTTCGGAGCTCGGTCTCCTTACGGCTCACAGCGACAGACACGTTCAGTTTATCAGATGAACTTGAGTTTTGATGAAGCTGTCAAAGGTGTCACAAAGTCGACGGTCATAAACGGGAAAGAACATAAAATCAAAGTTCCCGCAGGTGTCGATTCGGGTTCAAGAATTCGATTTTCCGAGTTTGATGTCGTTGTTGAGGTGAAGCCGGATCCCCGTTTCAAGCGACAGGGTCAGGATATCATAACCGAACAGGAAATTTCATTCCCTCAGGCAGCGCTCGGTGATGTTGTGACCATAAAAACAATCGACGATGAAGTGAAACTGAAAATCAAACCGGGGACACAGTCAGGAATGACCGTGCGCCTTCGTGAAAAAGGCATGCCTTATCCCAACTCCAAGCAACGCGGTGATCACTACGTCGTATACAAAATCAAAACTCCGACAAAACTCTCGGGGAAAGCAAAGAATCTTATAGAAGAACTCAAGAGCGAGTTATAACCCCTTATGAACATCAAAACGCACGGAGATCATATCTCCTTATATAAACAATACATTGCATACGTTCAGGCAGTTCATGAATATGTGCAGTCAAAAGGATATCTCCAGCTTGATCTGCCGGTCCTGTCGCCCGCACTCATCCCTGAAAGCTATCTTGAAGTGTTTGAGACAGAGTTCAGATATATGGATCGCAAAGAAAAACTGTATCTGACGCCCTCTCCCGAACTTTTTATCAAACGGCTTCTTGCTGAAGGCATTGGGGATTGTTACTATCTCGGCAGTTCTTTCAGAAACAGTGAACCGAACTCTCCGAAACACCTTCCGGAGTTTACGATGCTGGAACTCTATAAAGTCCGTGAAACCTACAAATATATGGCAAAAGAAGTCTTGGAAATGCTTAGATTTGTGTCCAGAAAACTTCACGGTTCGACACATATAACTTATAATGGAAAACGGATTTCACTTGATTCCTGGGAAGAACTGACTGTCGCTGAGGCGTTTCAGAAATATGCATCGGTTTCTGAGTCAGAGCTTTTTGATACGAAAGCATTTTTAAAGAAGGCAGCGGGAAAAGGATATGTAGTCAATGGATTTTCTTATGAAGATGTCTGGTCTCAAATGTACACTCAGGAAATTGAACAGCATCTCGGTACAAACGGACATCCTACCGTATTGTATGATTACCCGGTTTGTTTTGCGGCACTTTCGACCCCCAACCCTGACGGAAAAACCGCTCAAAGATTTGAATTTTATATCGAAGGAGTCGAACTCGGCAACTGTTATTCGGAACTGACTGACACTGATTTACAGGACAAACGTCTTTCCGATGAATATGAAGAACGGAAAAAGTCTGGTAAAATAG
>CAZDDM010000097.1:0-2607 GCA_964504235.1 uncultured Gammaproteobacteria bacterium
GCTTCCTGAGTTTTTGTTTTCTTATCGCGTCCTTCAAGTTTTGATGCGTCAAAAGAAACAAGTGTCTTTGCGGCTTCATCATCAATGATCTGAGCATAGATGTGAACATTTGAACGATACACACTGACGCGCGGTCGCACTTTAGTTCCGACAATATTTGAACTGACTCGTCGTTTTCTTCTGAGTTTTCTTTGTAAATTTTTATTTGCCATATATATTTTGTAATTTCTGATAGCTATAAGCTAAAAGCTATTAGCTGACTTATGCTGCCTTTGCCTTCTTTCCCGGCTTGACACGGACATGTTCGCCTTCGTAACGAATACCTTTTCCTTTGTATGCATCAGGTTTCTTTACTGATTTGATCTGATGGGCTACTTCTCCTACAAGCTGCTTATCGATTCCGGAGATAATAATAATATTGTTTCCTTCCATCGAAAGCTGGATTCCTTCCGGAGCCTTAAAAATCACGGGATGCGAAAGTCCGAGTTTCAGATTCAGATCCCGTCCCTGCATTTTACCGTTAAAACCGGTTCCGACTATCTCAAGTCTCTTTGACCATGCCTGATCTACGCCTTTCACTGCATTTGCAATGATACTGCGATAAAGACCGTGAGAAGCTTTCTGTCTTTTTGCTTCGGATTTTCTTTCAATATACAGTGTGTTTTCTTCGTTTCGGATACTCAAAAAATGAGGGAGTTCAAAAGATAAATTTCCTTTTGATCCTTTTACCTGAACAACCTGACCTTGAATATCAACTTGTACAGAACTCGGTACCTGAATTGGACTTTGGCCTATTTTAGACATCTTACCAAATGTAAAATAATAACTCTCCGCCTACTTGTGCTTTTTTAGCTTCACGGTCAGTGACAATTCCCTTTGAAGAGGAAATGATCGCATGACCCATGCCGCCTTTTACTGATTTCACTTCACGGTATGGCTTATACATTCTTCTTCCCGGAGTTGAAAATACACGCACGTCAGTGAGTGCCGGGACTCCTTCATCATAACGTAAGTCAATGATGATCGTCTTGATTATATCTCCTTCAATACGATAGTCAGCGACATATCCCAGCTCTTTCAGCTTGCGTACCACTGATTCACGATACTTGGAGTAAGGAGAAACAATCTGTTCTCTCTTTGCCATGTATCCATTTTTTATTCGTATGATGAGATCGATAACTGACATATTGTTTATTTAATTTCCAATTTGATTAATTATTGTATTTATAACGTTAGGTCTTATCTGCTGTTCTCTTGGTAACCTTTCCGTGACCTCTAAAGGTGCGGGTCGGTGAAAATTCTCCCAGTCTGTGTCCGACCATTCCTTCTGAGACAAAGACTTCAATAAATTTTTTCCCGTTATGAACAGCTATTCTGTGTCCGACAAAATCTGGATGGATCTGACAGGAACGTGCCCATGTCTGGATCGGTCTTCTTTCACCGGATTCTTTTTGTTTTAGAACTTTTTGATGCAATTTTTCATCAATATATGGTCCTTTTTTTGCTGAACGCGTCATAGTGTTACCAAGAAACTTTTTTAACTCCGGGAATTTCTCCTTTTAATGCTTTTTCTCTAAAGCAAAGACGACACAGTCCGAATCTTCGGATATAACTTCGTGATCTTCCGCATACCGGACAACGATTCACATGTCTTACTGCGTATTTCTGCTTTCGCTGAAATTTTACTTCATCTGATGTTTTTGCCATAGAGAAAAATAAATTTATTTACTAAAGGGTATCCCCATTAACTCAAATAATTTTTTGCCTTGTTCACGATTTTTGGTACTGGTGACGACTGTCACTTCAAGGCCGCGCAATTTGTCAACTTTATCGTACTCAATTTCAGGGAAAATCGTCTGCTCTGTAAATCCGAGATTCAAATTTCCGTGCTGATCAACAGCGGATTCAGGAATACCTCGGAAATCACGAAGACGCGGAAGTACGATTGCCGTCAATTTCTCGAGGAAATCATACATCTTTTTGCCTCGGAGAGTGACTTTGACTCCGATAGCCAATCCCTTTCGGATTTTGTAAGCAGAAATGGACTTTCTTGCTTTAGTAACAACTGTTTTCTGCCCCGTGATCTGTTCGATCTGTTCCTGAATTTTTTCAATAACTTTCTTATTCACCACAGCTTCTCCTGCACCGACATTGACGACGGTTTTGAGCACTGTAGGGACTGCAAAATCGTTTTCGATTTTGTACTCTTTTTTGAGTGCCGGTTTTATTTCTTTATTATATCTTTCTTTCAGTCCTGCCATGGGTAAATATCAATTTATATTTTTTTTCGGGATGTACTCTTAAATACCCGTTCTTTTTTTCCGTCTTTAACTTCATATTTCACACGTGACGGTTTCTTTGTTTTCGGATCAACGACCATAAGGTTTGATGCCTGAATCGGTCTCGGGACATCCATCACACCGCCTTGAGGTGTCTGTTCAGTCTTCGGCACGGTTTTTTTATACATGTTGATGTTTTCGACGACGACTTTGTTTTGTTTCGGATAAACGCGGTCGACTTTTCCCGTACGGCCTTTGTCTTTTCCTGCGATCACCAAAACTGTATCACCTTTTCTTATTTTCATAGTTGTTTAATAAATTTCCTCTG
>CAZDDM010000098.1:0-2564 GCA_964504235.1 uncultured Gammaproteobacteria bacterium
TAGAGCAACTCCCTTCTAAGGAGTAGGTTGTGAGTTCGATTCTCGCCAGGGTCGCATATGACACACTCATTTCAACCGGTCATTCTTGCCGTAATCGAAAGAGATGATAAATACCTCTTCACTAAACGTGTCGATGACTTTCCTGCATATCATGATAAATGGCAACTACCCGGAGGCGGTCTTGAATTCGGAGAAACACCTGTGGAAGGGCTGCGCCGTGAACTGCGAGAAGAACTGGGTGTTGAAGTCACGGATGTCAGATTGATTCCATTCGTTGATACCCGTGTGAGAAATGATTGGCAGGGTATTTTCATCCCGTTTTATTGCAAACTGGAGAATCCCGATGCAGAAATTTATCTGAATGAAGAGGCATCAGAGTACAGATGGTTTGAAAAACATGAGGTTGATTACTCTAAATTCCCTATCTTCGAGGGGTGTGTTGAGATAATCCATAAGCTAAAATAATCAATACCGCTTCATACTGATTGTTTCATGATTATTTCGCATGTACAATAACATACATACCAGTTAACTCACCTCTATGGACCGCGAAGGAATGCACGGCATAAAAAAACATACTCATCTTGTTCCTTCATCAGACGTAGGGCGATATCTAAGTCCCGAACAATTAGCGGAAAATAATAAACCGCTCATCCTCGGTGATGTCGGGCCGCATTTCTACGCCGCTGCATCTCTCTATCCCACAACTCCGGAAGAGGGTTCATCCACAAATATTCTTGTATGGCCGAAAGAAATGGATCCTGAAAATCCGATCGGACTTGAAGACGTATCACATGATGATATGTGGTCGCTGTCAGAGTATGCTTTAGGAATCCTTGATGTGTATCCGGACTCTGCCGTGACTTACGGCATAAGTGAAGATCCGAGAGGTATTACCGGGCAGACACGAAAAGCACTCGGTACAAGCATTCAGGCTTTCCATCTTCACAACTACATTGACGTCAGAAAAGATCTGCAACCGCCTCAGTCCAAAGGAATATACCGATCAATCAGAGAACCTTTTCCGCAGTTTATAGCTTCAGCTTTCAAGCAATTTCTTGATCAAAATGGCGTAACTCTTGAGGGCTTCAGAACCGTTGAGTCTCGTGAGAAAAACAGTGTACTTGATCCGTATGTAAACGTAGGCGGGATTGTATACTCAAGTACCGATACTCAACCAGGGCCGTTGCGAACGGCTCATTTTGCTGATGCCATGTCATTGATACATACTACTTATTATGGCTTTCATGATGAGGTTATGCGGATATTTTTTTCAAATTATGATGCGGTGCGTGAGAGCAAATGGTCCCTTCCGTACGATCCCCGTGAACAGGCGGATATCGTCCGTGCAATAGAAAACAGTCAATTTATCACAGACGGCAATCTGGCAAATTTTCTTATCAAAGCATCCGGAAGAGTTGTAAAATCGGATAGTGATGCTTTATCTTCTGATTTGAAAATCTTTCGAAGTCCGACATACTCCGTAGGTGCAGTTAAGAACGCAGACGGTGTTTTATGCCTTGCCGTAAATCCTCATTTTTACGCACAGCGGGCAGGGGGATTACAGACGCTTGGAATAGAAGTGGCTGAGCGCATACGACATGAAGATAAAGATCCTTATGAGGTAATCAGACAACGTACTGATCGGGCCAAAAATGCTGATCTTCATATTCGGGAGTCACTGAAATCAGCTACTCTGGAAGCTGTAAGCTCTGAAGAAAGCAACTATGTTCCTCTTGAAGGGCATCCTATACAGATTCTGAATAATATATCAGCTCAATTTGATGAAGAGACGGAGCAGCTCATATCTGAGGAAATGGAAAAGATTATCGCTGCAAAAAAAGGAAGCTTGCCTGAAGGCACCGCATTTTATAACGGACCTGCTTTTTTTCCGCATGTTATTCGAAAAGACGAGACAGGACAATTTCTTATTGAGGGATCGAATTATTCATCAGAAGGATATTTTCGGCATGTTGCTTTACGTGACTCGGAAGCAATTCACAGAGGGCTTACCGAGCGTGGTATAACAGCTCGGGCCGGACTGGCTGTATCAATCCTTGTTGAGGTACAGTTTGACAACGGAGACCGAAAAATTGTCCTTACAAAAAGCGCACCGACTGAGTATGCGCCTCAGGGTGCAGCACAAATGCCGGGAGGTAGTTATCAGCAAAAATCTGACAGAATACATTTGCCCGATCCGGTTCTACTGGCACAGCAGGAGCTTGTCGAAGAAATGGGCTTATACACGGATGTGACAAGCATCCAACCGCTTGCTTACCTGACAGGTGCGGGAAAGACAAATCCCACTCTTATATACAAAACAGTTCTGGATGAAACTCAGTACAATCAAATGGCAAACAATATAGAAGCGGACATGGAACATGCGCATATTGACAATGATAAAGCCCATGAGTTCGTTTTGATTGATATTGAAGATATTACGGCTGAGGTAATGACCAACGGTGCCCGACGTGTAATTGAAGTTGTTGAAGATATCCGTAAAACAGAAAGTGCCCGGGAGAGGACTTGAACCTCCACATCTTGCGATACAGCCCCCTCAAGAC